>JANRJZ010000043.1:0-2050 GCA_033763675.1 Gemmatimonadota bacterium
GGTGCTGGCGGGGGCCATGGTGGACCTGAGCCGCGGCGCCGCGGTGCTGAGCCCGATCATCGCCCTGGTCGGTGGGAGCCTGCTCGCGGTGCGGTTCGGCACCCTGTGGACACGGGGGTTTGACTGGGGGGAACTGTGGCGGGCACCGGCGCCGGCCCCCGCCCCGGGACTATCCCCGGGCGATCCCGCGAGCCAGGCCCGCAGCGATCGGGCAACGATCCTCCGCTGCTATGCGGCGTTTCCCCGGGCGGAACAGCAGGTGCTGCCGGGGCTGCCGGCCCGGGTGGACGAACTGGTGGCCGTCTGCGAGGCACTCGCCGGCCAGCCGCAGGTGGCGGCGCGGGAGCGCCTCGCCCGGGCGGCAACGGCACTCGCCGCCATCCGGAGCGCGCTGCTGAACGCGGGATCGGGCGGGCTGGCCAGCGTAGCGCCAGCGATCAGGCCTCACCTCCATGTGGAGTGAGTCGCTCAGCTCACTTCGCGTCGCGTCGCGGCGTAGGTGGCCAGACCGAGCGCCCCGAGGCTGAGGGCCAGGGCCAGCAGCGCGCTCTGCCACCGCGCCACCGGCCCGCTCAGCGTCCGGCCCAGCTTGCGCTGCAGGTAGCTCGCGAGCCACTCGCCCAGGGGGCGTCCGGTGGCCGCCTCGAATCCCACCGCGGCCGGCCGGTCATCCTGCCACCAGCGCCGGACCGCGTCTGCGCCGAACTCGCGGACGAGATCCGGGAGCAGTTCGGTGTTGACCCGCCGGAGCGGAACGGTCCAGTCGTCGTAGCCCCAGTACGGGGCATCGTCCGCCCCCCACCAGAGGCTGGCGCGCTGGCCGTCGATTCGGAGCGCCCGCAGGCAGGCGTCCGGGCGGCCCAACTGGCAGCCGACCTCGGCCGGATGCCGCCCGCGCCACCAGTCGTTGCCGGCCCAGGCCGTCAGCAGCGAACGCCACCACTGGAGGTCGAGCTGGCCAGGCGGGGCATAGCGCGCGGGCCCGGTGAAGGTTCCGCCGCTGACGAGATCCCACTGGCGGGCATTCAGCAGCTCGCGCATCGCGGCCCCGGGCGGGCCGAAGGCGGCGAGGTAGGTGCAGTAGCTGACGCGCGTGTCGGTCCAGCCGTACGACGGGAACCGGTTGAGGGTATCGAGCGTGATCATCACGACGCAGCCACCAGGCGCCGGCGCCGCCGTGAACGCCGACCAGAGGTCCGGGGCGTCCGCCCGTCCCTTTCCCGGCCGCACGACCAGGAGCACCGGGGCGCCGACCGTTCCGGTCACGGCCAGGTTGCGACGGACCCCCTGCGCCAGCCGTTCGGCGACGGAACGGGCGCCGGGGGGGACCACGCCTTCGAACATGGTGCGCACGACGACGGTGTCCCACCGCCCCCGCGACAAGTACCCGGCGGCCTCCTGTGCATGCTGGATCGAGCGCAGGCGGCGCTCCGCCCGGTGGAGCACCCGCTCCAGCCGGGAAAGCTGGGTCCGCTCGGGATCGCGGCCGTTTCCAGCGACCCCGAAGAAGCGGTCGGAGCTCGACCACCCGATCACCTGCCCGAAGAACCCCAGGAGGATGGTGCCGTCGCGGCTCGGCGGCGCCAGGACGACGAACACGCCCCCGAGCAGCAACAGCAGCAGGCGGAGCCAGCGGCCGGGAGTCAGCGCCATCGGGTGCTCCCCAGCGCCAGCGCCATCAGGACCACGAACCAGAACATCGCGGTCGCGGCATCCCGGTAGCGCACCGTGACCGGCAGCGGGCGCGCCGCCAGAATCGATGCGTGCCACCGCCGCAGCAGTGAGTCGAGTGGCACGCCGGCGCCGGCAGCGAGACGATCGGGGAGCGGGGAGCCGCGGGCCGCGTCCACCCGGGCCAGTGCTTCACTGCCTCCGAGATCAAGCAGCGTGAGGAGCAGGGAGGCCCGGGAGTCGGCATCGCCGAGCGGCAGCAGGACCGCCGCCGGTGCCGTCCGCAGCACTGAGTCACAGGCGGGGATGTATCCCCCCTCCTTGCAGGACCGATGCAGCGGCCCCCAATCCACGCTCCCCGCCAGCCGACGCCGCTCGG
>JANRJZ010000044.1:0-4466 GCA_033763675.1 Gemmatimonadota bacterium
GCACCGCGGCGCCGCGGCTCAGGTCCACCATGGCCCCCGCCAGCACCAGGCCCGCGACACCAAGGGCGAGCAGCCTGAATTGCTGGGCCGCCCCGGTTCCCGCCGACCGCTCCGTCGCCGCCGCCGGACGGGTCAGCGCGCCGCTCCGGCGCAACGCCCCGCGGAAGGCCTGGGCCGATTCCCACCGCTCCCGAGCCTCCACCTTCAGGCATCGCTCTACCGCGTCGCTAAGCGCGGGGGGGCACTCCCGGCGGAGGCCAGCAATCGGTGCCGGCGGCGCCCCGAGTTGCTGCATCAGCACCGCCATGGGCGTGGGTCCGCGGAATGGACGCTGGCCCGTGAGCAGCTCATACCCCACCACGCCGAGGGCGTAGATGTCGCTCCGTGCGTCCACCACCCCGCCCCCGCCGGCCTGCTCCGGACTCATGTAATCCGGGGTACCGACGATCAGTCCCGCGGTTGTCAGGCTGGGTCCGGAGCCGGTTTCCCCCAGCGACTTCGCGATGCCAAAGTCGGTTAGGACGGCGCGCTGTTCCTCGCCGTCGAGCAGGATGTTCTCGGGCTTGATGTCCCGGTGGACGAGGCCGCGGGCGTGGGCCGCGGACAACGCGGCGGCGACCTCCTCGAGCACCCGGCGCGCCTCCCCGACCGGGAGCCGTCCCTCCGCCTCCAGCCGCGCCCGGAGGGTGCGCCCCTGGATCAGCGGCATCACGAACCAGCACAGGTCCTCACGTTCGCCCACGTCGTGGATGGCGATGATACCGGGATGGCGCAGGCCGGCGATCGCCTCCGCCTCCCTCCGGAACCGCTCCCGCAGTACCGGAGCCGCCAGCTCCGGGCGGAGCACCTTGACCGCCACGTCCCGCGCCAGGCGGAGGTCCCGGGCGGCATACACCACGCCGAACCCCCCTTCACCCAGGGGCGCGCCCAGGATGCATGAAGAGCCCAGCGCCTGCTGCAGGCGTTCGGCGAGCGAGGGGGACGGTGGCTGGGCATCGGCCATGTTGAGCAGGCCAACCTACGGGGCGGGTCCTGCCCACGCCATCCGTCCCGGGATCGGCGCCGGCGACATTGGAGCCGCTAAGCGCATTCCTTATAATCGTTTGGCCCGATTCGCCCGGGGGCCCGTCGGCCCCGGGGCCGGCTGGAATCCCGCTCCAGCCTCCCGCGATTCCAACCGGGGGGGCCGGTGGGTGTCCAACTGGCTGCATGATCACCACGCGCACAGGAACCGACACCCTGCGGACCACCGACGCCTCCTCCGCCGACGCCGATGCCGTTGACGCCGCCCTCGCGGCGAGCGGCGATCCGCATGCGTTCGAGCGGCTATACCGGCGGCACGTCAACCGGGTCCACAACCTGGTGCGCCGGATGCTGGGCGAGGACGCCGAGGACGTGACCCAGGAGGTGCTGGTCCGGGCCTGGCAGAAGATCGGGACCTTTCGGGGGGAGGCGGCCTTCGGTACCTGGCTGCACCGGCTGGCGGTGAACCTGGTGCTCAACCGCCGCACCTCGCGGAGCCGCTTCCGGCGGCTGTTCGTCGAGGAGCCCGAAACCGGCCTGGAGCCGCCGGCCCGTCCCGCCTCGCCCGCCCACGGGCTGGACTTCGAGACCGCGATGGCGCGGCTCTCGCCGGGTGCCCGGCAGGTGTTCGTGCTGCACGACGTCGAAGGCTACCGGCATGAGGAGATCGCCGGGATGCTCGGCATCAACGTGGGAACCTCGAAGTCGCAGCTCCACTATGCCCGCATGGCGCTGCGGAAGACCCTGGGGTGAGGCCATGATGCATCCGCTGCCGGAAGAATTGTCGGAGTACCTTGACGGCGAGCTCCCGCCGGAGCGCGCGGGCCGGCTGGAACGGCACGTCGCAGAATGCAGGGACTGCGCGGCCCTGCTCGAGGAGCTGCGCCGGGTGGTGCTCCGTGCCCAGGCGCTGGATGACCGCCCCCCGCGGCACGATCTCTGGCCCGGCGTCGCGGCCGCCATCGGGACGCCCGTCCGTGGAGTCCGGCGGGTGTCGCTGCCCCTTCCCGCACTGATCGCCGCCGGGGCCCTGCTGATGCTCGGCTCGGTGGGGCTCACCCTGCTGTGGCAGCGGGAGCGTCCGGCCACGGCCACTGTGGCCGCCGCGCCGGCGACCCCGGTGCTCGTCAGCCAGGCGGCGTCGCCGTCGGAGCTGGGGTATGCCGGCGCGGTGCGTGGCCTCGAGCGGGAGCTGGAACGGAACCGGGACCGGCTGGACACGTTGACGGTCCGGATCCTGGAGGAAAAGCTGGCCCTGATCGACCGCGCCATCGGCGAGGCCGAGCGGGCGCTCGCCGCCGATCCGGCGGATGGCTACCTGTCCGGACACCTGACCCGGACGCGGATGCGCAAGCTGGACCTGCTGCGCCGGGCCGCGGTGCTGGCCCACGCGGAGAGCTGACCTGCAAAGGATGACCGGATGCTGACACTGCTCCTGGCCCTCGCGGCGCTGCCGCAGGGGACCGACACTACCATCGCCCTGCGTGGCGCCACTCGGCTCGAGCTCTCGAGCTTCGAGGGGGGCATCACGGTGACCACCTGGAACCGGCCTCAGGTCCGGGTCGAGGCGGACCACGACGACGACACTCGGATCGAGGTGGAAGCCGGCGGCCGCAGCCTCGAGCTGCACGCCCACGCCCGCTACGGCCCGGCGGAGGTCACCTGGCGGCTCACCATCCCGGCCGACCTGGCCCTGGAACTGAGTTCGCAGGATGGAGACATCGTCATCGAAGGGGCGCGGGGGGAAGTCAGCGCGACGACCGTAGAGGGCAGCATCACCCTGCGCGGCGGGACCGGCTTCATCGCGCTGCAGTCGGTGGAGGGCGACATCGAGCTGAGCGACGTCAGCGGCGAGGCCAGCCTCAATACGGTTGATGGGGCCATCCGGGTGCGGAATGCGAAGGGGGTGCTCAAGGCCAGCGTGGTGGATGGGGACATCGTGCTGGACGAGGTGACGGCCAGCCGGGTCGAGGCCAACAGCGTGGATGGATCCATCCGGTTGAGCGGGACGCTGCAGCCGGGCGGCCGGTACAGCCTCACCAGCCACGACGGGGACGTGACCGTCATCGCACCTGCCATCGATGCCGAGGTCTCGGTCTCGACTTTCAGCGGGGACTTCGAGTCCGACTTCCCGGTGACACTGCAGGGCGGCGCCAGCCGTAAGCGGCTCAACTTCACGCTGGGCAAGGGAAGCGCCCGGCTGGACCTGGAATCCTTCGACGGCACCGTGGCGCTGCGCCGCGGCACCGGCCGGCCCTGAACCGTATCAGCTTACCGGAGAGACCATGCGTTCCCTCGTAATGACCCTCACCCTGCCCGCGCTCCTGGCGCTGCCGCTCACCGCCCAGGACTTCAAGTGGGAGGGCGCGATCGCCGCCGGGAAGACCCTCGAGGTCCGCGGCATCAACGGCCGCATCCACGCCACCGGGGCCACGGGCCGGGAGGCGCTCGTCACCGCGACCAAGCACGCCGAGGACGATGACCCGAAGGATGTCGAGATCAAGGTGGTGGAGCACGCCGGCGGGGTGACCATCTGCGCCATCTATCCGTCCCGGCGCAGCTCCCGGCCCAACGAATGCCGGCCCGGCGGCGGCGACCACAGCATGAAGGACAACGACGTGAGCGTAGACTTCGAGGTCCGGGTCCCGGCGGGCGTGAACTTCGAGGGCAGCACCGTGAACGGCGACGTCCGGGGCGAGTCGCTCCCGGGCGATGCGGAGCTCACCACGGTCAACGGGGATGTGGATGCCACCGCCGAAGGGTTCGTGCACGCCACCACGGTCAACGGCTCGATCGACGTGACCCTGGGCCGGACGCCGTCGGATCGGGCCCTCGAATTCAGCACGGTGAACGGGGGCATCTCGGTGAGGCTCCCTGCCGGCCTCAACGCGGACATCGAGGCGACCACGGTGAACGGGGACATCGAGTCCGACTTTCCCATCACCATGAGTGGCCGCATGAACCCGCGGTCGCTGCGGGGGCGGATCGGCGATGGCGGCCGCCGGATCGAGCTGACCACCGTGAACGGCGGCATTGCGCTGCGCCGGACGCGCTGAACCGGGGGCAGGCCGCCGACGCCGGGGTCCGCGCCACGGGGGCCCCGGCGTCGGCGCGTCAGGCCCTGGTGCGGCCCGCACCCCTCCAGTAGAGGAACACCGGCACCCCGAGCAGCAGGATCACGGAGCCCAGCAGGGCGTTCCGCGGGTTGGAGATGACCGAGCCCGCCACCACGTAGATCGCCGCCGCAATGAAGAGGAGTGGCGTTACCGGCCACCCCGGCACCTGGAACGGCGTCCGTTCCCGCCCGCCGGCCCGGTCCTGCCGCCGGATACCGAACAGCGCCACCACCGCCAGCCCGAAGAAGATCCAGTCGCAGAAGACCACGTAGTCGAGCAGCTGCCCGTAGCGGCCCGTGAACAGGAGCAGCTCGGCCCAGATGCCCT
>JANRJZ010000045.1:0-3104 GCA_033763675.1 Gemmatimonadota bacterium
CTCCTGCTGCTTGGCGCTCCGGAGGGGGGCGGTGTCGGTGACGGCACTGAGGATGACCTCGCGCAGGTTGGTCTGGGTCAGGGAGAGGGTCATCCGGCCCGCCTCGATCTTGGAGAGATCGAGCACCGAGTTGATCAGGCCTAGGAGGTGGTTGCCGTTCCGAAGGATGGAATCGAGGAACTCGCGCTGTGATTCGTTGAGCGGCCCCAGCTGCTCGGTGAGCAGCAGGTCGGAGAAGCCGTTGATGGCGTTGAGCGGGGTGCGGAGCTCGTGGGACATGTTGGCCAGGAACTGGCTCTTGAGCTCGTTGGCGCGCTGCAGCTCGCGGTTCTTGGCGGCGAGCACCTCCTCCTTCTTGCGGCTCTCCTCGAGGACGTGGGCCCGGTCCACCCCGACCACGATCTGGTCGCCGAGGGTCTCGAGCAGGTGCAAGTCCGCGTTGCTGAAGGGCCCCCCGTCATTCCGGTTGAACGCCGCCAGCACGCCGAAGACGATCCCGCTGGAGCGGAGCGGCACGGCCGCCAGCGCCTCGAGCGGGAGGTTGGGGACGGGGAAGTTGCGGGGATCGGCGTCCATGTCGGGGACGGTGACGGCCGCCTCTTCCGCCACCACCCAGCCGAGCAGCGACTGGTCCACGGGCAGCAGCCGGTCCCGGGCGTTGATGATCGGCCCGCTGCCCGCCACCAGCCGGACGAAGCGGCCCTCCTCCACCACGAACCCGATGGCGGCGCTCTCGCAGGCCAGCAGGTCGGCGGTGGCATCGGTGATGGCCTGCAGGACCAGCTCCACCCGGTCGCCGGACACCATGGCCCGGGCCACCTCCTGCAGGCGGCTCAACTCCCGGTCCCGGAGGGAGGCCCGCGCCTCCGCCGCCACCCGGTCGGCCCGCTCCTTCCCCAGGCGTCCGGCCAGCCACCACCAGACCCCGCCGGCGACGGCGAGGCCCGGCAGCAGGGCCAGCAGGGGAGTCAGCGACATGAGCCGGTCATCCCGCGCCGCTCCGGGCGGCTACTCCGCCAGGAGCTCGGTGAAGGTGGTTTCGCCGGTGAGGAGCATGCGGCGGACGTACGGTCGGCAGAGGCCGCACTGGTCACCGCAGCCGGTCTCCCGGATGACGTCCTCGAGGGTCCAATTCCGTTCCCGCGCCAGCGGCAGCAGCCGCGTAAACGGCATCCGCCGGCAGAGGCACATCGTGACGGCGATGCCGCTCACGGATTGGTGGGCCGCAGGTCCAGCTCCGAGACCAGGGCGCGCTCCGGCAGCGCCAGGGCGGCGAGCACCGTGTCGGCCACGTCCTCGGGCTTGAGGATCTTCGTCACGTCGGGCTTGAGCATTCCCTGGCTCGAGATCAGCGGGGTGTCCACCGAGCCGGGGCAGATGGTGATCACCCGGATGTTGTCCTTGCGGACCTCGAGCATGAGGGAGCGGGCGAAGCCGAGCACCGCGTGCTTGCTGGCGGTGTAGGCGGTGCCGCCGGCGAACCCGTTCCGGCCGGCGAGGCTCGCGATATTGACGATGGCCCCGTGCTTCCGCTGCCGCATCCCGGGGAGCACCGCGCGGGTGACCAGGAAGAGGCTCCGCAGGTTGGTGGCCATGGTGGTGTCCCACTCGTCGAGCGTGAGCTGCTCGAAGGGCTTGAGCAGTGCCACGCCGGCGTTGTTGACCAGGACGTCCACCGGGCCGAGGGCGCGGGTGATGTCGTCCACCATGGTGGCCACGTCGGACTCGAGGCCGACATCGGCCGGGACGCCGTGGGCGGTGATCCCGGCGGCGCGGAGGTCGTCGAGCAGGGTGCGCAGCTTCGAGGGGGTGCGGGCGCAGACGCCGACCGCAGACCCGGACCGGCCCAGCCCGAAGGCAATGGCTCGGCCGATCCCTTCGGTGGCGCCGGTGACGAGGGCGGTGGGCATGGGGGGAATCTATGGGGAAGCAGGAGAAACGGGGAAATGGGGAAACGGGAAGCGGGAAGCGGGAAACGGGGGAAATGGGCCTGTTCTCCCTTTCCCGTCCGGTGCGATCCTGCGGAGTCTCCCCGGCGACTAGTCCGCTTCCCCGCGTCCCCGCTTCCCCGCCGTTCTGTCCCCTTAACTTGAGACATGACCCTCCCCCACCCCCCCATCCGGCCCCCCCGCTCCGGCCGCAAGCCGATCGAGGAGCCCCCCTCCTGGCGGGAGCGGCTCCGGGCCACGCGCCACCTGCCGCGGCTGCTCCGGCTGGTATGGGAGACGCATCGCGGCTACTCGGCGCTCATGGTCGGGCTCCGGGCCCTCCGGGCGCTGGTGCCGCTGGCGGTGCTCTGGGTCGGGAAGCTGATCATTGACCAGGTGGTGGCCCTGGTGGAGGGGGGCGCCGCGCACCGCCCGATCGGCGACCCCGCGCTGGAGCCGCTGGCCTGGCTGCTGGCGGTGGAGTTCGGGCTCGCGGTGCTGGGCGAGGTGCTGGCCCGCTACTCCGCGCTGGTGGAATCGCTGCTGGGCGACCTGGTGGCCAATCGCACCAGCGTGGAACTCATGGAGCACGCCGCGAGCCTCGACCTGGAGCAGCTCGAGAACAGCGAGATCTACGACAAGCTGGAGCGGGCCCGGCGGCAGACGGTGGGGCGGATCGGGCTGGTCACGGGGCTGCTGGCCACGGTGCAGGACGCGGTGACGCTGGTGACGCTGTCGGTGGCGCTGGTGGTGTACGTCCCCTGGCTGCTGGTGCTGCTCGGGCTGGCGGTGCTGCCGTCGTTCCTGGGCGAGAGCCGGTTCGCCGCACTGGCGTACTCGCTGCTCTATTCCTGGACCGAGGAGCGGCGGCAGCTCGACTACTTGCGCTACATCGGCGCCAGCGACGTGAGCGCCAAGGAGGTGAAGCTCTTCGGGCTGGCCCGGTTCCTGGTGGGCCGCTACGCCGACCTGTCGCGCGAGTTCTACGAGGCCAACAAGGGGCTCGCCGTGCGCCGCGCCGTGGTGGCGAGCCTGCTGGCGCTGGTCGGGACCCTGGGCTACTACGGCGCCTACGCCGCCATCATCTATCTCACGGTGACGGGGCACCAGTCGCCCGCCGGCCCGATCACGATCGGCGTGCTGACCTTCCTGGCGGCGAGCTTCCGGCAGAGCCGG
>JANRJZ010000046.1:0-14174 GCA_033763675.1 Gemmatimonadota bacterium
GAGACCTTCACCCGGCCGGCGGCGATCTCCCGGAAGAGCAGCGCCATCCGCACCCCGGCGATGGTCCGCGGCACCTCCACGATGCCATCCAGGTCGTCCGCGGTGGCACCCAGCCGCTCGAGGGCGCCCGGCGGCACCGTCACCCAGGCCAGTCCCGCCTCCGGCTCCACCACCATCGTCTGCAGTGTCTCCGCCAGCAGCCGGGCCCGGCCCTCGGGAGCGTTGGCGTAGACATCCAGGTAGATCTGCTCCGGGTCGAGCCCGGTCTCGAGCAGGGCGGCCGCGGTGCGGAGCACCGAGGGCCGGGTGTTGCTGAAGCGGAACGCCCCGGTATCCGTGAGGATGGCGACGTAGAGCGCCCGCGCCGCGACCGGCGTGAGCGGCCAGCCGTTGGCCACCGCAAGCTGGTAGATCAGTTCCCCAGTGGCCGAGGCGTCCGGGTCCACGTACCGCGGACCCTCGGGCAGGTGGCCGGCGCTGGCATGGTGGTCCACGCAGGCCACCGGCACGCCGCGGTCCTGCACCGTCTGGCTCAGCATCCCGAGCCGGCCCACATCCGAGATGTCGAGCACCAGGATCAGGTCCGCCTTGCGCAGTTCCTTCACCGCCTCGTGGCTCCGGTCCACCCCCGGGAGGCCGCCGAACAGGAAGTGATAGCGCTCGGGCGTCGGGGAGGGATTGGTCACCACCGCGTGGATGCCCTGGGCCTTGAGCAGGTGTGCCAGCCCCGCCTCGCTGCCCAGACCGTCGCCGTCGGGGTTGACGTGGGTGGTGATGCAGATGCGCTGGCCGGGGGTGAGGGCGGCGGCGAATGCCCGGGCCTGCCGGATGCGATCGGGCGAGAGGGACGGCGACATGGGGCGGGAAGGTAAGGCGGGGGGCTCGGAGGGCCAAGGGTTGGGGGGCCAAGGCATGCCTTGGCCCCCCATGTCCGGTGCCGGCGGCTCCCTACCGGGTGTTCAGCTTGGAATGACTGCGGCCATACAGGAAGTAGATGGCCAGGCCCAGGGCCATCCAGATGCCGAGCCGGAGCCAGGTGTCCACCGGAAGGCCGTACATCATGTAACCGCAGATCAGGATGCCCAGGATCGGCACCAGCGGGACGAGCGGTGTCTTGAAGGGCCGGTGCAGGTCCGGCTGGACCCGTCGGAGCACGATGATGCCGCCGCAGACGATCACGAACGCCAGCAGGGTGCCGATCGACACCAGTTCCCCGAGCAGACCGATGGGGAAGATCCCGGCGATCAGCGCCGCCACCAGGCCGGTGATGATGGTGGAGATGTACGGGGTCTTGAAGGTGGGGTGGACCTTGCCGAAGACCGCCGGCAGCAGGCCGTCCCGGGCCATCGAGTAGAAGATCCGCGGCTGGCCCATGAGCATCACCAGCACCACCGAGGCCAGGCCCGAGATGGCGCCGATGTTGATCAGGTACCCCAGCCACTTGAGGCTCGGGCCGGCCTTCTCGATGGCCACGAACACCGGATGCGGCACGTTGAGCTCGCTGTAGTGCGCGATGCCCGTCATCACCAGCGCCATCAGGATGTAGAGCACGGTGCAGACCGCGAGCGAGCCCAGGATGCCGATGGGGAGGTCCCGCTGCGGGTTCTTGGCCTCCTGCGCGGCCGTGGACACCGCGTCGAAGCCGATATAGGCGAAGAAGATCACCCCGGCACCGCGGAGCACGCCGCTCCAGCCGAACTTGCCGAACTCGCCAGTGTTCTCCGGGATGAACGGGGTCCAGTTGGCGGTGTTGACGTACTGGAAGCCGAAGCCGATCACCAGCAGGACGATGGCCACCTTCACGTACACGATGATGTTGTTGAACCGGGCCGATTCCCGGATCCCCACCACCAGCAGCGCGGTGAGGACCAGGATCAGGACCATCGCCGGCACGTTCACGATGCCGTGGATGATCGAGAAGCCCTTGGACACGCACTCGGCAATGGGAATCGGGGTGCGGCTCACGGCGTCAATCGCCAGGCCCCCGGTGGACGGATCCACGCAGATCTGCGACGGGACCAGGGTGTGGGTCCCCTCCACCCCGAACGGCGCCCCGGTGTACTCCGGCGGCAGGGTGATGCCCAGTTCAGTCATGAACGCCGTGAAGTAGCCCGACCACCCCACCGCGACGGTCGAGGCGGCGAACAGGTACTCGAGGATCAGGTCCCAGCCGATGATCCAGGCGACGAACTCGCCCAGGGTGGCGTAGCCGTAGGTGTACGCGCTTCCGGCCACCGGGATCATGGACGCGAACTCGGCGTAGCACAGGCCGGCGAAGAGGCAGCCGGCGCCGGCCAGCACGAACGACAGCACGATGCCGGGGCCGGCGTAGTTCGCCGCCGCGGTGCCCGTCAGCACGAAGATGCCGGCGCCGATGATCGCGCCGATCCCGAGCAGGACCAGGTTGGTGGCCGTCAGCGCCCGCCGGAGGCCGCCTTCGCCCTCCTCGGGCATCAGCTCGGCGAGGGACTTGGTGCGGAAGAGGGACATGTACGACTCCCAGGGGAGAGTAACGAAGTGAGTGCCGCCTACAGCGATCCGCCCCCGGCCGCGCGCGGCCGGGTCACAACGACGTGCCCGGCGGCGGCAGGCGGTCGTCGTCGACGTCCGCCTTGAGCAGCCGGTAGAAACACCATCCCGTCAGCCCGAGCACGAAGGCCCAGGCGAACACCAGGAACGCCAGCGCCCGGTCGGTCACCCGGGCCTCCCTTCCGCCGCGCGGCGGTGCCAGGCCAGCCGGATCAGCCACAACTGCAGGACGAAGAGCGCCGCCATCACCCCCCGGGAGGCCCAGCGCACCGCCACCTCCTCGGGAGCCCGGCCCCGCATCAGGAGCGTCGGGATCGCCTCCTGCACCGTCCACCACCCCATCAGCACCAGCAGGAAGAACGGCGTGACCCAGGTCAGCACGAAGCGGAGCAGCCGGGGCGGCAGGTACATCCGCGCGCCCTGGCGGATCTCCGCCACGGCGTTGTCGGGCCCGAACAGCCAGACGAACACGATCACCTCGAGCAGGGCGCACACCACCAGGCCGAAGGTGCCCGCCCAGTAGTCCCACTCGTCGAGGAAGCCGCGCTGGTAGTAGAGGATGTGCAGCGCGCCCAGCGTCACCGCCAGGGTGGCGATCACGGCCACCGATTTTTGCCGCCGCCAGCCGAAGTTCTCCTCCATGAAGGAGAGCGCGGGGGTGGCCATGGCGACCGAGGAGGTGATGCCGGCGAAGAAGAGCAGCCCGAACCACATCACCCCCGCCGCGGTGGTCACCCAGGCCCCCCCGGGCAGCTGGTTGAAGACCAGCGGCATGGAAATGAAGCCCAGGTCGAACCCGCCGCCCTGCGCGATCGTCACCGCCGCGCCGACCCCGAAGAAGGTCACCACCGCCGGAATGGCGAGCGACCCGCCCAGCACCACTTCCGCGGTCTCGTTGGTGGCCGCGGTGGCCAGCCCCGACAGCGCGATGTCGTCGTTCTTCCGGAGGTAGGAGGCGTACGCCGAGAGGGTGCCCATGCCCACCGAGAGGGTGAAGAAGATCTGGCCCGCGGCGGCCAGCCAGACCGAGGGCCGCGCCAGCGCCGCCCAGTCCGGGGTGTACATGAAGTTGAGCCCCTCCCAGGGCGAGGCGGCCGCCGGCGGCAGCGTGAGCACCCGGATCACCAGCAGCGCCGCGAACAGGAACAGGATCGGCATCCCGATCTTGGCCAGGCGTTCGATGCCGGCCGAGATACCCTTGCTCACCACGAAGAAGTTGAGGCCCAGCGTCAGCGCGAAGAACAGGAACGGCACCCAGACCGCATGGACAGAGGGATCGCTCAGGTTCTGGTAGCTGTACAGGAACTGCTTCATGCCCTGCTCATCCAGGCCGCGCATGGACCCGGCCACCGAGACGAAGGTCCAGGCCAGGGTCCACGACTCGATATAGCAGTAGTAGATCAGCACGACCAGCGTATTGAACAGTCCCATCACGCCGAGGTACTTCGCCACCGGGTGCTTCCACAGGGTACTGAACTGGCCCGGCAGCGAGCCGTGGCCCGCCTGGCCCCCGCGCCGCCCGATCCCCCACTCCACCCACATGAGCGGGATGCCCACCAGGAGGAGGGCGATGAAATAGGGGATCATGAAGGTGCCGCCGCCGTTGGCGACCGCCTGCCGCGGGAAACGGAGGAAGTTGCCCAGACCGACGGCATTGCCGGCCATGGCGAGGATGAGTCCGAGGCGCGAGCCCCACTGCTCGCGGGAGGGGGATGCTGGCAAGGACACCGAACGGTGGAGGGTGAAGGGGCAGGCGCGAGTCACGGCCCGAGGGGGGGACGCCCTGGAGCGCCCGTCCCAGCCGGTCCGGCGGATCAGACGTTGTAGTTCGGTGCTTCGCGCGTGATCGTCACGTCGTGCGGGTGCGACTCACGGAGGCCGGCGCTGGTGATCTGGATCAGTTCCACCTCCCGCCGCAGCTGGTCCACGGTGGCCACGCCACAGTAGCCCATGCCGCTGCGGAGCCCGCCGACCATCTGGAACAGCACGTCGCCGGCGGGACCCTTGTAGGGGACGCGCCCCTCGATCCCTTCCGGCACCATCTTGGAGCTGGAGAGCTCGCCTTCCTGGAAGTACCGGTCGGCGGAGCCCTCCTGCATCGCGGCCAGGCTGCCCATGCCGCGGATGGACTTGAACCGCCGCCCCTCCGCCAGGATGGATTCCCCGGGGCTCTCGTCGGTGCCGGCGAGCATGGAGCCCATCATCACCGAGCTGGCCCCGGCCGCGAGCGCCTTGACCACGTCGCCCGAGTACTTGATGCCGCCGTCGGCGATGACCGGCACATCCCCCGCACCGCGCACCGCGTCCATCACCGCGGTGACCTGCGGCACCCCGACGCCGGTGACCACGCGCGTGGTGCAGATGCTGCCGGGCCCCACCCCTACCTTGACCGCGTCCACCCCGCGCCGCACCAGTTCGCGCGCCCCCGCCTCGGTGGCCACGTTCCCCGCGATCAGCTGCACCTCGGGGAATGCCTCGCGGAGCAGCGCCACAGTCTGCAACACGCCATCGCTGTGGCCGTGGGCGGAGTCGACGACCAGCGCGTCCACCCCCGCGTCCACCAGCGCGCGGGCCCGCGTCTTCGCCTCCGGCGTGCCCCCCACGGCGGCGGCCACCCGCAGCCGGCCGTGGGTGTCCTTGTTGGCGTCGGGGTGGTGCTTCCGCTTGAAGATGTCCTTGACGGTGATCAGCCCTTTGAGCCGGCCCTCGCCGTCCACGACGGGCAGCTTTTCGATCCGGTGCCGGGCCAGGATCCGCTCGGCCTCGTCGAGGTTGGTGCCCACCGGGGCGGTAACGAGCCGTTCCTTGGTCATCACTTCGCGGATCGGCTGGTCCAGGTTTCGCTCGAACTGCAGGTCCCGGTTGGTGATGATCCCGACCAGCTTGCCGTCGCCGTCCACGATTGGCACCCCCGAGATCCGGAACCGTGCCATCAGCACCGCGGCCTCCCGGAGCGGCCGGTCGGGCGCGAGGGTGATCGGGTTCATGATCATCCCGCTCTCGCTGCGCTTCACCCGGTCCACTTCGGCCGCCTGCTTCTCGACCGACATGTTCTTGTGCAGCACGCCGATGCCCCCGGCCCGGGCCATCGCGATGGCCATCTCGGCCTCGGTCACGGTGTCCATCGCGGCGGACACCAGCGGGATATTGAGCGGAATGAGGCGGGTCAGGCGGCTCTGGACGGAAACCTGACGGGGATGGACCGTGGAATGGCGCGGGACGAGCAGGACATCGTCGAAGGTGAGCGCCAGGCCGGAGCGGATCGGGCTCATGCGCGGCTGTCTCGGGAGCGGTTCGGGTGTTCCATCTCTAAAGCTACGGCGCCCGCCCGAGGGGGCGCAAGGTGAGCGGTCAGGCGCGCGCCCCGCGCCGCCACAGCCCGTAGACCGGCACGCCGAGCGCCACGACGATCAGCCCGGGCCAGGTGTACAGCGGCTTCTGGAAGAGCAGGACCACCATGAGCGCGAACACCGCCGCGAGGTACAGCCCCGGCAGCACGGGATAGCCGAACGCCCGCACCGGGCGCGGCAGGTCCGGCCGGGTGCGCCGCAGCCGGAACAGCGCCAGCACGGTGAAGAAGTAGAACAGCAGCGAGGCGAAGATCACGTAGTCGAGCAGGTTGCCGTAGCTCCCGCTCAGGCACAGGACCATCGCCCAGAGCGCCTGGGAGAGCAGCCCGAACACCGGCGTCTTCCGCCCCGGATGCAGGGCACCGGCGCGGGCAAAGAAGAGGCCGTCCCGGGCCATGGCGTAGTACACCCGCGGCCCCGCCAGGGTGAGCCCGTTCACGCAGCCAAAGGTGGAAATCATGATCGCCACCGCCATGAGCGCCCCGCCCGCCGGCCCGAAGAACACCTCCGCCGCGGCCGTCCCCACCCGGTCCTCCACCGCGTACTGGATGCCCCGGGCCGCCGCCCCGACCCCGTCCGGGGCGCCGGCAAATGGGAGCAGGTGCAGATACGCGACATTGGCCAGGAAGTAGATCAGCATGACCAGCCCGGTGCCCACCCCCAGCGCGAGCGGCAGGTTGCGCCGGGGATCCCGCACCTCCGCGGCCGCGAAGGTCACGTTGTTCCAGGCATCCGCCGAGAACAGCGAGCCCACCATCGCCGCCCCGAGGAGCGGCAGCAGCGCCAGCGTCCACTCCCCCGTGCCCCAGAAGCCGGCCACGTTGCCCCGCCACGCCTCCGACTCGCGCATCAGCACCAGGCCGCAGAAGATGAGCACCGCGAACGCGGCCACTTTGGCCACCGCAAAGGCCGTCTGCACCCGCGCCCCGAGGGCCACCCCGTAGGCGTTCACCGCCGCGAGGGTCAGCACCACGCCGAGCGCCACCAGCCGCTGCCAGGAGAGCCCCAGCTCGATGGTCCCCCCCGGCAGCGGCAGCCGACCGAGCGAGAGGAAGATGTCCGGCGTCACCCCCGGGAGGAGCACGCCGAGGAACTTGCCGAATGCCACCGCCACGGCCGCGATGGTGCCCGTCTGGATCACGGTGAAGAGCGTCCAGCCGAACAGAAACCCGACCAGGGGGGAGAGGCCGTCCCGCAGGAAGACGTACTGGCCCCCCGCCGCCGGCATCATCGCCGCGAGCTCGCTGTAGGCCAGCGCGCCCATGACGGTCAGGAGCCCGGTGACCAGCCAGACGAGGAGCAGCGCGCCCGGCCCCCAGTCCGCGAGATGCCGGCTGATGTCGGCGGAGACGATGAAGATGCCGGAGCCGATCATGGTCCCGACCACCAGACTGATGGCGGCGAAGGGACCGATGCCGGTGATGAACGAGGGTGGGGTGGAGCCGGGGGGTACCGCCGGGCCGGTCATCCGGGAGTGGTGGGCGGCGTGGGGGGCGCGGGCGTCTCGGGCCTGGGGGCGGCGCTCCCGGCGGCTTTCACCGCTTCGTCCACCACCGCCTGCCCGGCCGCGGCCAGGCCCTTCATGATGCGGCCCGCGCTGTCCATGACGGTGGCGGTGCCGCTGATGGCCTGCACCGGGAGCCGGGCGGCCCGCATGGTATCCTCGACCGTCTCGGTGATCTTCGCGAGGATCCCGCCCGGGGCCGAGCGCTGGGCGTACTTGCTCTCCAGGAACTCGATGTAATCGAGAATCTGGTAGGCCCGTTCATCCGGCAGGGTCTCGAGCTTCCGAAGCAGCCGCTGCCGCAGCAGGTCGTTCATGGTGCCCTCCCGCCCTTCCGCCTCATGGCGCCGGCGCCGCGACCACCTCCACCAGCTCCAGGACCGGCGTGGGCAGGTACTTGGTCGTGGTGGAGCGGATCGTCCCGCGCACGGTGAATTCCCGGAGCGCGGGGTACCCCTCGAACCGGGTGACGGCACTCGCCGGCACTACGACGTACACGAAGCCAGGTTCCGGCAGCGGGCCGCGGGTCAGCAGGTAGGTCTGCCCGAGGGGAATCTCCGGCCGCAGTTCATCGGCCTTCTGGACGGCGACGAATTGCAGCCGCCACTCGATCACCTGCCCGATATAGCGGGACGGGTTGGCCCGGACTTCGGCCTGGCTCACGCCGCGCAGCACCCGGTCGTCGGTGCCCTGAAGCGCGCTGTCCGGCACCCACAGCTCGAGCTGCACCCGGGTCCACCCGCCGGACCGGGCCACCGCCCGCCCCGTCACCCCGGAATCCGCGCTCCCCGCCGGGGGCCCGCCGCTCGACACGGCGAGCGGGGATTTCCGAGTGACGATCACCTGGTCCGGGCCACTCGGCGTGGGCGCAGGGGCGGCGGGCAGCGCCTTCTGGTCGATCCAGGCGGTGCGCTTCACCCGGGTCCAGCTGCCGCGCACCTCTCCCTTGAGGAAGCCGACGTTGGCCGAGAGCCGGGCGGTCACGCTGCCGTCCGGGGTCTGCCGGAGCTGCGTGCCATTCCGCTTGACCACGGCATCGAAGCCGTCGCGGGCAAACGGGCCAAGCGCGCTGGTGGGCACCCAGCCCTCGAACGCCACCTCGACCTGCCCGCCCGAATTCCTGCCGGGCCGCACTTCGGCACCGGCAAGGAGGGTCCCAAGGGCTGCGCCCCGGGGCGCCTTGGTGAAGCGGGCTTCCTGGGTGAGCGTGAGCGGGGCCTGACCGGCGGCGGGCACGACGTGGTGCGCCAGGAGGGCCAGCAGCAAGGCTGGTAGGACCCAACGGCGCGGGCTAGATTCTTGCGCGGCTTGCACGCCTTCGATTGTAGAGACGCCGGAGAGTCATGTCAAACACGCGCGCCCAGTCGGGCCCGGTGGCGCTGATCGTCCTAGACGGCTGGGGGTATCGCGAGGCCCGCGAGGGCAACGCGATCGAGCTCGGGCATACGCCCGTCTGGCACGGACTCTGGGCCAGCCAGCCGCGCACCCTGTTGCAGGCGAGCGGACTCGCGGTGGGCCTCCCCGAGGGCCAGATGGGAAACTCCGAGGTCGGGCACCTGAACCTCGGCGCCGGCCGGGTGGTGCCGCAGGACCTCGTCCGCATCTCGCAGAGCATCCGCTCCGGCGCCTTCTTCCAGCTCGAGCCCCTCACCGCGCTCTGCGCGGGGCTGCGCCGGAGTGGGGGTACCCTGCACCTGGTGGGCCTCCTGGGCCCGGGCGGGGTGCATGCCATCGACCAGCACCTCCTGGCCTGCCTCGAGCTGGGCGTCCGACTCGAGGTCCCCCGCATCGCGGTGCACGGCTTCCTCGACGGCCGCGACACCCTCCCGACCATCGGGGCGCAGGTGGTGGGCCAGCTGCAGGCGGACATCGCCCGCATCGCGCCGGGCCGGGCCCGGATCGCGTCGCTGGTGGGCCGGTATTTCGGCATGGACCGCGACCGCCGCTGGGAGCGCACCCGGCTGGCCTACGACGCGATGGTCCGCGGGGTCGGGCTGGCCGCCACCGACCCCGTCGCCGCGGTCCAGGCCGCCCTCGCCCGGGGAGAAACCGACGAGTTCGTGAAGCCGATCGTCCTCACCGAGGGAGGAGCGCCCGTCGCTCCCCTGCGGGACGGGGATGGCGTCTTCTGCTTCAACTATCGCAGCGACCGGATGCGGCAGATCGTCCGGGCGCTGATGGTCGACGGATTCGACGGGTTCGACGTGCGCGACCGGCCGCGGCTCTCCATGGTCACCATGACGCAGTTCGACCGCACCTTCCCGGTCCCCCAGGCCTTCCCCCCGTTCAGCATGGCCCGGATCGTCGCCGAGGTCCTCGCCGACCAGGGCCGCACCCAGCTCCGCACCGCGGAGACGGAGAAGTACCCGCACGTCACCTATTTCTTCAATGGCGGGTACGAGCCGCCATACAAGGGAGAGGAACGGGCCCTGGTCCCGTCCCAGAAGGTCGCGACCTACGACCTGGCGCCGGAGATGAGCGCCGCGGGCATCACCGACCAGCTGGTCGGCGCGCTGGACCGGAAGAGTCACGATTTCATGCTCTGCAACTTTGCCAACGCGGACATGGTGGGCCACACGGGCGTGCTCCCCGCGGTGCTGAAGGCGGTGGAGACGGTGGACGCCTGCCTGGGCCGGATCCTCGCGGCGGCCGAGCGGGCCCACGCCACCCTGCTGGTGACCGCAGACCATGGCAACTGCGAGCTGATGATCGATCCCGAGACCGGGGGCGCCCACACCGCCCACACCACCAATCCGGTCCCGCTGGTCGCGGTGCGGAGCGGCGCCGGCGCGTTGCGCTCGGGCGGGGCGCTCTGCGACGTCGGGCCCACGGTCCTGCGGCTGCTGGGGATCGAGCCGCCGGCGGAGATGACCGGCCGCGACCTGCGGCAGGGCTGAGCCGTCCAGCCCCACATGGCGCCTCCCGCCGCGCGCGCTTACCCTTCGCCCATGCGATCCTCTTTTTCCGGTGCGGGCCTCGGCCTGGCCCTCCTCCTGGCCGCGCCGCTCGCGGCCCAGGTCGGGCACGCCCCCGCCAGTTCCCCCTATCGTGACATCTTCGCCGGCAAGTCCATCAGCGCCGTGGTGGGCGCCATCGGCGGCGACGGCGGCAGGATCGGCGTGGGCCCGCACCACGGGCGGTCCTACGGCCTGCGGTTCGACATCCGGATCGGCGCGCCGGTGCACTTTGCCGTCACGGTCGCCACCGCCGACGTCGAGCGCTTCGTGGTCAGCGCGGATGACAGCGTGGCCACGCGCAAGAAGGGGCCGGTGGACCAGCGCCTGACGATGTTCGAGGGGGCCATGCAGCTCAACATCACCGGCAAGAAGACCTGGCACCGGCTGGCGCCCTTCCTGGGCATGTCGGTGGGGTATGTGGATGGCGGGGGCCTCCCCGCCGGCGCGCCTGCGGATTCCAGCGGCTACAACTTCGGCGGCAAGTTCTACCTGGCGCCCGCAGCGGGT
The DNA here is from genome assembly GCA_033763675.1 of Gemmatimonadota bacterium. GTDB lineage: Bacteria > Gemmatimonadota > Gemmatimonadetes > Gemmatimonadales > GWC2-71-9 > JADJOM01. The sequence continues at coordinate 10,848 of JANRJZ010000046.1, forward strand.
GTCAGGGTGTTCCTGGGCAGCAACCTGCACCTGCGGTTCGAGGCCCGGCAGCTCTTCTGGAAGCTGAGCTATCCGCTCTCCTATACCATCGAACCGGCGGCCGAGCCCTCCACCGATCCCGACAACCCGAACGCCGTGCTGCCCAGCGGGAAGCGGGACGAGTGGTCGGGCGGCCGCGAACTGCGGGTCGGGCTGGGGTACGCCTTCTAGGTCATGCGCCACGCGCTCACCCGGACGGTCGGCTTCCGGGCCGAGCATCACTTCAGCCTGCCGGGGCTGAGCGCGGCCGAGAACCTGGCCCGCTTCGGGCCCGTCACCCGGCCCCACGCGCACGACTACCGCTGCGCCGTGACCGTGGAAGGCCCTTTGGACCAGGCCAGCGGGATGCTGCTCGACCTCGCGGTCCTGGACCGGTTGCTGGCCGAGGAGATCGGCCGGCTCGACGGCGGAGACCTCAATCGCGATATCCCTCCGTTTGCCGCGGGGCAGCAACCGACCTGCGAGGCGCTGGCGGCCTGGTTCTTCGAGCGGCTCGCGCCGCGACTCCCACCCGGGCTCCGCCTGGACCGGGTCCGGGTCGCGGAGGACGCCACCCTCGACGCCGAGTGCTGGGCCCAGCGCTGAGCCCGGGCGCGCCGGACGCGGGAGTGTGCGGCCTGATGCGGTGACCGCCGTCTCCTCCCCCACCAGCGCAGTGGTTGCACCTCCCTCGATCCGGAAGGGTCCATGACTGTTGACCGGGCCCGACTGGGACCGATCCTCAAGTCCGCGTGCACCATCGCGGTCGTCGGCCTCTCTCCCGACCCGGCCCGGCCCAGCCACGGCGTCGCCGCGTTCCTGCAGCGCGCCGGGTACCGCATCCTCCCGGTCCGGCCCGGCGGCGGCACGGTGCTGGGCGAGCGGTGCTTCGACTCCCTCACGGACGCCGCCCGGGCGGAGGGGCCGCTGCAGATTGTGGACATCTTTCGCCGGTCGGACGCGGTGCCGGAGCTGCTGCCGGAGCTGCTGGCGACCCGCCCCCAGCTGGTGTGGATGCAGGTCGGGGTGCATGATGGGCCGACGCGAGACGCGCTGGAGGCGGCCGGCATCCCGGTCGTCATGGACCGGTGCCTCATGGTGGAGCTGCCCGGGCTGGTGAGCGAGTGATGCGGCGATTGTTCCTGCGGAGCGCCCTGTTCGGCCTGCTGGCCCCGGCCGCGCTCGCCGGCCAGGCCACCGCGGACCAGGCCCGGCTGATGTTCACCGTCGGTCTGGGCCAGACCTCCGGCGGGGGTACCCTCTGGAGCGTTGGGCGCCAGCCGTTCCAGATCAGCTCCACCGTGATCGACACCCTCACGGTGAGCCGCAATTTTCGCCGCAGCCTCGACGTCATGTTTTCCGGCACCTACTTCCCCAACGACAATCTTGGCTTCTCGGTGGAAGCCCAGCTGCTGGGCCTGGCCACCGAGGACGAGTGCTCGATCCGGTTCACCCAGGGCTCCACCGAGACCCAGCAGCTCTGCCGCAGCATCCGGCGTAGCGAGCGGAGCGCGTCGGCCGCGGCGCTCTCCGCCGGGCTGGTCTACCGGATCGGCAGCCGGCAGCCCCTCCATCCGTTCGTGCGGGCCAACGCCGGCTTCGTGGTCAGCCAGCAGAGCTTCCTCAAGACCTCGGGCCGGATCGAGACCGACAGCGCCGGCATCCCGACCGGGGTCTTCTCGGACCTGACCCTGTACCAGGACTCGGACCCGGCGAGCCTCCAACCCTACCTCTCCTTCGGGGGCGGCGTCGCGGCGGTGATCGGGCGGGGGTACCAGTTCCGGGTGGAGGTGCGGGACAACTGGGTGCGGCTGCCCGCCGTCGCCGGCCCCACGCGCCGCCAGGGCGTCACGCCGAAGAGCACGCTGGTCGGCAAGCACTTCCTCAGCTTCCTGGTCGGGTTCGATATCGTGCTGGAGCGGAAGCGCGGCCGGCGCTACTGAGCCGCCCCGGATCCATCCCATGCGCCGCGCCCTCCTGCTGCTCGTCCTGGGTCCCCCGCTGGTCGCGACCAGCCTCCATGCCCAGCGAGCCCGCGATGAGGCCCGGCTCACCATCGGCGTGGGGGTGCTGTACAGCGGCGGGGGCGGAAGCCTCTGGCGGGTGGGGCGGCAGCCGGTCCTCGACGCGGCGGGCACCGACACCCTCGGCATCTCCCGCTCGCTGAGCGGCGGCCTGGGGCTGTCGTTCGCGGGCGCCTACTACCCGAGCTCCTACTACGGCTTCACCGGGGAACTGCTCGTGGCGCGGGTCACCGCGTCCGACGACTGTTACCACGTCAGCCCGGCCCCCACCAACTACGCCTCCGACCTGTGCGGCTCGCTCTCGAACGGGGAGGTCCGGACCAGCAGTGCGGCGCTCACGGCCGGCATCGCCATCCGGCCAGGGTTTCGCGGCGCGGTGCAGCCCTTCGTGCGCGCCGCGGGCGGCTTCCAGGTGATGCAGGAGAGCTTCGCGGGAATGGGCGGGCTGGTCCGCCGCGGGTCGGAGTACGCCACCGCCAGCGTCTATCGCGACGAGGGCGGGACCTTCACCTCTCCCTATCTCACCGCTGGGATCGGGTTCTCCGCGGACCTCTCGCCCGGGTGGCAGACCCGGGTGGAATTGCGGGATGTCTGGTTCCAGCTGCCGGAGATCACCGGTCCCACCTCGCGTCAGGGCGTGGAGCCACGGGTCGGCACGCGGGGCCACCACCGGCTCACCTTCCTGGTGAGCGTGGATGTGCTGCTGGAACGGAAACGCGGCCGGCGGTACTGATCATCACGGGGAAGGGAGCCCGAGGCACATGACGGTCCGGGGCGCGATCATCGCCGGCGGGGAGGCCACCCGGTTCGGTGGCGGGCCCAAGGGGCTCGAGTCGGTAGGCGGGCGCCGCATCCTCGACCGGCTGGTGGACGCCTTCGTGGCGGCGCTGGGGGCCCCTCCGCTGCTCGTGGCGAATGCGCCCGGGGCCGCGGACTGGGTGCCGGGACTCCGGGTGGTGCCGGACCGGCGCCCCGGGGCAGGGGCGCTCGGGGGGATCTACACCGCCGTGCTGGAGGCCCCGGCGCCGGTGGTGACGGTCGCCTGGGACATGCCGTTCGTTCCTGCCGCCCTCATCGCCGCCCTGGTCGAGGGGCTGGCGGGCCACGACGCGTTCCTCCCCGAGAGCGGTGGGCCCCGCGGGCTCGAGCCGCTCTGCGCCGCCTATGGCCCGGGGGTCGGCGCGGCCATCGCCGGCCAGCTGGACCGGGGGGACCTCCGCGCCATCGGCTTCCATGATCGGGTGAAAGTCGGTATCCTCTCCCACCATCGGGTGGCGGCGTTCGG
>JANRJZ010000047.1:0-2000 GCA_033763675.1 Gemmatimonadota bacterium
GGCCGCCCGTTGTAGGTGGACGACATCACGAATCCGTACGCCCCAGCCCCGAGCACTGCGAGCCGCTCCCCGGGCTTGAGGCCCGGCAGCATCCGGTCCCGGGCCAGGAAGTCGCCGGTCTCGCACACCGGACCCACGACGTCCACGACCGATTCGGGCCGGTCCGCCGCCTCCAGCTCGACGATGTCGTGGTAGGCCATGTAGTGACTGGGCCGGACCAGGTCGTTCATGCCGGCGTCCACCAGCACGAGGTCCTTGCCCCCCGAGTGCTTCCGCGAGAGGACGGTGGTGAGCAGGAGCCCCGCGCTCCCTACCAGGAAGCGGCCCGGCTCCAGCACCAGCGTGAGCCCGGTTTCCTTCGCGAGCGGCAGCACCGCGGCGACGAACCGGGCCGGGTCGAGCGGGATTTCGTCCTTGTAGCGGATCCCAAGGCCGCCGCCGATGTCGAGATTCCGCAGGGTATCCACCCCGGCGGCGCGGATGTCCGCGATCAGGCCCAGGAGGCGCGAGACCCCCTCGCGGTACGGGGCAGGGTCCAGGATCTGGCTCCCGATGTGCATCGCGATGCTGTCGAGCCGGAGCCGCGGATGGGCGTGCACCGCCTGCGCCAGCGGCAGCACCTGATCGAAGGGGACCCCGAACTTGATCCCCCCCTGCCCGGTGGCGATGTAGGGGTGCGTTTCCGCGGTCACGTCGGGGTTCACCCGGATGCCGATGGCGGTGGAGCGGCCCATCCGGTCGGCGATGACGGTAAGCTTCTCCAGCTCGTCGCTCGACTCGAGGTGGATGTGCCCCACCCCCGCCGCCAGCGCCGCCTCCAGCTCCTCGGGCGACTTCCCCACCCCGCTGAAGACGATGCGCTCCGCCGGATACCCCGCGGCGAGCGCCCGCGCCATCTCGCCCCCGGAGACGATATCGGCCCCGGCGCCGAGGTCCCGGAACACCCGCAGCACGCCGAGGTTGCTGTTGGCCTTGACGGCGAAGCAGATCCGGTGCGGTACCGGGGCCAGCGCCTCGTCGCGCGCGCGGTACTGCCGCCGGATCACGTCGGCGTTGTAGAGATAGAGCGGCGTCCCCACCCGCTTGGCCACCTCGGAGAGCCGGACCCCGCCGAAATAGAGCCCCTGCCGGCGCCGCTCCAGCCCCGCATCCGCGAACAGCGCCTCCCGGAAACCCACCGCCGAGTCGCCGAGCCGCCGGGCCGCCGAGCCGTCGTCCATCAGTACGCCCTGGCCCAGACCGCCTCCGTCGTGGCGGGACGGCCGCACCACATGCAGGTCTCCGGCCTCGTCGGGGACTGGAACTCCTCGTCCGGGAGGCAGCGGATGGTAGCCTTGGTCTGGTCCTTGATTTCGGCCTCGCACTTCCCGTCCCCGCACCAGCCGCCATAGGCGAAGCCGCCGTCCCGGGCCAGGAAGTCGAGGAACGAGGCCCTGGTGATCCCCCGGATGCTGTTCTGCTCCCGCCGGGTGCGGGCCGCCTCGAGCAGCTCCACCTGCATGCTGTCCATCTCGATCCGGAGCGTATGCGCCAGCCCCTGGGTGTCCACGGGCACCTTCCGGCCGCCGGTCCGGCGGGCCAGCATCACCTTGCCGGCCGCCACGTCCCGCGGGCCGATCTCCAGGCGGAAGGGGACGCCGCGCCCCTCCCACTCGTAGTACTTGGCCCCGGGCTTGACCCCGTCCCGCGCGTCGAGGTGGGCCCGGATGCCGCCCGCCTTGAGCTCCCGGAAGGTGAGGTCCGCGGCGGCCAGCACCTGGGCCCGCTCCTCGTCGGTCTTGTAGATCGGGACGATCACCACCTGGTACTGCGCCAGCCGGGGAGGGGTGATCACTCCGTTGTCATCGCCATGGGTCATCACCAGCGCGCCCACCAGCCGGGTGGAAACGCCCCAGCTGGTGTTCCACACGTAGTCCAGGCCGCCCTTGTCGTTCTGGAAGGTGACCTGGAACGCCTTGGCAAAGTTCTGACCCAGGTTGTGGCTGGTGCCCGCCTGCAGC
>JANRJZ010000048.1:0-13490 GCA_033763675.1 Gemmatimonadota bacterium
CCTGCAGGCGGATCAGTGGATCGCGGGGACCCTCGGCACGGCCGGCGCGGTGGTGGGCACCGCCGCCGGGATCAGCGCGCTGGCGCTGGGGACCTTGGCCTTCCTGCCCGGCATCGCCGGCGCCGCCACCCTCGGCGCGGCCTCCCTGGCCTGGTATCGCTGGCTCTACCGCTATGCCCTGCGGAAGGGCACCGAGGAACTGGAGGGGATGTTGAGTGCACTGGAAGCGTACCTGCGCTCGGCCCAGGTCTTCGGCAGCGTGACGTTCCCCGAACCGCCCCCCCCGCGCCCGCCCGGCGATGATGGCGGGGCGGGGGCAGTTGTCATCCTCAGCGGCTAGTGCATGGGGTTCGGCCCCTCCACCGGCTAATCCGCCCTCCGCTCCGGGGCCGCCGATTGCGGCCCATGCCCCACCACGTACATTGGCGGTACATCCTCACCCCGGAGGTTCGCCATGACCTACGAGCAGATCGTTGCCGTCCTCGGCTACGCGGGGAGCCACGAGCGGGCCGTGCGGATCGTGACCGCCGACCGGCAGGAGGTGCGCGGGATTCCCACGACGGTGGACTCCCACGTCGCCGCCCATGAGGTGTACCTCCACCCCCTGGGGGACGAGAGCATCGAGATCGCCATGAGCCTCGGTTCCATCCGGGAAGTGGAACTCCTCTAGGCGCGGCCCTAAGTTCCCTGCATGATCTCCCTGCTTGATATCATCGGCCCGGTCATGGTCGGGCCCTCGTCGTCACATACCGCCGGGGCCTGCCGGATCGGGCTCTTTGCGCGCGGCCTGGTCGGGGGCCAGCCGGAGTCGGCCCAGGTGGAGCTGCACGGCTCCTTTGCCCGTACCGGTACCGGCCACGGCACCGACCGGGCCATTGCCGGAGGACTGATGGGCTTCTTCCCCGACGACGAGCGCTTGCGGGACAGTCTGGAGCTGGCCGAGGCCGCCGGAATGCGGCTCAAGTTCAGCAATACCAAGCTGCGGGGGGAGCACCATCCCAATACCACCCGCATTACGCTGCGCCGGGAGGAACACCAGGCGGTGGTCATCGGGGCGTCCCTCGGCGCCGGGCGGATCATGATCAACGAGATCGACGGCTTCGCGGTGGAAGTGAACGGCGCCCTGCCCACGCTCGTCTTCGTGGCCCAGGATGTTCCCGGCATCGTCTCCGCCGTCACCACCGCACTGGCGCGGCAGGGAGAGAACATCGCCACCATCAAGGTCTCGCGGCGCCAGAAGGGCGGCGCGGCCATCCATATCTACGAGCTGGACCAGTCCCCCAGCCCCGAGACCCTCGGGGTCATTCGAGCCCTCCCGGCGGTGAGCCACCTGCGCGCGCTGCCGAGGATCGCCTGATGTTCGAGTCCCTGGGGGAGCTGGTCGAGCAGGCGGAAAAGGACGGGATTTCGCTGGGGGAGCTGGGGCTCCGGCTGGAGGCGGAAGGGGGGCTCCGGACCCGGGACGAGGTCGAACGCGGCCTCACCCGGGCGCTGGCCGTCATGCGTGGGGCGGTGGAACGAGGGCTACCCGGGGACCTGCGGAGCGTGAGCGGCCTCGTGGGCGGTGATGCCGCCAGGCTCACCCGGCCCGTCGGCCCGTTGGCCGGGACGGTCTTCACCGAGGTGCTGGCCGCCGCGCTCGCGGTCCAGGAGGTGAACGCGGCCATGGGCGTCATCGTGGCGGCGCCCACCGCGGGCGGGGCGGGGGTGCTGCCGGGGGTCCTGCTCGGCATCGCGAAGCTGAGGCCGGTGTCCGACGCCGTCCTGGTGCGCGCCCTCGCGACGGCGGGCCTGATCGGCGCGGTGGTGGCGCACCGGGCCTCCCTGTCCGGGGCCGAGGGGGGGTGCCAGGCGGAGACCGGCGCGGCGGCCGGAATGGCGGCCGGTGCCGGGGTGGAGATGCTGGGTGGATCGCCGTCCGAGGCGGCGCACGCCGTCGCGCTCACCATGCAGGGGACCCTTGGACTGGTTTGTGACCCCCTCGGCGGCCTGGTCGAGGTCCCCTGCGTGTACCGCAACGCGACCGGCGGGGCCATTGCCCTTGCGGGTATCGAGATGGCGCTGGCGGGCATCCGCTTCCCGATCCCCGTGGACGAGGTGATCGACACGATGGGGGAAATCGGGCGGACCATGGATGTCCGGTACCGGGAGACCGCCGGGGGCGGGCTGGCTGCGACCCCAACTGGCCGCAAGCTGGCCAAGGAGAGGCTGGTTCAGCTCCGACGGAAGGGTGAGTAGCGTGTCCAGGCCTGATTTTGGGCCCAGATCGTAACGAAACATCCTGAAACGTAGGCCCGTACGGGGTCCATCCCCTTCCAGCGCGTTGGGGTTCCACAGGGTCATCCAAGGCGGTGCGACATGCTGCTGGTCCAGGCGGTGGACAGTGGCCCGAGTGTCGGGCAACTGGTCGCGATCATGGTCGGGGTGATCCCCATCCTTGGCATCATGGGGTGGACCGCGGTGAAGATCCTTGGCCCGATCACCCAGGCCTTTGCCCGGCGGATCGGGTCCGGGGCGGAATCGGGGGGTGAGGTCGGGCATCGGGTGGAGGAGCTGGCCCTCGAAGTCGAGCAGCTCCGAGCCCAGCTGGCCGAGACGCACGAGCGGCTCGATTTCACCGAACGGCTGCTGGCTCAGCACCGGGCGCCGGAACAGCTGCCGAGGGGGTGAGGCCATGGATCCGGGACAGGCCATCGTTGCCCTTGGCGGGATGCTCACCGGGCTGCTTACGACGGGCATCATCGCCTGGGCTGTGGTGCATGGGCTCCGGGCCCGGGCCCAGGGTCAGGCCGCGAGCATCCCGCGGCAGGTCGAGGAAGAACTCATGGCGCTCCGGGACCAGGTGGATGCAATGCAGCAGCAACTGCTCGAGACCCAGGAGCGCCTCGACTTCACCGAGCGGCTGCTCACCCGGGGCCAGGCCGAACGAGAGGACGTACACTGATGGAAGACATCCTCGCGCTGATTCTCATCTTCGGCGGTGGGACGCTGATCGCGATCTCCTTCAGTCCCGTCGGGCGGGCCATCGCGGACCGGATCCGGGGCGGGGCCCCGCCCGAAGCCGACCCGGCCGTGCTCGAGGAGCTGGAGCGGGTGCGTGGAGAGCTGGCGGAGCTGCATGAGCGGGTCGATTTCACGGAGCGGTTGCTGGCGCAGCGGCGGGAAGCGGGCCAGCTCCCGGGAGCGGACTGATGGAAGGCGTGCTCTTCATCCTGATCTTCTTCGGCGGGGGTATGCTGTTCCTGCTCTCCAAGACGGAGATCGGGCACGCGATCGCCGACCGGATTCGCGGGATCGGTTCCCAGCCGCCGCTCGATCCCGGGCTGGTGGAAGAGCTGGACCGGCTGCGCGGCGAGGTCACCGACCTGCAGGAGCGGATGGATTTCACGGAGCGGTTGCTGGCGCGGTCCCGCGAGGCGGGCCAGCTCCCGGGGGGTGGCTGATGCTGCAGGTCGTGGATGTGCCGGCGCCCCCGCCGCTGCCCCAGGTGGTGGTGCAGGGGCCGGACTTCTTCCCGCCCCCGTGGGTGACGCTGCCCCCGGCGGTGACATTGCTGATCGCCCTCGGCCTCTTCGCGGCCTGCGCCGTGGTGCTGTATCCGCTCATGCGCGCGGTGGGGCGGCGGCTGGAAGGGCGAGCCGGGGCCGCTGATCCCGCGCTGGCGGCGGAGATCGAGCACCTGCGGCAGCGGATGGCGGAGCTCGAAGCCATGCAGCACCGGGTAATGGAACTGGAGGAGCGGGTGGACTTCACCGAACGGCTGCTGTCCCAGCGGCGCGAGGTGGAGCGGCTGCCCGGAAGCCCGTAATGGACGACGTCCTCAAGATCTTCGGCATCTTCACCGCGATGGGCATGGCGGGGGCCGGCGTGTACGCGGTCATCGCCCTGGTCGGGGTGATGACGCGGCGGCTCGAGGGCCGTCGGACGGAGGGCGAGGAGAGCCTGCGTCACGAGCTCGAGGACCTCCAGGCCCGGGTGGCTGGTGGCGAGGAGCTGCAGCAGCGGGTGGCGGAGCTCGAGGAACGGCTGGACTTCGCGGAGCGGATGCTGGCCCAGCGGCCGGACGTGGCGCGGCTCCCCGCCAGCCCGGAGGGAAGATGATCAAGAAGTACGTCGGCCTCGACTTCCTGGACCTGGCGATCCATGCGGGCGTGACCGTCGCGGTCATGGTGATGCTGGCGGCGATGATGAGCCCGATGGAGGAAGTCGGCGCGGCGAGCGGCGCCGCCGCGTCACTCGTCGTGCTGGCGTGGCGCCGACAGCGGGCGCTGCGGAACGCGCCGGCGCTCACCACCGGAGAGGCTCAGGCCGAGCGGGTGGCGATCCTCGAGGACGAGCTGGAGGCCCAGCAGGGCCGCGTGCTGGAACTGGAGGAGCGGCTGGACTTCGCGGAGCGGCTGCTGGCCCGGCAGCGGGAGCCGGTACGGATTCCGGGAAGCGCCGACGCGCCATGAGCGTCAAGATCCTGGGGCTCGACTGGTTCGACGTGCTGGTGCAGGCCGCCATCACGGTCGTGCTCGGGATTGCGGCGGATGGGACGTTCAGCGGTCCCATGCAGGACGTGGCCGTCGGCACGGTCCTGGCCGGCTCCCTCGCGATCCTGGGCTGGCGTCGCAGGCAGGCGATGGCTGCCGGCGGCAGCCCGGAACCGGGGCGGCTGGCCGACCTGGAGGACCGGGTGGACGAGCTGCAGCAGGTGGCGCAGCGGGTGTATGAACTGGAAGAGCGGCTGGAGTTCACCGAACGGCTGCTGACGCAGGTGCGCGAGCGGGACCAGGCGCGCCTGCCCGGCGGGTGAGCAGGAGGGGCCAGATGCAAGCGGTGGTCGTCGTCCTCCTGCTTGGCGCCGGGGCCACGGCCTCGTGGGCCCTCTTCATGGGGCCCATCGGGAAGGCGGTCGCGCGCTGGATCGAGGCGCGCACCCCGCAGGCGCAGGGGCAGCTCATGGCGGACCTGGCCGAACTCGAGGGGCGGGTGACCCGGGTGGAACGGCTGCTCCGGGAGGCGGCGGCGGCACGCGGGCTCCGGCCCGGGCGCGGCCGGGCTGATTAGATTGTCCCAGGGGTGCTCTCGCCCCGCCCAAGGAGGCGGCTGATGCGCAGCAAGGAAGACATCGAGGGGTTCCTCTACCGGCTGGACAGCGGCTCCGCCGAGATCCGGGAGCTGCAGCCCGGTATCTGGGTGGTCCGGACCACCGCCGGCGCGGAAGTCGTGGTGCATTTCGCCCCGCCGGTGGTGATCCTGCGGGTTACGGTGATGACGCTGCCCGCGGGCGCCGCCCGGCAGGCCGAACTCTGTCGCGAGCTGCTTGGCTACAACGCCCGCGACCTGGTGCACGGCGCCTATGGCCTCGAGGGCGACCGGGTGGTGCTGGTGGACACGCTCGAGCTGGAAAACCTGGACTTCACCGAATTCGAGGCGAGCTTCGATTCCCTGACGCTCGCCCTGGCCACGCATCTCGGCGCGCTGGCGCCGTACCGGGAGTGACACCGCATGGGGATCTTTGACCGTCTGTCCACCCTGCTTCGGTCGAACATCAACGACCTCATCTCCCGGGCCGAGAATCCCGAGAAGATGCTCAACCAGCTGATCACGGACATGAAGGGCCAGCTGGCCAAGGCAAAGCAGCAGGTGGCCTCCGCCATCGCGGACGAGAAGAAGCTCCAGGCCGATGCCGAAGCCATGCGGAAGCAGGCGGAGGACTGGGAGCGCCGCGCCATGCTCGCCGTGCAGGAGGGTCGGGACGACCTCGCCAAGCAGGCGTTGATGCGCTACAACGAGGCCATGCAGGGGGCCCAGCAGTTGCATGAGACCTGGGTCAAGCACAAGGCCGAGACCGAGAACCTCAAGGGCTCGCTGCGGTCCCTGAACGACAAGATCGAGGAAGCCAAGCGGAAGAAGAACATCCTCATCGCCCGGGCGCGGCGGGCCGAGGCCCAGCAGCGCATCCAGGAGACGATGTCGGGGATGTCGGACAAGTCCGCCTTCGAGTCGTTCGAGCGGATGACCGAGAAGATCGAGCAGCAGGAACGGAAGGCCATCGCCGCCGCCGAGCTGCAGAACGAGTTCGAGGGCGACAGCCTGGCCCAGCAATTCCAGGCGCTGGAGTACAAGGGCGCCCCGGATCAGCAACTGCTCGAGCTCAAGGCCAAGATGGGGGTCCTTGGCGCCGGCAGTGGCGGGCCTGCCAAGCAGATCGGCAAGGGAGCTGGGGAGACGGTGGAGGCGGAGGTGGTGGACGACGAGGACGACACGAAGTAGCCCCGGGTCACCGGCCGCGGAGCACCGACGGGGCCCGCCAGTACGGCGGGCCCCGTTGCCGTCCCCCGCCGTTTCCCCCTGACCCGCCTTCGCTTACCTTACGCGCCGTTCCCGATTCCCCGTTCCCCGTTCCCCCGGACCCCGGCGCCCCATGCACGGCACCCGCTTCCTGATCCTGGCCGATGGTGAATTCGGCCCGCTGACCTCCAAGACCGCCAACTCCGTCATCCGGTACCTCCCCGACCGCATCGCGGCCGTGGTGGACCGCGTCACGGCGGGCCAGACGGTACAGCAAGTGCTCGGCTTCGGGGGCGACATCCCGATCGTCGGGTCCATGCGGGAGGGGCTGGCCCGGAAGCCGGACCAGGTACTCATCGGCATCGCCCCCATGGGGGGACGGCTGCCCGACGAGTGGCGCGACTGGCTGCTCGAGGCGCTCGACGCCGGGTGCGACCTCTGGAGCGGCTTGCACACCTTCCTCAGCGATGAGCCGGCCCTCGCCGCCCGGGCCAAGGCGCGCGGCCGCGCCATCCACGACCTGCGCCGCCCGCCGGCCAGCCTTCCGGTGGCGTCCGGCAAGGCCAAGGCCGTGGAGCCGTACGTCATCCTCACGGTGGGCACCGACTGCAACGTCGGCAAGATGACGAGCCAGCTGCAGATCGTGAAGGACCTGAATGCCCGCCAGCTGCGCACCCGCTTCGTGGCCACCGGCCAGACCGGGATCATGATCGAAGGCTGGGGCATCGCGGTGGATGCGGTGGTGGCCGACTTCATCGCCGGCGCCGCGGAGTGGCTCGTCCTGGAAGGGAGCAAGGACGCGGATGTCGTGCTGGTGGAAGGGCAGGGAAGCCTCAACCACCCCGGCTACTCCGGGGTCACCTGCGGCCTGCTGCACGGTTCCTGCCCCGATGCCCTCATTCTCTGCCACCAGGCCACGCGCGAGTACATCGGGGACTATCGCCAGGCCTCCTGGCTCAAGATTCCGCCGCTCTCGGAGTACGTGCGGCTGTACGAAACGGTCGCCGGCTTCGTCCACCCGACCACGACCCTCGGGATCGCGCTCAACACCTTCGACCTGACGGAGGCGGAGGCCCGGGCGGCCTGTGAGGCGGCGAGCCGGGAGACGGGGCTCCCCTGCACCGATCCGGTCCGCTTCAGCCCGGCACCGCTGGTGGACGCCGTCGTCCGCGGACGGAACGCCTACCTGGCGGAGCGGCGCGTCCGCGCCTGAGCCCGTGCCTCCCGCCCTCCGGATCGCCGGGCTGACCAAGACCTTTCCCGGTCCGCCGGTGATCCAGGCGGTGGCGGGGATGGATCTCGAGGTCGCCACGGGGGAAATCTTCGCGCTGCTCGGGCCCAATGGCGCGGGGAAGACCACCACGGTCGGCGTCTGCACCACCCGGGTACGCGCCACGAGCGGGGTCGTGGAGGTGGGCGGGCGGGATGTCCGCCGCGATGAGGCGCTGGTCAAGCGCGGGATCGGAGTGGTTCCCCAGCACAACACGCTGGACCGCGCCTGCACCGTCGAGGAAAACCTCTACTTCCACTGTCGCTACTTCGGCTTCTCCGCCGCCGCGGCGCGGGCCCGCACGGCGGAGCTGCTGGCGCGCTTTCACCTTGCCGATCGGGCCAGCGGCATGGCGGCCGCGCTCTCCGGCGGCCTGGCGCAGCGGGTGCAGATCGCGCGGGCGCTGGCCCATCGGCCCGGCATGCTCTTCCTCGACGAACCGACCGCGGGACTCGATCCCCAGAGCCGGCTGGCGCTCTGGGAGGTGGTGCGCGGCCTCCGGGAGGAGGGTGTCACGGTGCTGCTCACCACGCATTACATGGAGGAGGCGGACCGGCTGAGCGACCGGCTTGCGATCATGGATCACGGCCGGATCCTGGTGCAGGGCACGCCGGCCGAGCTCAAGCGCCGGGTGGGCGCCGAGTCGGTCATCGAGCTGGTGCTGGAGCGGCCGGACCCGGGACTGGTCGAGGCCGCCCGGGCGCTGCCCGGGGTGCGCACGGTGCAGCCCACCGCGACCGGCCTCCGGGTCTTCGCCGCCTCCCGGGACGGATTGCTGCCCCGCCTGGTCGAGCTGGCGGTGCCGGCGGGGTTGCAGGACGTGGCGGTGCACGAACCGACGCTGGAGACGGTCTTCATCCAGCTCACCGGACGCGACCTGCGTGACTAGCGCCTACCTCGGCCCCCTCTGGGGCATGGTGCTCCGGGACCTCCGGGTGCTGCGCCGGAGCTTCCTCCCTCTCATCACCCGCACGGTGATGAATCCGCTGCTCTTCGTCTTCGTTTTCACCTACGTCTTCCCCATGATCGGGTCGGGTTTCCAGCCGGGCGCCATGGGCGTGAGTTACGCGACGGTGGTGGTGCCGGGCCTGGTGGCGGTAGGGATGGTCTTCACCGGTATCTCCGCGGTGGCGCTGCCGCTCGCGATGGAGCTGGGGGGCACCCGGGAGATCGAGGACCGCATCCTGGCTCCGGTCCCCGTGGCACTGGTGGCCCTGCAGAAGCTGGTGATGGGGGCGGTACAGGGGGTGATCGCGGGGCTGGTGGTGTTTCCGCTGGTGGCGCTCATCCCGGCCACCCCGGTGGAGATCCGGGTCGCCAGCTGGCCCCTGCTCGTGGCGGTCGTCCTGCTCGCCAGCCTGACGGCGGGGGCGCTGGGGCTCGCCATCGGAACCGTCGTGCGGCCGCAGCAGATCGGCCTCATGTTCGCGGTCGTGGTCGTCCCGATCACCTTTCTGGGGTGCGTGTACTACCCGTGGGCGCTGCTGCACCCCATCCGCTGGCTGCAGGTGCTGGTACTGATCAACCCGCTGGTCTACATGAGTGAAGGGCTCCGCGCGGCCCTCACCCCCGACCTGCCGCACATGCCCACCTGGGCCTTTCTCGGGGCCCTCACGCTCGCCACGCTCGCGCTCGGCACCATCGGCGTGCGGGCCTTCATCCGCCGCACCATCAGTTGAGGAAACCGGCCCCGGAAGGGGGCCGTGCGGGGAGACGACGACCTGGCACCGATCCGGACCGACCCGCGCTTCCAGCAGCTGCTGGCGGGGCTCACCCCGGCCTCGGCGCCGTAGCGGGGGGCAGGCGGGTCAGAAGTCCCGGCGCCGGAAGCGCCGGGCGCCCAGGAGGAGGGGAAGCGCGGTCCACAGGACCAGGGCCAGGACTGCAATCCCGAGGCCCAGGGCGGTCCCCAGGAAACGCTGGAAGACCGCGCCGGTGTACCCCATCAGCGCCGCCATGTCGAAGTCGAGGAGCAGGACTACGCGCCCGAGGTCGAGCGGATTCAGCAGGGTCAGCACCAGCAGCGGGGTTTCGAGCGGCCAGCGGCTGAACAGGGCGACCACGAGGAGCACCAGCCCGTCGTAGACTACGGCGCAGCCCAGCCAGACGAGCAGCGCCACCCCGAACCCCCGGGCGCGATCCTCGAACCGGAGCGAGATCAGGAACGCGATCGCCGTGAAGGTAAGCGTCAGCATCACCCCGGTGCCAAGCAGCACCAGCAGCGAGCGCGCCGGGATCGTGGCACTGCCGGCGTGGAACATGAAGGGAAGGCCGACGCCCGCCAGCAGGGCAGCGGAGAGGGGCAGGGCGAGGCCGCCCCAGAGCCCGGCGAACATCGCCCCGCGCCCCACCGGCTGCGCCAGCAGCAACTCGATGAACTCGCGGGCGTTATAGAGGTAGAGGGTGCCGAAGCTGAGGGCCACTAGCGGCACGAAGATCAGCACGAGATTGAGCAGGGACAGCACCACCCGCCCGCCTTCCCCCCCGAGCTGGAACAGCGCCTCCGTGAGCAGCAGCAGGATGGCGGCATACCCGATCACCCAGCGGTTCCGCGCGATATCCCGGAGCTGGTAACCCAGGATCTTGCGCGCGCCCCTCACGCAGCCCCCCCCTGCATCAGGGCCGCGACCGCCCGCTCCAGGTTGGCGAATCCCGTCCGTTCCATCAGCTGGGCCACCGGGCCGTGGAACCGGATCCGGCCGTCCAGCAGGAAGACGATGTCGTCGGCGTGCGCCTCGAGCTCGCTCAGGGTGTGGGAGGCGAGCAGGATGGACGCGCCCCGCTCGCGCACCACCGCGAGCTGCTCCTTGAAGATGCCGCTCGCGATCGGGTCGAGGCCGGCGGTCGGCTCGTCGAGGACCAGGAGGTCGGGGCGGAAGAGAAAGGCGAGCGCCGCGGAGAGCTTCTGTCGGGTGCCGCCGGAGAGGGTCCGGATCGGCTTGTCGAGCTGGGGGCCCAGGTCGAATCCGTCGAGCAGCGCGGTGTCCGATGTGGCGCCCGGCCCCCGCAGGTCACGGATCATCGCGAGCACCTCGGCGCCGGACAGGTTCTCGGGGAAGTGCGCCGCCTGCGGCATGTAGCCGATCCGGCTGCGGTAGCGCTCATCCCCGTTCACCGGCTGCCCCAGGACCTGCAGCTCGCCGGCGTCGGGCCGCACTAGGCCGAGCACCGACTTGATGAAGGTGGACTTGCCGGCGGCGTTGGGGCCCACCAGCCCGGTGATCCGCCCCGCCGGAATCTCCAGGTCCACCTGGCGGAGCACCTCGAGCCGGCCGAAGTGCTTGGTGACTCCCCGCGCGGTAATGACGTTCATGGCGCCGCCGCGGGCCACTGCATCAGGGGCCGGGGATCTTCCATCATCCGCGGGGTGAGCACCGGGGCCACCCGCTCCGCCACGTCCAGGAGCGACACGAAGAAGCTCCGGAGCAGGATCAGCGCCGGTTCGTTCTGCTGCACCACGAGGGCGAAGAGCCGTACCGGGGCGAACGGAACGTCGCCGTAGCCGTCGCGGTCCAGGTCGTACCCGGCGTACCGGTCCCAGTAGTTCCCGCGGAACCGGCTCGCGGCGTTGGCGCTGTTGCTGCTCACGTCGAACGAGTTGCCGCTGAAGCGGTTGCCGGTGAAGGTGGTCTCGTGGGCGTCCGCCATGATGCGGACCCCCCAGCCATTCCGGGTGAACTCGTTACCCGTCACCTCTACCCGGGTGGTGCCCTCCCCGAAGAGACCGGTGCTGTTCCGGTGGAACCGGTTGCCGGCCAGTTTGCTGTCACTGATGTCCTTGAGCAGCACGCCGTAGGCGGCGCTCCCCCAGCTTTCGGCGAAGGTGTTGCGCTCCATCAGGACGTGGTGACTGTACATCACGGCAACCCCGGCGCCGTTGGCCAGGAAGTGGTTGTCGGTGTACTCGCACTGGTTGGAGAACATGAAATGGAGGCCGTACCGGAGGTTGCCGCTGCTGGTATTGTGACGGACGAGGGCGCCGGTGGTGAACTCAAGATAAATGCCGTCGCGGTGGCCGCGGACCAGATTGCCCTCGATGTGAAGATTGTCCGAGCTCCAGGAGTGGATCGCGTTCCCGGAGAGGGCCTCGGTGGTGCCGCTGCCCCGGATCCGGTTGCCGCGGACGACGCAGCCCGCCGCACGCGACAGGTAGATGCCGAAGAAGGTGTCGATCAGGGTGTTATTCTCGATCCGGCATCCGCCGGCATCGCGGACCTTGATCCCGGCCCGGTCGTCGGTGGCGCTGGGGCTCACCTCCCGGAGGACGAAGCCCGCGATGGTCACGCTATCGGCGGTGACGGTGAGAATCTGGTGATCGCCTCCGATGAGGACCGGCCACCCCTCGCCGAGCAGCGTGAGCCGCCGGGCAATCACCAGCTCCGGCTCCCGGTACTCGCCCGGCCCGACCCGGATGGTGTCGCCGTCCGCCGCGACGGCGAGCGCGGCGCTGAGCGTGGGCATGGCCGTCCCCGGCGCCACGCGGATGGTTCGGGGGGCGCCCACCAGCAGCGCCCCGGCCAGGAGCGGAAGGATCACGCGCCGGTCGGGGCGTGGGTGTGCGCGGCCGCCCGGACCTCATTCCAGCCCACCAGGCCGCCGCCGAGGGCGGCCGCGAGGCTGTCAGCCGAGGTGCCGGGCATCACCGCCGCGAGCCCGCTTCGCATCGGGGTCCGCAGGCTGTCGCTCCGCACGTAGGCGGCCTGCTCCGCCTGGAGCCAGCCTTCTCCCGGCACCGTGCTCCAGACCCAGAGGGAGGCCACCGGGGGCGGGGAACCCGCCAGCCAGCTGGCGAGGCAGCCCACGTCGTCAAACGCGAACACCTTGCCGGTCTCGGTGATGGCCTGGGCGCTGAAGCGCTCCTCCATGATGGTCATGTGGCAGTGGGCGCAGGATTCCACGCCCAGCGCCAGGGAGCGGGGACCGGCCGGGCCGCAGCCTGCCGTCAGCAGGACCGCGAGGCCGGCCGAGAGGAGGCGGGCGGCACTGGGATTCACGCCACCGCCGGCGCGGGGACCGGCACCGCGGGCGCGGTGCGGCGGGCGGCCCGGAACTCCCGGATGCAGAGGATCACGCCGACGGCCACGGCCAGGATCAGCACCCAGCCCCCGGAGGCGGGCCAGGAAGTGGCGTAGAAGTTGAGCAGCTGCTTGGCGCCGATCAATGGGGGCTGGTAGGTCATCCCGGGAATCTTGATGATCGCGTGCGGATCGAGGTTATGCCCATAATCGTAGCCCCAGCGGTAGAAATCGGCGAGCCCGGCAACCGCACCGGTCAGGAACAGCCCGGTCCAGGTGTACAGCATGAACCGCTTCCCGCTCGCCGCGGCTGCGACCCCGATCCCGATCAGCCCTGCGACCAGCCACGGCATGTACCGCAGCTCCGGGATGTCCTCCGGGGTGATCACCTTCATCCCGATATAGTGGTTCAGGTTGTTGATGCTGGAAAGATCCTGCGGCGACTGGCCCACGATCTTGTTGACCGCGATGTAGAGCCCGAGGCCCTCCGGATACTGGGGGGCCTTGAGCGAGATGTGCCACAAGGGCAGCCAGTACACCAGGGCCAGCGAAAGGGCGGCGGCCGCGAGCCAGAGCCGGGAGCTGCGGGACATGGTCGATTCCTGCCAAGGGGCCCGGAAGGGGGACCTTCCCCCTCCCGGGCCGGTTCAGATCACTTCGGGGTATTGAAGGAGATCGGGGTGCCCGCGCCACGGGGCGAGATCCGGATGTACCCCTGCATCTCCTGGTGCAGCGCGGAGCAGAAGTCGGTGCAGTAGAAGGGAAGCACCCCCGGGCGGTCCGGCACCCAGGTGATGGTGCGGGTCTGGCCGGGCATCAGCAGCAGCTCCGAGTTGTTGGCCCCGGTCACCGCGAAGCCGTGGGGGACGTCCCAGTCCTGCTCGAGGTTGGTGACATGGAAGAGCACGGTGTCGCCGACCTGCACC
>JANRJZ010000049.1:0-6426 GCA_033763675.1 Gemmatimonadota bacterium
CCGGGAATCTGCCCCGCCGGCGCCGGAAGTCCAGCCGCCGAGGGTGACCGGGATCACGCCGTCAGGGGGGCCGGGATCGTTGAAGAAAAGTGGGTCCAGGTCCGATACTGCGAGTATTCCCCAATCAACGAGTTGATAGTGCGACGTTCTGTTCCAATCTGGGTCACCACGCTTTTTGTTGCCATCGCCTGCAGCGCCCCGGCTCAGTCGGGTGGCCTCGATCCCCGACCTGCGTTGGAAGCAATCCTGATCAGCCCCGCCAGTGTGAGCCTCGTGGTCGGAGACTCGATCGGTTTCGAGGTGATTGGTCAGTACTCCGATGGCTCCACCGCGGACGTTGGGGTGAGTTGGGCCTCGACCGGTGGCACGGTCTCCGCCGGGGGGGTATACCGCGCGGGCGGCGCACCCGGCACGTACCTGCTGATCGCGGTGACACCCGACTTTCAACACGCGGACACTGCTGTAGTCACAGTAACAGCCCGGGGCGGCCCTCCCGCGCTGACGGGGCTGAGCCTGCAGCCCGCAAGCGCGACACTCGATCCCGGGGCCGCGGTTTCGTTCAACGCGACCGCGAGGTACAGCGACGGCTCCTCCAACCCAATTGCCGCCACGTGGTCCGCGACTGGCGGGACTGTAGGTACCACCGGGACCTATCAGGCCGGAAACACGCCAGGCAGCTACAGGGTCATCGGGATCGCGCAGGGAGTCTCGGATACGGCCCAGGTGACCATCCGGGATACAACCACTCCGCCCCCACCTCCCCCTCCGGCAAGCACCATCCTGCTGACCGAAGGGTTCGATGACGCCCAGGTTGGCCTACGGGGGTGGTACGACAATACCAGTCCCGCCATCTCGACTTCCGAGCAGCGGTCGGGGGCCGGGGCACTCCAAATGGCGTTCGGAGCGGGGGCGACCTCGCCGGACAAGGGTGGGGCGATGCGCCACAAGTTCTCGCCCACCGACCGGGTCTTCCTTCGCTACTGGGTCAAGTACAGCGCCAACTTCGTAGGGTCTGGAACGACATACCATCCTCACGAGCTGCATTTCCTGACCGATGTGGATACCGATTGGATTGGCCCCTCGGCTACCCACCTGACCCTGTACGTCGAGCACACATGGCAGGCTGGTGGCGGTATCCCGCGACTCAACATTTCCGATGCCCTCAATATTGACGCCACCCAGGTGGGCCAGGACCTCTCGGCGTCGACTGAGAAGCGGGGCGTCGCGGGCTGCAACGGGAACACGGATGGGTACCCGACAAGCTGCTATCAATCGGGAGGGCAATGGCGCAATGGCAAGCAGTGGGATGCCTCGGCGCCGTCCTTTACCAACGCCGCCGGTACGGGGTACAAGAATGACTGGCACATGGTTGAAGTGTACTACCAGTTGAACAGCATTCAGGGCGGCAAGGGTGTGGCGGACGGTATTGCGCAGTACTGGTTCGATGGGCAGCTCAGGATTGACCTGCACAATGTGCTGTTCCGTACCGGGGCGAACGCCTCGATGCGATTGACTCAGTTCCTGATCGCTCCCTACATCGGTGTCGGCTCTCCCGTGGCCCAGACCCTGTGGGTGGACGATCTCACCCTCGCCACCGGCCGCGTCCCCTGAGCCCCCGCCGGCTTACCCGCCCCGCAGGCGCCACGGGGCCTGCAGGACGAAGAGCGCCAGCGCCACCGCCGTGACCACCAGCGGCAGGGCGCTGCCGCTCAGGTAGTGCGCGACGGCACCGAAGACTGCCGGCCCGTCCAGCAGGGCCCAGATGATCAGCACCTCGCCGAAATGGGCGTCCCACCATGCTTCGGCGGCGCGCAGCTCCTCCCGGGGCAGGCGGCTCGCCAGGATGAGCGAGGCGGCGCAACCCACGGCGCCGAAGCCGAATGCCAGGTAGACCAGCAGCTGCTGGAGTCGGGGCTCCACGGCGCGGTGCGGGAGCAGCACCGCACACACCACCGTCAGCAGCACGATCCCGGTGACCAGGGCCAGGTGGACGAGGCGGGCCGTCGCCTGACGGGATGGAGCGGGCATGCTGCCAAGATAGAACACGGGCTAGATTGCGACCATGACTCCCCCTCCCGCCCGACGAACCCAGGGCTTCCGTGAGTCGGTCATCCGCGGCATGTCCCGCCTGGCCGCCCGGCACGGGGCCATCAACCTGGCGCAGGGCTTCCCCAACTTTCCCGCCCCCGACCTCCTCAAGGAGGCCGCGGCGCGCGCCATCCGGGATGACATCAACCAGTACGCCATCACCTGGGGTGCCCGGCGCCTGCGGGAGGCGGTGGCGCGGAAGTATCACGCCTGGTATGGCATGCCGGTGGACCCCGAGGCGGAGGTCACGGTCACCTGCGGCGCCACGGAGGCGATGATCGCCGCGCTCCTGGCGCTGGTGAACCCCGGGGACGAGGTCATCGTCTTCGAACCGTTCTACGAGAACTACGGCCCCGACACGATCCTCTGCGATGCCGCACCGGTGTACCTGCCGCTGCTTCCCGGCGAGCCGCTCGACCTGGACCGCCTGGCCCGGGCGTTCACCCCACGGACCCGGGCGATCATCCTCAACAGCCCCGCCAACCCGAGCGGCCGGGTCTTCACCCGGGCCGAACTCGAGGGGATCGCCGAGCTGTGCCGGCGGCACGATGCCTGGGCGGTGACCGACGAGATCTACGAGCACATCCGCTACGGGGCGCCGCACATCCCCATCGCCACCCTGCCGGGGATGGCAGAGCGAACCATCACCATCAGCGGCGCTTCCAAGACCTTCAGCATCACCGGCTGGCGCCTCGGGACCATCGTCGCCCCCGCCGGCGTGACGGACGCGATCCGCAAGGTGCATGATTTCCTCACCGTCGGTGCCCCCGCGCCGCTGCAGGAGGCACTCGCTACCGCGATGGACGAACTGGGGCCGGCCTATTACGAGGAGATGGCCGCGGCGTACCTCCGCCGCCGCGGGATGCTGGGAGATGCCCTGACCCGGGCGGGCTTTGGCGTCACCCTCCCCGAGGGGGCGTACTACATCCTGGCCGACTTCTCCAGGCTGTCGGACCTCTCCGACACGGCGTTCGCCGAGTGGCTCGCACGGGAGCGGGGGGTGGCGCCGGTGCCGGGCTCGAGCTTCTTCAGCCGGCCGGAACTCGGGTGCCGCTACGTGCGCTTCGTCTTCTGCAAGACCGACGATCTCCTGACCGAGGCGGCCGCTCGGCTGGAGGGTGCTGGCCTCCGGGTAGCGAAGGACCTGCAGCGTTGACCAGCCCGGATTGCGCCGCCCGACGCTCCAACCTATCGTTTCATTCATGAAGCTCCCCCGGGCCGTCCTTCGCGGCACCGTCGCCGCTGGGCAGATCCTGCTCCTCGTCGCGCTGCAGCTGGCCGACGGCAGCGGGCGGCACGGCTGCCCGGAGCACGACGCGGTCGGGGTCGGGGTCGTCGCCCCGGCGGCCGCCGCTCAGCACAGGGACGCCCATCACTCCGAACCCGCTGACTCGCATGACCATGCCGGAGGCTGCACCTGCCTCGGCAGCTGTCACGGGTCGGCGATCACTGGCGTCCCCTCCGTCGCGCCGGCCTTCGCGCCGGCCCTGACACCCGCGGTTGCGGTCAGCGCGCCGCAGCCCGCCACCCTCATTCGGGTGGCACCCCGCCTTCTCCCCTTCCAGATCGGCCCTCCCGCGAGCGCCTGAGCCGGATTCCGTCCCGTCCGCGGGCGCGCCACACCGGCGCGTCTCGGGGCCGTGACCCACGTCTTTCGCGACAAGGCTTCCCATGTCCACGCCGTTCCGTGGCGTGCCGGTCTGTTCCGCCGGTGCGCTGCTCCTGTTCGTCACCGGTGCCGGGCCGCTTGCCGGCCAGGCGCAGGATTCCACCCCACTGGTCCTCGAAACGCTCGAGGTCACCGCGGAGCGCATCCGCGCTGTGCCGCCACCGGAGCTGGTGGTCAACGTGCCGGGCGCCGTGGTGCGGCGGCAGCAGAGCGCCAACGCCTACGACCTGATTCGCCGCGCCGCCGGACTCGAGGTGCATGAACAGGGGCAGGGCCCGGGGTGGGCCTCCGATGTGGTCATCCGGGGATTTACCTCGGATCACTCCTCCGACGTCCTGCTGGTGCTCGACGGCGTCCCAATCAACCTGCCGCTGCACGGGCACGTGGAAGGCTACGCCGACTGGACCATCCTCTCTCCCGCGGCGGTGAGCGGGCTTCGGGTTATCCATGGGTCGGCCAGTCCGCTCTACGGCAACTTCGCCTTCGCCGGGGCGGTGGAGGTCAACACCAGCACCGACGCGGAGGGTCTCGCGGCGTCGATCGGCGGGTCGAGCGTCGGCGAGGCCGGGGGCTGGCTCCGCACCGGGCATCGCGGGGCCTCGGGCGGCTCCCTGGTGGCGCTCGATGGCCGCCGGGAGGGAGGCTGGCGGGACAACAGCGACAGCTGGCTCGGCAACCTGCTGCTGCGCGGCTGGCGTCGTGTGGGCGGGCGAACCCGGCTCGAGGGCGGGCTCGCGAGTTACGCCGCCACCTGGAACTCCCCCGGCTTCCTCGCGGTGGCGGACTACAACGCCGGCCACCTGACGCGCGCCGCCGACCAGACCGACGGGGGCTCAGGGGGCCGGGTCATCGTCCAGGGCACGCTGCTCCACCGCTTTCCGAGCGAAACCCAGCTCGACCTGCAGGCCTGGGCCCAGCTGGTGCGCTCCACGGTCTTTCTCTCGATCGCCGAGGATGGGGTGGTGGCGCAGCAGGAGGAGCGGGACCGGCGGACCGCCCTGGGCTTCTCGGCCAGCTGGCGGGCCCCGGCCGGCAGCGGCGATGTGGCGTTCGGCCTCGATGGCCGCGCCGACTGGGACGACTACCAGCTCTACGGGACGCAGCGCCGGGACCGGATCGAGAATCGTCAGCTGAGCGACGGACAGTTCCAGCAGGGCGGGGCGTACCTGCGGTGGCGCGGCTTCGTGTTCGACCGGGTGCAGTACGACTTCGGGTTGCGGGGTGACCTGCTCCGGGTTCGGGCCCGGGACCAGGCGATTCCGGGCGATCCCTTCCGGGCCGAGGTGCAGGGAGCCCTCTCCCCCAAGGCCGGTGCCCGGGTGTTGCTGGGCGGCCCCTGGAGCATAGTGGTCACTGGCAGCCGCGGGTTCCGCAGTGCCATCGGGACCATCACGAACCCGAAGCAGCCGCTCGTCACCGCCTGGTCCGGCGAGGTCGGGGTGCAGCTGAGTGGCGACCGGATGAGCGGCCAGCTTTCCCTGTTCCAGACCAACACCCGCAACGAACGGATACTCGATCCGGTCACCCTCCAGGTGTCCGACGCCGGCACCAGCCGCAGGCGCGGGATCTCGGCGTCCGTCGGCGTGGCGCTCTCCTCCCGGCTCCGGGTTGCGCTGGAAGGCACGCTCAACGACGCGCAGATCACCGGGGCCGCGGACACCGCCGGCACCCTGGTGTCCACGTCACGGGTGGGCACCATCCCGCGGCCGAAACCCAGCTTTCATGATGTCCCGCTCACCCCGGGGGCCAAGGTACCCGGCGTGGCGCGCTACCACGGCCGGGTGGAGTTCGGGCTGGCCGCGACCTCCGCGCTCGAAGGCCGGGTGTTGTTCCGCTGGAGCGGTCCCTTCACCCCGATCGGTGAACCGGGGGTAAGCACCCGCCCCTACCTGCTGACCGACCTGGGCGCCTCACTCCGCATTCCCCGGTGGGGCACGCTCGATCTCGAACTGCAGAACCTGCTCAACGCGCGGTATCCCGAGATCCGTGCCTCCGGCTTTCTCAATCCCGGCGCTCCGCGGACCCTTCGCGCCGCGCTGCGCCTCCCGTTTACCCCATCCTGAACCAGAGGCAATCCACATGCGTTCCCCTGCGCGCGTCGTCCCCTCGACCCTGCTCCTCACCGCCACCCTGGTGGCCGCCTGCAGCGACAGCAACGAGCCGCCCGCCGAGGATCACACGCCGGTCCGCCTCGAGTTGATGGTGAACGGGGTTGCCATGGCGGATGACACGGTTCGCCTCACGGCGGGGGGCAGCGATACCGTGCGCGTCACGTTTTACAACGCCGGGGACGAGAACCTCGATGCCCACGAGGATGATCACTACTCTGCGCTGACCTTCCTCCCCGCGACCGGCCTCACGTCGACCATCGACTCGACCCACCACTTCCGGCACGAGGTAGTGAACACGGTGGCGGCGGGCACCACCGGCGACATCGACATCGGCTACGGGCACGACGCCGCGGCCGATGAGTACACCTTCCCGGTGGCCTACCAGGCCGAGTAGTCCGGGAGAGATCCGCCCGGGCACACGCCTCGTTGCACTGCGCGGGGCCGGAGGGTCACTCCGGCCCCCGCCCCGTGTGCCGGGGCGTGTACGCGTCCTGCTCTGGCGGTAAGTGCCGTCGAGGTGCGATCCTTGGCTGTGCCCGATTCCCAGCACAGATTGCC
>JANRJZ010000050.1:0-8864 GCA_033763675.1 Gemmatimonadota bacterium
GGTCCCGGCCGGCACGGCGCACCGGCGCCCGCACCCTGGCGGACCTGCGCGCGATTCCCTGGGTCTTCGCCTGGTCCCAGAACCGGCATTTCATCACCGGCTGGTACGGCCTCGGCAGCGGGCTCGACAATTTCATGCAGATCCGCGGGGAGCGGGGCCAGAAGCTGCTGGCGCGGATGTACGAGGAATCACGGCTCTTCCGCCTGGTCCTGGACGAGGTGGAGAAGACGCTCTCCTATGTCGACCTCGACATTGCCCGGCTCTACGCCGAGCTGGTACCGGAGCCGGCCACCCGCGAGGCGATCTTCGGGATGGTGGAGGCCGAGTACCGGCGGACCGTGGACGCGGTCCTCCGCGTGACCGGCGGGACCGAGCTGGCGGAGCGGTTCCCCCGGTTCCGCCGCCGCCTGGCGCGCCGGCTCGCCACCATCAACCAGGTCAGCCGACAGCAGGTCGAACTGCTGCGCCGCTTCCGGGCGGCGGCGGGGGAGGAGGAGCGGCAGGAGTACCTCTCCGCCCTGCTGCTGTCCATCAACTGCATCTCGAGCGGGTTCGGCGCGACCGGCTAGGCCCGAGGACTCCGCGACCCCGGGCGTGTGGCGACCGACCCGCAGGGCCCGCACCACAGTGATACACATCACAAACATCATCCTTGCTTCATGAAAACTTGAAACACTTTGGGGCACCGTGGCTTAGTCCCGTCACCAGGGTGTGACGATTCGTGGCCCGAAACCTGATAGACGGGGGACGGCCAAGTGGGTCTTGGCCCCTCATCGGCCCCTACTCGATCCGGACCAACCGCCATGCGACTTCCCCTCCGATCCGGGCTGGCGACCGCCATGCTCGCCCTGCTGATCACCGCCCCCGCCGCCGCCAAGCCGGGGAAGGGCGGCGGACCCGGTAATGGTGGCGGGAATCCCGGGAATGGCGGACAGCCCGGGGGCGGGAACGGCTCGGTGAGCAGCGGGTTCAGCTGGAACGGGATGACGGTGTGCGGGGGGAACTCCTTCTCCACCTGCGCCTCCGTCACCGTCACCTCGGTGTGGAACGCCGCCACCAATACGGCGGTGATCACCATGAAGGTCACCAACCTGTCCGGCACCCAGGGCACCTACGCCAACACCATCTTCACCCAGATGGGCGTCTGGAACCTGCCAAAGGGGACCAGCTACAGCGGCAGCTTCACGGCGGTGGACCAGAACGGCACCCCCCTCGGCGGCTGGCAGACCGGCACCAATGGGCTGAGCGGCGCGGGGATCCAGAAGGATGTGCGGGGGGTCGATCCGACGCAGGGCATCAACGGCGGCCTGGCCTCGGGGGGGACGTACGTCTTCAGCTTCACGCTCAGCGGGGTGAACAACGCCCTGGACCTGAGCACCGTCGGCTTCGCGCTGCATGGCCAGGCCGGTCCGAACGGCTGCTCCACCAAGCTGGTAATCGGGGCGGATGGTTCGGGGAATACCCCCAGCAACCCCGGCAACTGTGTGATCATCCCGCCGCCGCCGCCGACCGTCACGCCGGAACCGATCTCGATGACGCTTCTCGCCACCGGCCTCGTCGGGGTGGGGATCGCCGGGCGGCGCCGGCGGAACCAGCTCAATCGCAATTGAGCGGCGCCTGACGACCTGACAACCAGCGGCCCCGGCGCACTGCATCGGGGCCGCCTTGTCATGCAGGAGGGGGGTCAGGTGGCGGCGTCGGCCGGTTTCCGGGGATGGGCCCGGCGGGATTCGCTTTCGACCCGGAGCTGGCCGCAGGCGGCGCTGATGTCGAGTCCCCGGCTCCGCCGGACGACGGCCTCGACGCCCTGGGTGAGCAGGCGGTCCGCGAAGGCGCGGATCCGGGCGGGCGCCGTGGGGGTGAGCCCCGGGGCGCCGCCGGGGTGGAGCGGCAGCAGGTTCACCAGGGCCGACATCCTCCGGGCCAGGCGGGCCAGCTGGTCGGCATCGCGGTCGCTGTCGTTCCGGCCGCCGATCAGGACGTACTCGAAGGTGATCCGCTTGGTGAAGGCGCGGGCGGCCTGCAGTACCTCCGCCAGTGGGTACTTCTTCTCGATGGGCATCAGGGCCAGTCGCCGGCCCGGGTCGGCGGCGTGCAGCGAGATGGCCAGCCGGAACTGTTCCGGCCGGGCGGCGAGCGCCTGCATGCCGGGCACGATCCCCACGGTGGAGACGGTGATGTGGCGGGCGCCGATCCCGAGCCCCTCGGGGGCGTTGAGGATCGTCAGCGCCACGTCCACGGCGGGCCAGTTGAGCAGCGGTTCCCCCATGCCCATGAAGACGATGTTCGTGGGGCGGAGGTCCGGGGTGCACAGGATGACCTCGCGGGCCTGCCCCGCGATCTCAAATGGGGAGAGGTTGCGTCGAAAACCCATGCGCCCGGTGGCGCAGAAGGTGCACCCCAGGGCGCATCCCGCCTGCGAGGAAATGCAGAGGGTCCGGCGCTCGCCGGACGGAATGAGCACGGACTCGATCGCTTCGCCGTCGGCCAGGCGCCACAGGAACTTTCGGGTGCCGTCGCTGGAGATCTGCTCCTGCGCGAGGTCCAGGCGCGGGAGCGGCCAGTCGGCCTGGAGCTGGTCCCGAAGCGGTCGTGGCAGGTCGGTGGCCTGGTCCCAGGCCGGGAGTGGGCGGGACCAGAGGTACGGCAGGAGCTGTCGGGCCCGGAAGGCGGGGAGCTGCCGCTCCTGGCACCAGCCAGCGAGCCGGATGGCGGCCTCGGCGGGGGGCAGGTCGAGAATCGTGGCGGGGGTGTTGCGTCTAATGGTCATCCTCCGGCAAAGATAACCGGCCGCGGAAAGGTGGAGGCGCGCCACAGGGCGTGGCGCGCGGGCGACAGGGAGTGTGGCGCAAGTGGGCGATTGACCGCGTGACCTGGCGCGCTATTTTTGTCCATCCTTCCAGCCGGGGCGGCCGCCGCCCCCACCGTACCACGACATCGCGATGTTCCTCCGGCAGTCGTCGGTTCCTCACTCGGGGCCGCGCGCCGCCGGTACTTTCATACCCCTCGGAGGCTTCATGCAGAAGAAGCTGCTCGCGCTGGCGTGTTCCGCCCTCTTCGTCGCTGCCGCCTGTTCGGACAGCCCGATGGCCACCAACCAGGAACCGCTGCTCAGCGTGACCCGTCCGGCCACACAGCTCATTCCCGGCCGGTACATCGTGCTCTTCAAGAAGGGCAAGGTCGGAGACGTGCGGGGCGAGGCCCAGCGGATCGTGTCCGCCGACGGCGGGCGGATGCTGTTCGTCTATGAGCACGCCACCCACGGCTTCGCCGCCGACCTTTCGGACGCCGCCATCGAGCGGCTGCGCCGGAACCCGAACGTCGAGGTGATCCAGCAGGACGGCATCGTCAAGCTCGACGCGACCCAGACCCCGACGCCCTCCTGGGGCCTCGACCGCATCGACCAGGCGAACCTCCCCCTCGACAACAGCTACACCTACCCGAACACCGGCTCCGGGGTCCATTTCTACGGGATCGACACCGGCATCCTCGGCGGCATCAACGGGGCGGCGGGGGCGCACAACGAGTTCACCGGCCGCATGAGCAGCGGGTTCGACGCCATCACCATCGGCGGCAACGCCAATGACTGCAACGGCCACGGCAGCCACACCGCCTCGACGGCGGCCGGCACCGTGTACGGCGTCGCCAAGCAGGCCACGATCCACCCGGTCCGGGTGCTGGGCTGCGGCGGGTCGGGCACCTTTGCCCAGGTCCAGGCCGGCATCAATTGGGTCACCGGTGACCACCAGGCCCACCCCGGCCAGCTCTCGGTCGCCAACATGAGCCTCGGCGGCAGCGGCGACGTCGCCACCGACAACGCGGTGCGCGCCTCGATCGCGGCCGGCGTGGTGTACAGCCTGTCGTCCGGCAACAGCTCCACCGACGCCTGCAGCCAGAGCCCGGCGCGGGTGCTCGAGGGCCTGACGGTGAACGCCAGCGACATCACCGACAAGCACGCCTCGTTCTCCAACGGCGGCCCCTGCTCCGACCTGTACGCCCCGGGCGTGAACATCACCGCGGCGTGGATCGGCAGCCCCAGCGCCATCAGCACGATCAGCGGGACCTCCATGGCCGCCCCGCACGTGGCCGGCGTCGCCGCCCTGTACCTCGCGGCCAACGGCAGCGCCACCGTGCCGACCGTCAACGCGGCGATCATCAACAACGCCACGGCCAACAAGATCACGAACATCCCGGTGTTCGTCGGCACCACCCCGAACAAGCTGCTGAACATGCAGTTCATCGGGGGCGGCCCGTCGAACGTGCCCCCGGTGGCGGCGTTCACCTACACCTGCACCGGCCTGAGCTGCAGCTTCACCAGCACCTCCACCGACTCGGACGGCACCATCGTCGGCTACGCCTGGAAGCTCCAGAACGGCAACACCGTCTCGACCGCGTCGAGCTTCAACCGTACGTTCAACGCGCCGACGACCTTCAACCTCACGCTGACCGTCACCGACAACGGCGGCGCCAGCACCAGCATCACCCAGCAGGTCGTGGTGACGGGCGGCGGCTCCAACGTGCCGCCGGTCGCCAGCTTCACCTACAGCTGCGTCGCGGCCACCCACACCTGCACCTTCACCAGCACGTCCACCGACTCGGATGGCACCATCGCATCCTACGCGTGGAAGACGCCGAACGGGACCACGGTGGCTACCACCAGCACCTTCACCAGGTCCTTCCCGTCGGCCCGGACGCTGAACCTGTCGCTGACCGTTACCGACAACGGCGGGGCGTCGCACACCGTTACCCAGAGCGTTACCGTTCCCTGAACGGACTGACTGACGCTCGCCAGCCGCCGGGTCCTCACGGGCCCGGCGGTTTGGTTTTCCGGCCCTGGAGAAAGCCCCTAACTCATCATGCCTGAATGGGTTGCCGGGCTCCCGCCGGGCCGTTAGGTTCCCCGCACACCCTAGCCCGGCACCGGATTGCTCCTCACTGAACTCCTGACCGTAGACCGCATCACGGTGCCGCTCGCCGCCACCGACAAGCCCGCGGTCCTCCGCGAGCTGGCCCAGCGCCTCGCCGACCTGGCCGGCGTCCCGTCCGAGCCGCTGCTGGCCGCGATCGAGGAGCGGGAGCGGGTGCTCTCCACCGGCATCGGTCACGGCATCGCGATCCCGCACGCCAAGTCTCCCCTGGTCAACGACCTGGTGCTGGTCGCGGGCACCGCGCCGGCGGGCATCCCCTTCGACGCGCTGGACGGAGAACCGGTCCGCCTGCTGTTTCTGCTGATCGGGCCGGAGTCGGCGGCCGGCCAGCACGTGAAGGCGCTCTCCCGGATCGCGCGGCTGGTGCGGAGGGAGAGCGTGCGGGAAGCGCTGGTCGCGGCGCCGGACCCGGCGCGCTTCCAGCAGAGCCTTGTGGAGGCGGAAGAACGATGAGCGCGGCGACATCCCTTCGGACCCACCGGGCCGGGAGCCTTCGCCGGGAGCAGGTGGGCCAGCAGGTCCGGCTGGGCGGCTGGGTGCACCGGGTGCGCGACCTCGGCGGCGTGGTGTTCATGGACCTGCGGGACCGGGACGGGCTGGTGCAGCTCTCCTTCGATCCCCGGTACACCAGCCCCGAGGTGCTGCGGCTCGCGGCGGCGGTGGGCACCGAATCGGTGGTGCTGGTCGAGGGGCTGGTGGCGCTCCGGCCCGAATCGGCGCGGGACGCGTCCATTGCCTCCCGCGAGGTGGAGGTGCAGGTGCACGGCTTCCGGGTGGTGGGACCGGCCCAGGTGCCGGCCATCCCCGTGGCGCGCAAGGAGGGGGAGGAACTCGCCGCCGAGGAGCTGCGCCTCAAGCACCGCACGCTGGATCTGCGTCGGCCCGAGTTGCAGCAGAATCTGCAGCTGCGCCACCGGCTGGCCCAGCGCGCCCGGCGCACCCTCAGCGACCTCGGGTTCCTCGAGATCGAGACCCCGATCCTCACCAAGCCCACCCCGGAGGGCGCCCGCGACTACCTGGTGCCGAGCCGGGTGCAGCCGGGGGAGTTCTATGCGCTGCCGCAATCCCCGCAGATCTACAAGCAGCTGCTGATGGTGGCCGGCTTCGACCGGTATTTCCAGGTCGCCCGCTGCTTCCGCGATGAGGACCTGCGGGCCGACCGGCAGCCGGAGTTCACCCAGATTGACCTCGAGGCCTCGTTCGTCCAGCAGGACGATGTCCTGGACGTCGTCGAGGCGGTGCTGGTGGCGCTGTGGGATGAGGCGGGACACCCCGTGCCCCGGCCATTTCGGCGGGTGGCCTACCGCGAGGCGATCGAGCGCTGGGGCATCGACAAGCCGGACCTGCGGTACGGGTTCGAGCTGTCGGACCTGACCGGCCAGGTCGGCGCGGATGCGGCGGACTTCGTGCACGCGGCACTTGCCGCCGGCGGCCGGCTCCGCGGCCTCACCGTCCCGGGCGCGGCGTTCAGCCGCAAGGACCTCGACGCCATGGCCCAGGCGGTCAAGGCGGCGAAGGCGGGCGGGCTCCTCTGGGCCCGGCGGACGGCGCAGGGCTGGGAGGGGCAGGGCGTGAAGGCCGCCGGGGCCGCGACGCTGGCGGCGCTGGGCGGCGCCGAGGGAGATCTGCTGCTGGCGGTGGTGGGGCCCGACAGCGTCACCAGCGCGGCGCTCCACGCGGTGCGGACGGAGGTCATCCGCAAGCTCAACCCGCCGCCGCTCATCGAGCACGCCTTCTGCTGGGTGGTCGACTTCCCGCTGTTCGAGAAGGACGAGGGGACCGGGGAGTGGATCTTCACCCACCACCCGTTCACCGCCCCGCACCCGGAGGACGCCGCCTTCTTCGACAGCGATCCGGGCCGCTGCCGGGCGCTGCACTACGACGCGGTCTACAACGGCAACGAGCTCGGTTCCGGCTCCATCCGCATCACCGACCCGGTGCTGCAGGCGGCGGTCTTCCGGAAGCTCGGGATCGGCACCGAGGACCAGCGGCGGCGCTTCGGCTTCCTGCTGGACGCGCTGGCGACGGGGGCGCCGCCCCACGGCGGGTTTGCCATCGGCTTTGACCGGGTGGCGATGCTGCTGTCCGGCGCCGGCAGCCTCCGGG
The DNA here is from genome assembly GCA_033763675.1 of Gemmatimonadota bacterium. Classification (GTDB taxonomy): domain Bacteria; phylum Gemmatimonadota; class Gemmatimonadetes; order Gemmatimonadales; family GWC2-71-9; genus JADJOM01. The sequence continues at coordinate 7,035 of JANRJZ010000050.1, forward strand.
ACGTGATCGCCTTTCCCAAGACCACCGCGGCCCGGGCCCTGTTCGAGGGGGCACCGACGCCGGTGAAGGACGAGGACCTGAAGGCGCTGCACATCCAACTGCGGAGCCAGGGCGACCGGGGTTCATCCCCTCCCTGACGAGGAGGCCGTACCGCATGACCGACGACGTCCAGCATCGCCTCTCCACCGAAGGCGCCGACCCGCTGCTGCTCGCGGGCGTGAACGACGCGAACCTGCTCGAACTGGGGCGCGCCACCGGCGTTCGCGCCACCATGCGCGGCGACACCCTCACGCTCGGCGGGAGCCTGGAAGTCGTGGAACGGGCCACGCCGGTGGTGCAGGGGATGCTGGAGCTCGCCCGGATGGGAGAGACGGTGACCCCGGAGGACGTCGCCCGCCTGGTCGCGGCGGGGCCGCTCACCGAGGGCACGGGGGCGCCGGATCACAAGATCATCCTGCCGGGGCTCCGCCGGATCATCGCCGCGAAGACGGCGGGGCAGCGGGACTACCTGCAGGCCATCGGCACCCACGACATCGTGATCGGGATCGGGCCGGCGGGCACGGGCAAGACCTACCTCGCCGTGGCCAAGGCGGTGGAGTCGCTGGCGCGGAAGCGGGTGCGCCGCATCGTGCTGGCGCGGCCCGCGGTGGAGGCCGGAGAGTCCCTCGGCTTCCTCCCCGGCGACCTGCAGGCCAAGGTGGATCCCTACCTCCGCCCGCTGTACGACGCGCTCGAGGACATGATGCCCCATGACCGGGTGCAGAAGGCGCTGGAACAGCGGGTGATCGAGATCGCCCCGCTGGCCTACATGCGCGGCCGCACGCTGCAGGACGCCTTCATCATCCTCGATGAGGCGCAGAACGCCACCGCCGCGCAGATGAAGATGTTCCTCACCCGCCTCGGGGTGAACAGCAAGGTGGTCGTCACCGGCGACAAGACCCAGATCGACCTGCCGCGGCGGGAGGACTCGGGGCTGGTGCAGATCGAGCGGATCCTCCCCGGGGTGGAGGGCATTTCCTTCTGTTACCTGGACGAGACCGACGTGGTCCGGCACCGCCTGGTCCGCGAGATCATCCGCGCTTACGCGGACGACCAGCACGGTTGAGCCTCGTGGCCGCTCCCCAGCCGGGTCCGGCGATGCCCGGCGGCGCGGCGGCCCGGCGCCTGGCGGTTGCCGTGGCCGGGCGGGCGCCGGTACCGGCCGCCACGATCGTCCGGGTGGTGCGGGCGGTCGTGGCCGGCGAGTCCGCGCGCCGGGGGCGCCGCGCCCGGGCGGCATCCCGCCTGACCTCGGTGCAGGTCACCTTCCTGCTGCGGCCCGCCATGCGCCGGCTCAACCGGGAATGGAAGGGCCACGACCGTGCCACCGACGTGCTCTCCTTTGCCTTGCCGGGGCCCGGAGGCGACCTTCTCGGGGACGTGTACATTTGTCCCGCGGTGGCCCGGCGCCAGGCCCGCGAGTTCGGCGTGTCACCGCGGGAGGAAGTGCTCCGCCTCGTGATCCACGGCGCGCTGCATCTCCTTGGCCATGATCACCCGGAGGGCGCCGGCCGCACCCGCGGCGTGATGTGGCGCCGGCAGGAAGGCTACGTCTCCAGGCTCGCATGATCGAAACCCTGCACCACCTCCTGACCCCCTTCGCGACCCTCTGCTTTGCGCTGTGGGCCGCTTGGCTCTCGTTCGCGGCGGAGGCGGACGCGGAAGTGCCGCGCATCCTGGCCGACCAGCAGATCGGGGAAGGGGGGCGGCTGCCCCCCGCGCGGGCGCTCTACGCCGGCCACCTCTTCCTGCTGGTGCTGGCGGGCGCGGCGGCGGGCACGGCCGAGACCT
>JANRJZ010000051.1:0-23041 GCA_033763675.1 Gemmatimonadota bacterium
CACGGTGGTCGCCGCGGCGGAAATGGAAGGCCCCTGTTGAGGATCCCATGCCGCTGAGCCTCACCACGCCGCGCCTCACCCTGATTCCCTTCCCGGTCGAGGCGATCGACGCCGTGCTGGCGGGCGATGCGCCGCGGGCCGACGCGATGGCCGGCGCCAGCTTCCCCCGGCCGCTGCGCCCCCCGCCGCTCATGGAGGAGGTGCTGCCTCTGGTCCGGGAGCGGCTGCGAGAGGCACCGGAGTCGGCCGGCTGGTGGACCTGGCTCGCGATCGACCGCGCCCGCCGGCAGGTGACGGGCGCGCTCGGCTTCGGCGGCCCTCCCGACCCCGAGGGCGCGGTCATGATCGGCTACGCCACCTACCCGGGGGCCGATCACCGGGGCCTGGCCACCGAGGCCACCGGGGCGCTGGTGGCCTGGGCCCTGAGCCAGCCGGGGGTGACCCGCGTCTGCGCCAGCATTCCGCCGGACAACGTGCCGGCGCGGCGGGTGGCGGAAAAGGTGGGGATGCGGATCGCGGGTACGGTGTGGGAAGAGGAGATCGACGACGTCCTGCTCTACGAGATCCGCCCGGAGGCATCGCGATGACCATCTACACCCGGACCGGCGATGCCGGCGAAACCGGCCTCTTCGGCGGCGGGCGGGTGCCCAAGGACCACGCCCGGGTCCAGGCCTACGGCGACGTGGACGAGCTCAACTCGGTGCTCGGCGTGGCGCGCGCCACCCAGCCGGTCCACTTCTTCGACGAGCTGCTGGAGACCGTGCAGCGCGACCTCTTCGCCCTCGGCGGGCAGCTGGCCACGCCGGATCCGGACAAGGTGCGCAAGGCGCTGGAGAAGGCGGAGCTGAGCGCATCGCGGGTCGCGGCGTTCGAACGGGTCATGGACGAAGCCGATCGCGAGCTCCCGGAGCTCCGCGCCTTCGTGCTCCCCGCCGGAACGCCAAAGGCCGCCGCGCTCCACCTGGGGCGCACGGTCTGCCGCCGGGCGGAGCGGAGCGTGGTGACCCTCTCCCACGAGGCGGAGGTCCCGGAGCTGTTCCTGGTCTACCTCAATCGGCTGTCCGACCTGCTCTTCACCCTGGCCCGGCTCGCCAACCACCGCGAGGGCGCTGGGGACGTGACCTGGTAATGCCGGCCGTCACCGTCCGGCACGCCACCGGCGAGTACCAGGTCCACATTGAGCCCGGCATCCTGCTCGCCCTGCCCGAGCTGCTGGGCGCCGCGCTGGGCCGCCGCAAGCTGGTGCTGATCACCGACGACATCGTGGCCCGCTACTACGACGAGTGGACCCACGCCACCCCGAATGCGCGCGCCCTGGGCGCCCGCTCCAGCGACGCGGGCATCCGGCTCCGCTGCGAAGCGCGGCTCACCTTCCCCGCGGGGGAGGAACAGAAGACCCGCGAGACCTGGGTGCAGCTGTCGGACCAGATGCTGAGCCTGGAACTCGACCGCGACACCGCGATCGTGGCCCTCGGCGGCGGTGTGGTCGGGGACCTCGCGGGGTTTGTCGCGGCGACCTACCTGCGTGGCGTGCCGTACGCGCAGGTCCCCACCACCCTGCTCGCCATGCTGGACGCCGCAGTGGGCGGCAAGGTCGGGGTGGACACCTCCCTGGGGAAGAACCTCATCGGCGCCTTCCACCCGCCGGCCGTGGTGGTGGCGGACCCGCTCACCCTCCTCACCCTGCCGGACCGGGTGTACCGCAGCGGCCTGTCGGAGGCGGTGAAGCATGGTCTCATCGCGGACGCCGAGTACTTCGGCTGGATCGAGGCCAACGCGCGGAAGCTGCTGAGCCGCGACCTCGACGCGCTGACCCACCTGGTCCATCGCAGCGTCGAGATCAAGGCCGCCGTCGTCTCCGCCGACGAGCGGGAGAGCGGGCTGCGCGCCGTGCTCAACGCCGGGCATACGATTGCGCACGGCCTGGAGCTGGCGGCCCGGTTCCGGCTCCCCCACGGCGAGGCCGTCGCCCTGGGCCTGGTGGCGGAGTGCCGCATCGCCGAACGGATGGGGCTCGCCCCCACGGGCCTCAGCGAACGGGTGCACGAGCTCCTGCGGGCCCTGGGCCTCCCGACCCGCGCCGGCAGCGGCATCCGGGTCCCCCTGGTGCTCGAGGCGATGCAGCAGGACAAGAAGAACCGCGCCGGCGAGGTCCGGCTGGCGCTGCCGGCGGCGGTGGGGCGGATGCATGATGCCGACGGGCGGTGGACCGTACCGGTGGCCGCTGATCTGCTGGCGGAGGCCGTCGCGGGCCTGGCCTGATCCACATCTCCCCGCGAGTTTTCCGCCACCTTCCCCCATCTCCACATCACACAAACAGTTATTTGATAATGAGTTACGTGCCACCTTCCAAGTAGTAGGTCGACTTGATCTGGTGGCCGAAGTGGACAAACGCCGCAACGGGATGCCAACAAACGATTTGTGATGTGGAAATAGTTTTCTGCTTGACCGGTTTTTTGGCGCGTCCTATATTCGCACACCCTTTCACAGCGGCGACTCCTCTCCGCCGCGCCTTCGAGTCACATCCCTGCGGTGTTTGCCCACGCGGAGCCGTCATGCCGTCGCCTCAAGCGAGCCGGACCAAGGCGTTTTTCCGACCCGTCGCCACTGGTGCCTTCGACCAGTACCTCCAGGACATCCAGAAGCTCCCGATGATCACCGACCCCGCCGAAGAAAAGCGGCTGGCCCGGTTGGCGCAGAAGGGCGACGAAAAAGCGGCGGAACGCCTGGTCACGGCGAACCTCCGCTTCGTCATTTCCTACGTCAAGAAATACCAGGGCCACGGACTCGACCTGTCCGAGCTGGTGGCGATCGGCAACGAGGGGCTGCTCAAGGCGGTGCGCAAGTTCGACCCCGACCACGGGGTCAAGTTCATCTCCTACGCCGTCTGGTGGGTCCGGCAGGCGGTGCTCAAGGCCCTGGCGGAGCAGACCCGCAGCGTCCGCATCCCGCTCAACCAGAACAGCGCCCTGATCAAGATGTCCCGCGCCGAGACCTTCCTTTCCCAGGAACTCGGCCGGGAACCGACCGACGAAGAGATCGCCCTCGCCCTGAATGACAGCCCCGAGAACATCCGCTCCGCCCGCCGCATGACCTCCGCCGAGCTGTCGCTCGACGCCCCCATCGAGCGGGGGGACAAGACCAGCGGCACCCTGGGCGAGCGCTTCGCCGGTACCGAGGGGGGCGACATCGAGGAGCGGACCGATGCCCGCCTCATGCGCGAGTTCATCGATCGCATCTTCGAGCGCTACCTCACGCCCCGGGAACGGAAGATCCTCTACCTCTACTACGGCCTGGAGGAGGGGAGCGAGGCGCTCACCCTGGAAAAGATCGGCGAACTCCTGGGCGTCACCCGGGAGCGCATCCGCCAGATCCGGGAGCGCGCCTTCGAGAAGCTGCGCGAGTCCCCCGACGTGAAGGGGCTCAAGGGGTTCTGGGTGGCCGCGTAACACCAGGCAACCCGAACGCAAACGGGGAACGGGGAACAGAGAACGGGCGCTCCGGCGCCGGTTCTCGGTTCCCCGTTCCCCGTTCCCCGTTCCCCGGTTCTCCCGTTCCCTTCTAGATTGGACCATGGCCTCCCGCCTGCCGCTCTTTCCCCTCGACCTCGTGCTCTTCCCCGGCGAGTTGCTCCCGCTTCACATCTTCGAGCCGCGCTACCGCCAGCTGCTGGCAGACGCCCGGCTCGGCGATGGGCGGTTCGGGATCACGGCCGCGCGCGCGCCACGGGCGGGGAGCCTGGGGACGATCGCCTGGATCCGCGGTGCCGACACCCTCCCCGACGGTCGTTCCAACATCGTGGTGCTGGGGGAGCGCCGCTTCGAAGTGCACAGCCTGCTGCCGGAGGATGCGCCCTACCTGGTGGCCGCGGTCGAGGAATTCGGCGATGCCCCGGACTCCGCCCCGCCGGCCGAGGCGAGGCACCAACTGGAGGCGGTGGCGGGGCGGCTGCGCCGCGCCTTGGCGATCCTGAGCGATGCCGGCGACGAGCTCCCGGCGTGGGAGGCTGAACCGGAAGCATTTTCCTTCCAGGCCGCCGCCCTGCTGGAGGCCGATCCCGAGGCCCGCGCGCCGCTGCTGGACGTCCGGCAGACCCGGGACCGGGTCCGGTCCCTTCTCGCCCTGCTTCCCGCCCGCCTGCCTGGGGTGGAATCCCGGGCCGAGGTCCATGTCCGGGCCCGGTCCAATGGCAAGGGACACCACGGGCGCGACATCGTGACCGGCTGATGCAAGCGCTCGCGGCGGACACCGGGCTGGTCGCGGCACTGGGCCGCATCGTCGGCCCGCGCTGGGTGCGGCACCGGGGCGCGGAGCTGGCCACCTACGCCGCCGATGGCCTCCCCACCCATGAATCCCCACCCGGCATCGTGGTCCTCCCCGGCTCGCGGGACGAGGTCGCGCGGGTGCTGCGGCTGCTCCACCTGCTGCAGGTGCCGTTCGTCGCGCGGGGCGCCGGCACCGGACTCTCGGGCGGCGCCCTGGCCGAACCCGGCGCCGTCCTGGTCACCCTCACCCGAATGAACCGGATCCTCGCCATCCAGCCGGAGCGGCGGCGCGCGGTGGTCGAGCCGGGGGTAGTCAACGCCCGGCTGTCCGAGGCGGTGGCGCCGCACGGGCTGTATTACGCCCCCGATCCCTCCAGCCAGAGCGCCTGCACGATCGGCGGCAACGTCGCGGAGAACGCCGGCGGCCCGCACTGCCTCAAGTACGGGGTGACCACCAACCATGTGGCGGCGCTGGAGGTGATCCTCCCCGATGGCAGCCTGGCCCGCCTCGGTTCCCCCGCCGGGGAGCCGTGGGGCCCGGACCTGGTGGGGCTCTTCGTCGGGAGCGAGGGGATGTTCGGCGTGGCGGTGGAGATCACCGTGCGGCTGGAGCCGCTGCCGCGCGAGGTCCGCACCATCTTCGCCGATTTCATGGCGCTCCGTGCCGCCAGTGAGGCGGTCAGTGCGATCATCGCGTCGGGCATCGTGCCGGCCGCGCTCGAGATGATGGATCAGTCCTGCGTCCGCGCCGTCGAGGCCTCGATCTTCGCCACCGGAGCGCGCACCGACTCGGCGGCGGTGCTGCTGGTGGAGGTGGACGGCTCCCCCGCGGCGGCCGCGGCGGAGTGTGCCATCGTGGAAGGGCTGCTGCGCCGCCATGGCGCGCGTGAAGTCCTGGTCGCCACCCAGCCGGCGGAGCGGGCCCGGTTGTGGCAGGGCCGGAAGAAGGCGTTCGGGGCCTTGGGGCGGATCGCGCCGGATCTGGCGGTGCAGGATGCGGTAGTGCCCCGATCGGTCCTCCCCGCGATCCTCGATACGATCGCGGAGATCCGTGACCGGCACCGGCTGCAGATCAGCAACGTCTTCCATGCCGGGGATGGCAACCTGCACCCCTGCATCAGCTTCGACCGGCGGGATCCGGACCAGGCGCGGCGGGTGGCGGAGGCGAGCGCGGAGATCATGGACGCCTGCCTGGCCGCAGGCGGCAGCATCACCGGCGAGCATGGCGTCGGCAGCGACAAGATGGCCTATATGCCCAAGGCGTTCGGTCCGGCGGCGCTGGACCTGATGTGCGAAGTGCGCCGGGCCTTCGATCCTGACCGCCGGTCCAATCCGGGGAAGGTGTTCCCGGTGCACGTCTGCCGGGAGTGGCGGCGAGGAGGGGTGGCATGAACGAGGCGGTATTCGACCGGCTCCGCCGGCTGCTCGGACCGGAGGGAGTGGAGCGGGACCCGCGCGGCCTGCCGCGCGCCGTGCCCGAGAGCGACGATGCGCTGGCCCTGGTCTGCCAGGCGGCACAGGACGCCGGCTGGCGGGTGCGGCTTGAGGGCCAGGGGAGCTGGCTCCCCGCGGATGCCCCCGCCGACCTCGCCCTCTCGACCTGCGGACTGCACCGCATCGTCCGGGTGAGCCCGGCGGACCTGGTCTGCACGGTGGAGGCGGGCGTCACCCTCGAGGCGCTCCGCGCCGCCCTGGCGGCGGAGGGACTCTGGCTTGCGCTCGACCCGCCGGGGCGGAGCGACCGGACCGTGGGCTCGGTCGTGGCTACCGCGACCGCCGGACCGCTCCGGCAGGGCTTCGGGCCGGTGCGGGATCACGTGCTCGGGAGCACGGTGGTCACCGGCGATGGCCGGCTGGTGGAGGCCGGCGGAAAGGTGGTGAAGAACGTGGCCGGGTACGACCTGACCAAGCTGCACGTCGGCGGATTCGGCGGCTTCGGGGTGATCACCGCGCTGCACCTCCGGGTGCGCGCCCAGCCGGCGGAGGATCGCACCTTCCAGGTGAGCGGACCGCGGGAAGCCATGTTCGATGCCGGCCGCGCGCTCCTCGCCGCCGGGGGGAGCCTCGCGGCGCTGGAACTGCTCACTCCCGCCCTCGCGGCCCGGCCGCAGTGGACCCTCGTGGCCCGGCTGGTCGGCACCGCCGAGGGGGTTGCCGCCGAGGCGGCCCAGCTTGACGGCGCCAGCGGCATCCGCTGGGCACCCATGCCGGAAGCGGCCGCCGCCGCCCTGTGGAACCTGGTGGCGCGCGCCCCCCTCGACGCGGAACTCGCGCTCCGGTTCGGCGCCCTGACCGACACCCTGGACGACACCATGGACCTGGTCCTCGGCACCCTCGGCGAGGGGCTGCTGGCGACCGGCCTCGGCACCGGGCAGCTCCGCTGGGCCGGTGAGGCGGACGTGGCCACGCTGCGCGGCCTGCGCCGTCGCGCGGCGGAACGAGAGATCCCGGTGACCCTCGAGCGCGCGAGCTGGCCGCTGCGCCGTGCCCTGGGCCACTTCGGCGCGTACCGCGAGGGCGTCGGCCGCCTGGTGGGACGCCTGCGCGAGACCTTCGACCCCAAGGGGGTGATCGCGGTGGCGCTGGAAGGGGCGGATGAGTAGTCCCTTCGCCGCGCTCGACCCCTGCGTCCACTGCGGGTTCTGCCTGCCGGCCTGCCCCACGTACCTGGCCACGGGCGATGAGGCCGACAGCCCCCGCGGGCGGATCGTCCTGATGCGTGCCCTGGAACGGGGAGAGATCCGCGCCGACGACGCCGCCCTGCTGCAGCACCTCGATGCCTGCCTCGGTTGCCGCGGCTGCGAGCCGGTCTGCCCCTCCGGCGTCGGCTACGGCCGCGGACTCGAGGCGGCGCGGACCCTGCTGGCGGAGCGGCGCGGTTTCCGCCCGTTCGCCCGGCTGGTGCTCGGCGTCTTTGCACGGCGCGCCGCCTGGCGCCCGATCTTCCGCGCGGCCCGGTGGCTGCGGAACCTGGGCATTGCCCGGGCGCTGGCCGGCCCCCGCCGCTTCGGCATGGCGATGCTGGCGGCGACCCGCCCGATCGCCCGATCGCCCAATCGCCCAATCGCCCAATCGCCGGGGTCCCCCACCGTCGCCCTGTTCCGCGGGTGCGTCATGGACGAGCTCTTCGGCCACGTGCACGACGCCACCCGCCGCACCCTCGAGGCCAACGGCTACACCGTGCTCGAGGCCCCCGGGCAGGGCTGCTGCGGGGCGCTGCACGCGCACGCCGGCGATCCCCGGACCGCGCGCACGCTGGCGCGCGCCAACCTCGCCGCCTTTGCCGCGCGCGCCGACTTCATCGTGGTGAACAGCGCCGGATGCGGCGCGCTGCTCAAGGACTACGGCCACCTCCTGGAGGATGAGGCCGGGCAGCGCTTCGCGGCACGAGTCCGGGATGTCAGCGAGCTCCTCGCCGAGCGGGGACCGCGGCCCGGCGGGGCGCTCGACCTCGCGGTGGCCTACGATGCACCCTGTCACCTGCAGCATGCCCAGCGGGTCCACGCACCGGTGCTCGCCATGCTGCGGGCCATCCCGGGACTCCAGCTGTCGCTGTTGCCCGGCTTCGACCGCTGCTGCGGCAGCGCCGGGATCTACAGCCTGCTCGAACCGGCGATGTCGCAGGCGGTGCTGGCGCAGAAGGTCGCGGGCATCGCCGAGGCGTCACCCCGTCCCGCGCTGGTGACCACCGGGAATCCCGGCTGCCTGATGCAGATCGGTGGCGGGCTCCGTGCCGCGGGGCTCCCGATCCGGGTGGCGCATCCGGTGGAATTGCTGGACTGGTCCTACCAGGCGGCGGGATACTACTGAGGGACAGGCAAATGGGAAGAGGGAAAAGGGAGGCCGATCGCACCACTCGCAGCAACCTCCCTTCCCTCTTCCCACTTCCCCCCTCCCTCCGCCCGTCTCCCACACCGCCCGGCCCCGACTATCTTCCGCCCATGCCCCGGGCGATCCTCTTCGATTTCAACGGCGTCATCGTCAACGACGAACCCCAGCACTGCGAGGCGCTGATCGCCACCCTGGCGTCGTACGGCTACGCCCTCGACCGCGAGGGGTACTACCGGGACTACCTCGGCTTCGACGATCGCGAGTGCTTTCGGTTCACCTTCGAGCGGATGGGGCTGGCCCCGGACCCGGCGCGGCTCCGGGAGGCCATCGAGCGGAAGGCGGTCCTCTACGAGCGGGCCATCCGCGCCTCCCTCGAGCTGGTGCCGGGGTCGGTCGAGTTCATCCAGGCCGCGGCCGGGGCCGGCCACCGCCTGGCGATCGTGTCGGGGGCGCTGCGTCGCGAGATCGATCTCGTGCTCGAGGCGGCGGACCTGGGGGAGCACTTCGACTGCATCGTCGCCGCGGAGGACGTCTCCCGCTGCAAGCCGGACCCGCAGGGGTACCGCGCGGCGCAGGCGGCGCTCGGGGTCCCTTCCGACCGTTGCATGGTGATTGAGGATTCCCTGCCGGGCCTGGAGGCGGCGCGCGGCGCGGGCGTGCCCTGCACGATGATCGCGACCTCGCACCCGGCGGAGGCGCTGGCCGGGGCCGACCTGGTCTGGCCCTCGCTGGCGGGTCATCATCCCGACGAACTCCCGTGGCGGAATTGATCATGCGCCGCGTCTCCCTCGATGCCAGCCGGTTCTCCCAGCTGCTGCATGGCGTGCTGCTGGTCCCGGGCGAGCCCACCGTCTTCCGGGTGACCGGCCCGGGCGCCCTGGCCTGCCTGCAGGGACTGCTCACCAATGACCTCGAGAAGCCGGGCCCGGGCGCGGTGGTGTACGGCGCCCTGCTGACGCCGAAGGGAATGATCGTCGCCGACCTCTGGGTCTTCCGCTCGCCGTCGGGACTCCTCCTCGTGGCCGAGCCCGACGCCCGCGATCGGATGCGGCAGATCTTTGCCCGGTCCATGCCCCCGCGGCTGGCGAAGGTCGAGGACCTCACCGGGCAGGTCGAGGCCACCTGGATCTACGGAGACCTCGCCATCGCCGCGTTGGCGGCCGCCCACCTCGGGGTGCCTGATGGGGAGGGGCGCGGCGCGGTGCTCGGTGAAGGCGAGACCGCGCTGACCATCCTGCGGCCGACCCCCGGTGCCCCGTTTCGTGCCCTGCTCCTGGGCCACCCCGCCACCATCCTCGAGGCCGATGGCGCGCTGGAGAAGGCCGGCGCGCTGCGGGGCGGACCCGCGGAGCAGGAGGCGGCCCGGATCCTGTCCGGCTGGCCGCTCCTCGGGGCGGAGATCCAGGAGAAGACCCTGCCGCAGGAGGTCCGCTTCGACGAGAACGGCGGGGTCTCCTACACCAAGGGCTGCTACACCGGGCAGGAGACCGTGGCCCGGCTCCATTTCCGGGGCCATGCCAACCGGGTGCTGCACGGACTGCTCTGGGATGGCTCCCCGCTCCTCGAGGATGACCTGGTGCGGGCGGTGGACGGCAAGGAAGTCGGCACGGTGCGGTCGGTCCTCGATCTCGACTCCCGCTCCCTCGGCCTCACCGTCCTGCGACGGGAGATCCTGCCGGGCTCCACCATCACCGCCGGGAACCGCGCGGCCCGGGTGGTGCCGCTGCCGTTTGACGTCTCCCTCCTGTCGCAGGCCGCCGGGTGATCTTCCTGACGGGCGCCTCCGGGCTGCTCGGGCTGCACATCCTTGCCCATCTGCGTTCCCGCGGAGACTCGGTGATGGCGCTCGCACGGACGCCGGCGAGTGCCGAGCGGCTTGCGACGCGGGGGGCGGAGATCCTCCATGGTGACGTCGCCGACCCCGCCACGTGGCAGCGGGTGCGCGGGGTCAGCGCCATCATCCACTCGGCCGCGGTCATCGTATCCCGGGACGGATGGGACACCTACCAACGAATCAACGTCGAGGCCACTCGCCTCGCAGCGCAGCGGGCCCGCGACCTCGGCGTCCCGCTCATCCACATCTCTTCCGTCGCGGTCTACCGCGCCGATGCGGGCGAGCAGCCGCCCGGCACGGTGGCGGAGGACTATCCGATCGGCCCGCGCGGCACCGGTGACCGCTACGCCCGTTCCAAGCGGCTGGCGGAGGACGTGGTCCGGGAAGCGATGCCGCGGGGACTCGTGGCGGTGCTGCTGCGGCCCTGCGTGGTGTATGGAGAAGGGGATCGGCTCTTCCTGCCCGGCATCGTGCGGCACGCCCGGCGCGGTTTCTTCCCGCTGGTGGGCGCCGGGCGCGCCTCCCTTCCCATCGTGCACGCGGCCAATGTCGCGGCGGCGGTCGCCGCGACCCTGCGACATCCGGCGGCCGGTGGACGTGTGTTCAACGTTACCAATGATGGGGAGCTCACCGGCCTCGATTTCGTGGCCGGCCTGGGCGCGGGACTGAACCAGCGGGTCCGCGCGGTGCACCTGCCAACGGGTGCCGCCCGGGGGGTGGCATCGGTGGTAGACCGGATCCGCGGCGTCTTTGGCCCGCCCTTCCCGAGCTTTCGCGCCTCGGTCCGGTTTCTGGAGGGAGGCAACCCCTTCACCTCGGCCGCCCTCACCCGAGACCTGGGCTGGGCACCGGTGGTCGCGCATCGCGAGGCGTTCCCGGCTGCGGTCCGGGATGCGGCCTCCCCGAACGCCTAGGGGCGGAGCTTTCGCTCCGCCCCTGGCGCAACGTTCCGAGGATCCGCGACCGGTTACATCGAGTGGGCGGTGTCCCGGGTCATCGTGGTGTCCATCGGCATGGCCGAATCGGTCATGGCCGGGACCGGCGCGGCGGTGGTGGTGTCCACGGCCGGAGCGGCCTCTTCCTTCTTGCCGCACGCGGCGACCAGGAGCACCGCGGCCAGCGCAAGGTACTTCTTCATGGCTTACCTCTGCAGGATGTAATGGATGAACTCGGGCGGCCGTCCGGGGCCTCCACCCCGGAAGCCCGCCGAAAACCGCGCGCAACTTAGCGCCGGCGACATGCTTGTCAAGCAGGTTCCCGCCGCCAGCCGGACCCGGTGATCCAGCTCACCGGCAGGCGGCGGAACCCGCGCCCGCCTCCGGGTTACCTTGAAGAATGCCCACGCTCCCCCTGACCCTCGGCGACCTCCGGCAATCCCCCTGGGCCGATGCCCCCCTGCGCGGGCGGACGGTGCGGGATGAACTGCGGACCAACCTGCTCCGGATGCTGGAGCAGGGAGAGCCGCTCTTCCCCGGCATCGTGGGGTATGACGACACCATCCTGCCGCAACTCACGAACGCCCTCCTCGCGCGGCACCATTTCATCCTGCTCGGCCTGCGGGGCCAGGCCAAGAGCCGGATTCTGCGCCAGCTCACCCGGTTCCTGGACGAGGGCGTGCCAATCGTGGCGGGCAGCGAGGTGAACGACGATCCCTTCGCCCCGATCTCCAAGTACGCCCGGGAGCGGCTCACCGAGCTGGGGGACCGTACCCCGATCGCGTGGCTGCCGCGGGACCAGCGGTACGTGGAGAAGCTGGCCACCCCGGACGTGACCGTCGCCGACCTGATCGGCGACGTGGATCCCATCAAGGCGGCGCGGGGGGGGCACCTGCTGTCCGACGAACTCACGATGCACTTCGGGCTGCTGCCGCGGGCCAACCGGGGCATCTTCGCCATCAACGAGCTGCCGGACCTGTCGGGCAAGGTGCAGGTGGGGCTGTTCAACATCATGCAGGAGGGGGACGTCCAGATCAAAGGCTACCCGGTGCGGCTGCCGCTGGACGTGCTGCTCGCCTTCACCGCGAATCCCGAGGATTACACCGCCCGCGGCAAGATCATCACCCCGCTCAAGGACCGGATCGGGTCGGAGGTCCTCACCCACTACCCGCGCAGCGTGGAGCTGGGGATGACCATTACCGGGCAGGAGGCCTGGGTGCGGCGGAACGGGCGCCGGGTGCAGGTCCCCGAGTTCGTCCTCGAGGTCGTGGAGCGGGTGGCGTTCGAGGCGCGGGAGGACAAGCGGATCGACAAGCGCTCCGGGGTGAGCCAGCGGCTGCCCATCAGCGTGCTGGAGCACGCCGTGTCCAACGCGGAGCGGCGGGCGCTCCTTACCGGCGAGGCGACGGTGGTGCCCCGCATCAGCGACATCTATGCCGCGATCCCCTCCATGACCGGCAAGCTGGAGCTGGAGTACGAGGGGGAGCTGCAGGGGGGCGAAGTGATCGCCAAGGAATTGGTGCGCCGTGCGGCCGGCCGGACGCTGGAGGAGCGCATGGGCGAGATCGGACTGGACCCCATCGTGAGCTGGTTCGACGGCGGCGGCGCGCTCAAGGTGAAGGGGGACGAACGGAGCGACCTCTGCCTGAAGGGCTTCAGCATGGTCCCCGGCCTGGTGGACGCCGCGGTCGCGGGCGGCCTCTCGCCCCGGGATGATGGGCCCCTCCTGGTCGCCGCCTGCGAGCTGATCCTCGAGGGGCTTGCGGCCGAGAAGCGGATCAGCCGGATCGACGAACTGGGCTACACCCGGGCCCGCCCGGAGCGGCGGGAGCCGGGACCCGGCAAGGGCTTCAACCTGGGCTGACGCCCGGGGCGGTCAGGGCGGCCCCCATCCCAGGGCGCGCGCCTGCGCCACCACCAGGGCCGCCGCGCCCTCCAGCCCCAGCCAGCCGGTGTTGAGCACCATGTGGTAGTGGCTGGGGTCGTCCCAGTCGCGGCTGTAGTGATCACGGGTGTAGCGGGCGCGGCGCGCGTCGGTCTCGTCCATGAGCTGCTCGGTGCCGCGCGCGTCCCGCCCCGAGGTTTGCTGCGCCAGCTGGATGCGAAAGGCGCGGGGCGCCACCAGCTTCACGTGCAGCGCCTCCGCGGCGGTCCGGAGCACCGCCGGCGCCGCGCGCCCCACCAGCACCACCCGGCCTGCGGCTGCCGCCTCCCGCACCACCAGCTCAGTGAGCCGGACCAGGTCCGGCTCCTCGGGCCGCACCGCGACGCCGAGTTCGGGGACGACGTACTCCTGGGAGGAGGCGGCGAGGGCGCGCGCCAGCCGCTCGACAAACGTGGGTGCCGCCTCATCCTCCCGGGCCACGATGTCGGGCGCCAGGCCGGCGCGCTGGGCCACCCGCTCGACGATTTCATTGTCGAGCACCGCCCACCCCAGCGCGGTCGCGACCAGGCGCGCCACTTCGGAGCCGCCGGCGCCGTACTGCCGGGAGATCGTGATCACCATGGGGGGAACGTTATGCCCCATCGGCGCGGGCGCCAGCCCCGGCCGTGGCCCGGGGGCGCGCCAGCCACAGCGTTCCCGCGGCGGTCACCACGGCGCCGAGCGCCAGGCTCATCGGCACCCCGAAGTGCTCCGAGACCCACCCCGCCTGAAACGACCCGAGTGGCGCCATCCCCAGGACCATGAGGGAGTAGAAGCCCATCACCCGGCCGCGCAGGTGGTCCGGCGCGGCCATCTGCAGCTGGGTATTGGTGCTCACGTTGTTCAGGATCATGGCGCACCCCGCCACTGCGAGCACGCCGGCAGCCAGCCACCACACCTGCGCCAGCGCGGTCAGGGCCAGCGTCAGCGCGAAGAGCATGCCGGCGCCGCGAATGATCCGGAGCCTGGCCACCCGGTGGCCCAGCGCCGCCATGGCCAGGGCCCCGGCGCTGGCCCCGACGCCGACCGCGGTCATCAGGCCGCCGTAGCCCGCGGCGCCGGTCCGCAGGACATCGCGGGCAAAGACCGGCAGCATGCTCACGAAGGCGAAGCCGAAGATGGCGTACAGGGCGGTCAGCAGCAGCAGCGCGCGCGGCAGCGGCTGGTCCAGCACGTAGCGGTAGCCTTCGCGCAGGGTGGTCAGCGCGGACGCGCCGGACGGCGCCGGCCGCGCGTCCGATTCCTCCATGCGAAGCAGGCAGGCGATCACCGCCACGAAGCTCACCGCGTTGAGCACGAAGCAGGGGGCCACCCCGACGCTCCCGACCACCAGCCCCGCGAGCATCGGCCCGAAGATCCGGGTGATGTTGAAGTTGGAGGAGTTGAGCGCGATGGCATTCATGAGGTCCTCCTTCCCCACCATCTCCACGATGAACGCCTGCCGGATGGGGACCTCGAAGGCCGCGGACGTCCCGTGCACCAGGGCGAGGACCATGACCCACTGGACGGTGATGTGGCCCGTCAGGGTGAGCAGCGCCAGGGCGAGGGCGTCCGCCAGCATGAAGGACTGGAGGAGGATCAGCGCCCGCCGCCGGTGGACCCGGTCCGCCAGCACCCCGCCCCACAGGGTGAACAGGAGGATCGGGAGCGACGTGAGCGTGCTCACCAGCCCGACGTAGAAGGGCGAGTCGGTCAGGTCGAGGACCAGCCAGCCCAGGGCCACGACCTGCATCCAGGTCCCGGCCAGCGAGATGAACTGGCCGATCGAAAACAGCCGGAAATTCCGGTGGCGGAGGGCGTGGAAGGGGTTCTGGGCGCCAGGGAGCACAAACGAAACCTAAGGTGTATAGTAGAATATGCGCTTCACCACCTACTCCAAGTTCATCCCCGGCCTGGCGGAAGCGGTCAACCTGCAGGCCCTCCTGGACCAGCTGGGCGATTTCCTCCTGCAATCCGGATTCGCGGGCGGGGAGAGCTGGTGGGGTGGCGAAGACCCGGGGGACCGCTCCCTCGAATCGCTGCGGGAGGCCATCCTCCGCGCCCTGGTCCAGTCGGGCCAGCTCACGCCCGAGATGATGCGCTTCCTGCGCGGGGAGTCGAGCGGGGACCCGGCGCAGGACCAGGAGGTGGAGCGACAGGTCGCCGAGCTGCTGGACCAGATCATCCGGCGGCTGATGGAGGAGGGGTACCTCAACCTGGCCGAGGTGCCGCAGCTGCCCGCCGGCTACTCGGCGGTATTCGGCCCGGAGGGCCAGGCCCGCTCCGCGGCCAGGCAGGTGCAGTTCAGCCTGACCGAGAAGGGCGCCGATTTCCTCGGCTACAAGACGCTCAAAGCGCTGCTTGGCACGGTGGGCAAGTCGAGTGCCGGCGCCCACGACACCCCGCACCTGGCCACCAGCATCGAGTCGGAGGCGGCGAGCAAGCCCTACGAGTATGGGGACGTCCTCAACCTGGACGTGCCCGCCACGCTGGGCCGGGCCCTGGCCCGCGAGGGACTGACGGTGCCGCTCAACCTCGAGTACGACGACCTGATGGTGCATCAGGCCGAGTACCGCTCGTCCGCGGCCACCGTCCTGATGCTCGACTGCTCGCATTCCATGATCCTCTACGGGGAGGACCGGTTCACCCCCGCCAAGCGGGTGGCGCTGGCGCTGACCCACCTGATCCGGACCCAGTTCCCCGGCGACGCGATCCGCTGCGTCCTGTTCCACGACAGCGCCGAGGAGATTCCGCTCGCGGCGCTGCCGCAGGTGCAGGTGGGCCCCTACCACACCAACACCGCCGAGGGGCTCAAGCTCGCCCGCCGCCTCCTGCTGGCCCAGAAGAAGGACATGCGGCAGATCATCATGATCACCGACGGCAAGCCGTCCGCGATGACCCTGCCGGACGGCCAGGTGTACGTCAATTCGATGGGGCTGGACCCGCGGATCCTGCAGGAGACCTATCGCGAGGTGGCCCAGTGCCGCCGTGCGGGAATCATGATCAATACCTTCATGCTGGCGCGGGAGCGGTCGCTGGTGGAGTTCGTGAAGCGGGTGTCGGAGATCTGCCGCGGGAAGGCCTACTTCACCACCACCATGACGCTGGGCCAGTTCATCCTGATGGACTTCATGAAACGGAAGACCCGTCGGGTCTCCTGAGGGCGGAGCCAGGGCAGCCCCTGGCTCCCCCCCGGCGGTGAGCCTACTTCGCTACCACCCGCTTCACCGAGGCACCCGCCGCCAGCCGCGCGTTGCCGTCGGCCAGCCCGTTGATCAGCGCCAGGTCCTCGATCGGAATCACCGACGGATTCTGCTGGTTGAACTCCGCCAGCGTCATCGCGCGCGACACCCGCGCGACCTGGATCCGGTTCGGCTTGACGTTCAGCGCCGCCGGGTCGGTGAGCCGCCGGAAGCTGCCCGCGAAGCCCTGGAAGGCGCGGTCGTAGGTGGCGTAGCTTGCCGCGGTGATGCCGAGCAGCTGGTAGGTGGACCCGCCATAGGACAGGAACGTCACCAGCCCCGAGAGGGTCTGTCCCTCCTGGGTGCTGGCGGTGAACGGCGCCTGGGCCGCCGGGTTGCCACCGATCGAGAGGGATCGGCTCTGACCCGCGGTGACCCCCTCCTGGCCCAGGAACTTCTGCAGGGTGGTCGCGGGCGCCTCCTGCCCGGCGAACGACAGCTGCAACTGCGCGTCCTGCTTGGGACTCAGCCCCACGACGGCAGACGGCTGGTTGACCGTCTTCCAGCCCGGCGGGAAGTCGAGCTGGAAGGCGAGGTCGGGATGCAGGAAGGCGTCGCCCTTGAAGTACCCCTGCCGCGGATTGTCGCCGTACACCATCCCGTCCAGCACCCGCAGGAACTGGTCGCGATTCACCTTCTTGTCATCCAGCGGCACGGTGGTCTTCGCAATCCGCCGTTCGGTGGCCTGGATGCGATTCCCCGGGTCGGGGTGGGATGACTGCCACTCGGGGATCCGCTGCCCGGCGCGGGCGCCCACCCGCTGCAGGATGGCGAACATGTCCACCATCTTGCGCACGTCATAGCCATCGGTGAGGGCGTAGCGGAAGCCGAGGCCGTCGGCCTGGGATTCGTCGTCCCGGCTGTACTTGAGGAAGAGCACCCCGAGGCCCTGCGAGATCACGCCGAGGTTCTGCGCCACCCGGTCGGAGGCGATCGCGCCCGCGACCAGGCCGATCTGCGCCAGCTGCTGCCGGGTCATCTGCTGCACCGAGTGCCGCGCCGTCACGTGCCCGATCTCGTGCCCCAGCACCGAGGCGAGTTCCGCCTCCGAGTTCATGTGGGTGAGGATGCCCCGGGTCACGAAGATGTACCCCCCGGGCAGGGCAAAGGCGTTCACCTGCGGGTCGTCCATGACGGTGAAGGTCCAGGGCAGCTTGGGACGCTCGGTCAGGACCGCCATCTCCTTCCCGATGCGGCTGACGTAGGCCTGCACGCCCGAATCGGGGTAGACGCCCATTTCCTGCGCCACCTGGCCGGAGTACTCGCGGCCCATCTGGATCTCCTGGCTCTCGGAGACGAAGGCCAGCTCCCGGCGGCCCGTCACGGGGTTGGTGGCGCAGGTCACGACGCTCGCGCCCAGGGCGGCGAGCAGGGTGGCACGGACAAGTCGGGAACCGAAACGGGCAGGGCGCATGGCGGCCTCCACGGAGCACTCGGGGTAAACGCGCGCAACGCTTGAAAGTATACCGGCCGAGGCGGGCAGACAGCCCGGCGGCCCGGCCGAGGCCGGGCCGCCGGGGGACAGGGATGAGAAAGGGACTACATCGCCGGCCGCGCGGTGCGGGTCCCCTCCAGCTCGTCCGCCAGCGGATGGGCGTCGTAGATCCGCCGCAGCGAATGGGTGATGGCCCGGGAGTCCACCCAGACCGAGCGCGCCACCCGCTCGGTGAAGAGGAACCGGTTGGGCAGCATCTCGATGTTGCCGTCGAAGATGAGCCCGACCACCTCGGCGTCGCGATTCACCACCGGGCTGCCCGAGTTGCCGCCGATGATGTCGTTGGTGGACACCGCGTTGAACGGCGTGTCCGGAGCCAGCGAGTCGCGCCGCTCGGTCCAGCGGGGCGGCAGGTCGAAGGGCGGCTGTCCTCCGAAGGCGCTGGCCCGCTCGTACAGGCCGTTGAAGGACGTGAACGGCGCGGCGACGGTGCCGTTCATCGGATAGCGCCGCACCTCGCCGTCCGAGATCCGGAGGGAGAAGGTGGCGTCGGGCGCCACGCTGGTGCCGAAGACGGCCAGCAGCGCCCGGGCCACGAGCTCGTTGGCCTGCGCCTCCCGGTCGTTGAGGTCGGCCACTTCCTTCGTGAGCGCACGCTCCAGCGGGTCGATCACGCGGGCGAGCTTGATGAACGGATCCGCCGACGCGGCGAGCCCGGCGGCGCCGCCGGTGGCCAGCGCCTTCCGGGCCTCGCCCGTCATGATCGTGGCGCCGCTCACCATCGCCGCCGCGGCGGCCTCCGGCGTCCGGCCCTGCAGCGCCTGCCGCAGCACCGGGTCGGTCGCGGGCAGCTCCCGCTGCATCGCGGTGAAGTACGCCGCGAGCAGGGTCCGCTCCTGCTCCGCGTCAATCGGCGCGCCGCCGAACAGGTTCCGCTCGAACCCGGCGCGGTTGGCCTCCTGGTAGGCCGGCAGCCGGAGGCTGTCCGGCTTCGCCGTCTCGGCGGCGTGCCGCACCGTCCCCAGCGCCAGGTTGAGCAGCCGGCTGCCGTAGGCACCGGCCGCGTGGTACCGGCGGCGCACGTCGATCGCCTTGCGGCGGGCGGAGACGTCGCTGATCGTCAGCCACGCCCGGCCGTACTGCCGCCGGAGCGCCGGATCGGCGTCCACCCGGGCGCGGAAGGTCCGCTCCCACTCCCGCTTGTGGGCCATCAGCCGGGGATCCACCAGCCCGGTCTGGTACCCGGCAATCGCCTTCTGGGTGTTCTCCAGCCCGAAGATCGTGTTGCGGAGCGCCTTCCCCCGGGCCTCGTCAGAGCGCGACAGGGCGTGGTAGGCCTCGATCATCCGCCGCAGCTGGTCGAGCTGCGCCGGGTATTGCACGTCGCGCAGGAACTCGAGCTGGGCCATCGAGTTCAGCCGGCCGGTGGAGCCGGGATTCCCGATCACGAACGTGAGGTCCCCCTCCCGGGCGCCGCTCTGGCTCCACACGAAATGGTGCGGCGTCGCGGCCGGCTTGCCGTCCACCCAGGCCCGGACGAACGACATGTCCAGGTTCCACCGGGGGTAGGTGAAGTTGTCCGGGTCCCCGCCGAAGAAGGCGATCTGGCCCTCCGGGGCGAACACCAGCCGCACATCCTTGAAGCGGTGGAAGCGGTACAGCTTGTACTGGCCGCCCCGGTACATGCTCACCACCTGGCAGGCCGCGTCGGGCTGGGTCGCGCCGCACTCGTCCTCGATCGCCTTGATCGCCTTGGCGCGCTGGCTGGCCGCGGTCTTGGCGTCCGCGGTCGGGGCGGCGGAGCGGCTCACCCGGTCGGTCACGTCGGTGATCTGCTGCAGCTGGTCCAGGAACAGGCCCTGGCAGACCCGCTCGTCCTCCCGACGGGAGGCGTAGAAGCCGTTGGTCAGGAAGTCCTCGCCCTCCCTGGCGGTGCTCTCGATGCACGCCCGGGCGCAATGATGGTTGGTCATGACGAGCCCGTCGCCGGAGACGAACGAGGCGGAACAGCCGCCGCCGTAGCGCACCGCGGACAGCCGGACATGGTCCAGCCACTGGTCGGTCGGGGTGAAATTGTAACGCTTGGCCCAGTAGTCCCTGGGCGGCACGTCAAAGGTCCACATCTTCCCGGTTTCGAGCCCGGGGTACTCGCCCTCGAGCGGATCCTGGCCGCGCGCCGGCGCGGCCGCGAGGAGCAGCAGAGCGAACAGGGAGAGCAGTCTCGAAAGTCGCATGGGAGGCACAGGGTCGGGGGTGGAAACGGGAACTCCGCGGCTGGAACGTAACCGGCCGCGGAGTCTAGCGCAGAGGACGTGAAGAAACCGTGAGGTCAGGCCTGGGGCCAGAGCCAGCCGAAGGTGCCGCCGGTGAGCAGCCCGTAGACCAGGGCGTCGAACAGGTCCTTGAGGGTGGCGGACCAGGGCCGCTTGAACCAGATCGTGGTGGGGATGTAGGCGAAGCCATAGGCCAGGAAGGCCGCGCACCCCGCGATGCGGAACACCGAGAGGTAGGCGGTGCCGGCAGCCAGCGTCCGGGAGGCCAGGTAGGCCGAGACGACCGAGACGACGACCGAGAAGAGGAACCACTGCACCAGCTGCGGCCCCATGGCCGGCACGCCGGACGGGGCCACCGTGACGTAGGCGATCGGGCCCTCGGTCATCTTCTGCTGCATCGCCGGGGTTCCCATGTCCTTCATGTCCGCGCAGTACGGCACGAAGTAGAGCCCGGGCGCCGGGGTGCCCTTCCGGATCGCGGCCCGTACCTCGTCTTCGTTGCTGAAGCCGCGGTATTCCTTGTTGTGGTACTTGAGCGCCATATGAATGACGCTGCTGGCCAGGAACACCAGGAACGCGGAGAGCAGGATCGGGGCCCAGAGGTCGGCGAGGGAAACCATGGAGGATCTCCTGAAGGGGGAGAGGGAGCGCTACACGGATCTACAGCGGAAACGGACCCGGTCAAGGGCACCCCGACCGGCGGACCGCATCCGCGTCAGGAGGAGGTGACACCCGCCGGCCCGGCCGGCTCCCGCATCGCCAGGCAGAGCCACGCCCCGTACAGAAGGGCCGTGAGCAGCACCAGCAGGCCCAGCCCGCTGGCCACCCGGGCGAGGACCAGGTCGTGCTGCAGCCAGCCCACCCGGCCCAGCAGCCAGGTCCAGTCGTGGATGGACTCCTCGCTGAACGAGGTCAGGGCAAGGTCGCCGGCCCGCGCATCGGCGATGTACCGCGCCAGATCCAGCAGGCTCGAGGCCAGCCAGGCCCCCGCCACCGTCAGCCCGAAATAGTCGCGATGATGGTACAGCAGCGCCCCGGTGAGCACCGGAAGCAGCAGCTGCATCAGGCTGCCGCCCGCGACGCCCAGGAACTCGCCGAAGGCCGCGAAGAGCAGGTGGCCGAACTCGTGCACGCCGAAGGTGATCCCGGCGAAGAGCCCGCCGGCCTCCGGGTCCCGCAGGTGGCGCAGCCCGTCCCAGCCCAGGAAGAGCAGCAGCGGCAGGCGCCACTGCCACCAGCGCCCCGCCGCCCAGGCGCGCGGCGCCGCGAAGAACCGATCCATCGGCCGCATCCTTGAACGAAGTGCCCGGGCCGCTACCTTCCGGCCAGTCCCTCTCCAGAGACATCCCCGTGTTCCGACGACTCACCCCCGCCCTGCTGGCGCTGGGCCTGCCGCTTCCCCTCGCGGCCCAGGAGCGTCCCGCGCTGCTGCCGCTCCCCGCCACCCTCGAGTGGCGCGCCGGCGGGCTGCCGCTCGACTCGACCTTCACCGTCGGCCTCAGCGGCGTCCCTGATCCCCGGCTGGAGCGGGCGGTGGACCGGGCCATCGCGCGGCTGGAGCACCGGGCCGGCCGGGCGCTGCCGCGCCGGGTCGCCGATCCGGCGGTCGCCCGCCTCGTGATCGAGGTGGCGGTCGCGGGGGAGCCCGTGCAGACCCCGCGGGAAGATGAGAGCTACTCCCTGACGATCGGGGCAGGGAGCGCGCGGCTCCTCGCGGCGACCACCGTGGGCGCCCTGCGCGGCCTCGAGACGCTGCAGCAGCTGGTCGTGGGCCGTGCCGACGGCTTCGCGCTGCCCGGCGTGCGGATCGAGGACCGGCCCCGCTTCCGCTGGCGCGGGCTGCTGCTGGACACCGGCCGCCACTTCATGCCCCCGGCGGTGGTGCGGCGCACCCTCGACGGCATGGCCGCGGTCAAGCTCAACGTACTGCACTGGCACCTCTCCGAGGACCAGGGCTTCCGGGTGGAGAGCCGCCGCTTCCCCCGGCTGCACCAGCTCGGCTCCGACGGGCTGTATTACACCCAGGAGGAGATCCGGGAGATCGTGGCCTACGCCTACGACCGCGGCATCCGGGTCATGCCCGAGTTCGACATGCCGGGACACTCCACCAGCTGGTTCGTGGGCTATCCGGAATATGCCAGTGCGCCGGGCCCCTACCAGATCGAGCGGCGCTTCGGCGTCTTCGAGCCGGCGTTCGATCCCACCCGCGAGGCGACGTATCAGTTCCTCGATAGCTTCATCGGGGAGATGACCCAGCTCTTCCCCGATCCGTACTGGCACATCGGCGGCGATGAGGTCGTGGGCAAGCACTGGGACCGGAATCCGCGGATCCTGCGCTACAAGCGGACCCACGGCCTGCGCGACAACGAAGCGTTGCAGGCCCACTTCAACGACCGGCTCTCGAAGATCCTGGCCCGGCACCACCGGATCCTGGTTGGCTGGGACGAGATTCTTCATCCCGGCCTCCCCGCCGGCTCGGTGGTGCAGTCCTGGCGCGGCACCGAATACCTGGGCCGCGCCGCCAGGCAGGGAATGGGGGCGATCCTGTCCGCCCCCTACTACCTGGACCATATGAAGACGGCGGAGGAGCATTATCTGGCGGACCCGCTGCCCGCCGGGCACGGACTCTCCCCGGAGGAGGAGGCTCGGGTGCTCGGGGCCGAGGCCTGCATGTGGGCGGAACACGTGAATCAGGAGACGGTGGACAGCCGGATCTGGCCCCGCCTGGCCGCCCTCGCCGAGCGCTTCTGGAGCCCGGCAGGCGTCCGGGACGTGGACGACATGTACCGCCGCCTGTCGCTGGCGAGTATCGGCCTGGAGCGGGTAGGGCTCACCCATGAGGCCCATACCTACCGCATGCTCCGGCTCCTGGCCGGTCGGCGCGGGGTGCAGCCGCTGCACGACCTGCTCCATGCCACCATGCCGGTCAGCTTCGGCGAACGGGGGCGGCTCCAGGGCACGACCCAGCTGACTCCGTTCTCCCGCCTGGTGGACGCCGCGCGCCCCGACCCCTGGCTCCGGTCCCGGCTCAACCAGCTGGCCCGCACCGTGACCGCCGATCTGGCCAATGCCCCGGCGGCGCGGGCCGAACTGCAGCGTACCTTCGACGGGTGGCAGCCGCTGGAAGGCCAGGTCGTCGCGCTGGCCGACACCCTGCCGCTCGCCGCCGACGGCATCCCCGCCGCGCGAGCCCTGGGCGAACTCGGCCGGCTGGGCCGCGAGGCCCTCGGGCGACTGGAGCGCGGCGGCGGCGACGACGGGTGGCGCGCCGCGACCCGCGCCCGGCTCGACACCCTCGCCGCTCCCCAGGGGTTGCTGCGGCT
>JANRJZ010000052.1:0-1728 GCA_033763675.1 Gemmatimonadota bacterium
AAGAGCCCGTCGGGGCCCAGGATATCCTCGGGCCGCTCACAGCCGGCGAGGAGCTGATCCAGCAACTCGGGTGCAAAGGCCATCTTCGGGGTGCCTTTCATGGCTGAAGAATGGCCCACACACAGAATTCCTGACAGGCTCTCCCCCCTTGCGGCGCGATGCGGTGCCGCCGAAGCTCCAGCCATGACCATACCGCCCTCCGGCGAGCGCGGGGGCCCTTCCCCGCCGGCCCACCCCCTCAGCGCCTGGTTCCTCGGTCCCCGGGCCGAGAACGCGCCGGTCTGGACCGAACTCTTCGACCACATCTTTCAGGATTACATCCACTGGCGGCGCAACTACTTCCCCGCCGATCCCTGGATCGTGGGCCGGCTCCGCCGCCGGAGCCCCGAGCACGAGGCCTGGCTCGACAGCCTCACCGGGCACCTCGACGGCATCCTCAGCGAGCTCAAGTACCACTTCCCGATGCACTCGCCGCGCTACAACGCGCACATGACGTCGGAGCAGAGCCTGCCCGCAGTGCTGGGCTATTTCGCCGGCCTGCTGTACAACCCGAACAACGTCACCGGCGAGGCGGCGCCGATCACCGTGGCACTGGAGCTCGAGGTCGGGCGGATGATCGCCGCGATGCTCGGCTACGACCCGGCACGGGCGTGGGCCCACATCTGCTCCGGCGGCACCCTGGCGAACATCGAGGCGCTCTGGGTGGCGCGCACGGTGCAGTTCGCCCCGCTCACGGTGCGGGACTACTGCCGGGCGGAACGGCTCGACTTCCCCGTGCGGCTCCCAAACGGCACCGAGGCGCCCATCACCAGCCTCGACGACCGCACCCTCATCTCCCTTACCCCCGCGGTGGCCGGCGGCATCTTCCGCGAGCTGGCGCAGCGCCTCGAGCGCACCCGGGGGCTCTCCCCGACCGCCGCCCTCGGCCAGGTGAACGCGGCGGTCGCGGCCAGCCGCTGGAACATCGCCCGGCGGGGCCTCGGTCCCGTCCTCGCGGAATCGGGGCTCCGACCGGTGGTCCTGGCATCGGCGGCGGCGCACTACTCGATCGCCAAGTCCTGCAATGTCCTGGGCTACGGAGAAGACTCGGCCCGGCTGGTGCCGGTCAACGCCCGGTTCCAGATGGACCTGGGCGCCCTCGAGGCCACCGTCGCCGCCCTGCGGCCCGAGGAGTACATCGCGGCGGTGATCGGCATCGTCGGCACCACCGAGGAGGGGGCGGTGGACCCGATCCACCGCCTCTGCGCCTTCCGGCAGCAGTACGAGCGGCGGGACAATCGCTCCTTCTGGCTGCACGTGGACGCCGCCTGGGGGGGATATATCCGGACGCTCTTCTGCGGCACCGCGCCCACGGTGCAGGAGCGCTTCGAGCTCGACGTGGGGCTCGACACGCCGGACCTCCGGACCGAGGAGATCCGCTGGAGCGATCCGGAGACCCACGCCGCCTTCCTGGCCATGGCGGACAGCGATTCCACCACGGTGGATCCGCACAAGATGGGTTACATCCCCTACCCCGCCGGCGTGGTGGCCTTCCGGGACAGCCGGGTGACGGAGTTCATCACCCAGCGGGCGCAGTATCTCGGGGACACCGGACTGGGCGTGGGTTCGGTGGAGGATCCCGTCCAGGTCACCGCCATGGGACCCCTGATCCTCGAGGGCTCGAAGCCCGGCGCGGCCGCGCTGAGCTGCTGGCTGGCGCATCGCACCATCCCGCTCACCAGCGACGGG
>JANRJZ010000053.1:0-6955 GCA_033763675.1 Gemmatimonadota bacterium
GCGGCCGTGGTCAAGTCCGGGAGCACGACCCTGGAAGCCGCGCTGGCCGGCACGCCGATGGTGGTGGCCTACCGGACCGCGCGGCTGACGTACGAGATTGCCCGGCGCCAGATGACGGTCCGCCAGATCAGCCTGGTGAACCTCATCGCCGGGGAGGCTGTCGTTCCGGAATTCTGGCACCCGCCGGTCTCCGCCGCGCCAGTGGCGGACGCCGTGCGGCCGCTCCTCGATGCATCGAGTCCCGCCGCCTCCCTGCAACGGGCGGGGTTCGCG
This sequence comes from Gemmatimonadota bacterium, assembly GCA_033763675.1. Classification (GTDB taxonomy): domain Bacteria; phylum Gemmatimonadota; class Gemmatimonadetes; order Gemmatimonadales; family GWC2-71-9; genus JADJOM01. The sequence continues at coordinate 274 of JANRJZ010000053.1, forward strand.
ACGGTCCGTGCCCGGCTGGGTCCGGCGGGCGCCGCGGCGCGCGTGGCCGACCTGCTGCTCAGCCGGCTGCCGTGCTAGCGCGCCTGGCGCCGCCGCTGGCGCGGGCCGTGGCCCGCAGCTGGCGCATGGAGCTGGTGCATTCGGACCGGTGGGACGCCGTGCGGACCAGCGGCCGGCCCTATGTGCTGCTCAGCTGGCATGAGAGCCTGTTGCCGGTGATGTGGCAGCACCGCGGGCTGGGCATCGCGGCGGTGATCAGCCAGGCGAGGGATGGTGAGTACCTCTCGAGATTCGCCGGTTCGCTGGGTTACCGGCTGCTTCGGGGATCCAGTTCCCGGGGGGGCCGCCGGGCACTGGCCGGCGCGATCCGGGCCCTGCGGGCGGGGGTACCGGTGGGCTTCACCCCGGACGGACCGCGCGGTCCCAGGCGGGTCGCCAAGCCTGGGGCATTCCTGGCGGCGGTGCGGGGCGGGGCGCTGGTGCTCCCCGTGCACGCGGAGGCGCGGCCCGCCTGGCGGGCGGGCAGCTGGGATCGGTTCCTGCTCCCGTGGCCCTTCGCCCGGGTCCGGCTGGTGTACGGACGGCCCGTGGATGCGGCGAGGCTGCAGGACCCCGCGGAGGTGGCGACTCGCGTCACCGGGGAACTGACTGAAGCGATGAGGCAGGGGGCATGGCCCGACGGCGCGGCGATTCGCACCGACTGATCCGGTGGCTGTGGACCAGCCGCCGGATGGACGCCCGCCTGACCCGGCTGGCGCTGCTGCCGCTCTCGGCGCTCTGGAGCACCGCGATGCGGCTCCGGCGCCTGGCCTACGCGCAGAGGTGGCTGCCGGTCCACGACTTGCCGTTGCCGTCGGTCGCCGTCGGCAACCTCACGGCCGGCGGGTCGGGAAAGACGCCGGTCGCGATGTGGATCGCCCGCTACTACGCGGACCGGGGGCTGGTGCCGGGCATCCTGCTCCGGGACTATGGCGGCGGCGATGAAGCCCGGGTGCACCAGCGGGCCCTCCCGGGTGCCCACGTCGTGGCCGACGCCGACCGGCGCGCCGGGGCGGAGCGGGCGCTGGCGCGGGGGGCGCAGGTCCTGGTGCTGGACGACGCCTACCAGCGGCTCGACATCCGGCGGGACCTGAACGTGGCGGTCGTGAGCGCGGAGACCACACGGGCAGTGCAGTGGCCGCTTCCCGCCGGACCCTGGCGGGAAGGCTGGCAGGCGCTGGACCGGGCCGATGCGGTGGTCATCACCCGGAAGCGGGCCAGCCGGGACGCCGCGGAGTCACTCGCCGCGGACCTGCGGGCCCGGGTCGCGGGGCCGATCGCGATCGCGCACCTCGGCTTCCTCCGGCTGGAGGGGCTCCTGTCGGGAAGGGCGGTGGCGGCGGAGTCGCTGGCGGGGCGCCGGGTGGTGGCGGCCAGCGCCATCGGGGATCCGGAGGCGTTTGTGGCACAGACCAAGGCGACCGGCGCTGCGGTGCAGGTCGCCACCTGGAAGGATCATCATGAGTACCGCCAGGAGGATATCGCCTGGCTGGCCCACGCGGCGCGGCGCGCCGACCATGTGGTCATCACGGAGAAGGACGCCGTGAAGCTTCGCGACCGCTGGCCGGCTGCTGCCCCCGAACCGCTGGTGGCCGTGCTGGACCTCACGTGGGAAAGTGGCGGCGAAGCGCTCGCCGTGGCCCTCGACGCCGTCGTGACGCCGGCCGAGCGCCTGTAACGCACCTTGGAGAAGACATGACCTCGACCGACCTCCGTCCCAGTCAGAACGTCATGCGGCCTGACAAGGACCATTTCCTCGCCGCGGAAAACCCCTTCGAGGAGATGATGTCCCGGTTCGACGATGCCGCGAAACGCCTGGATCTCGAGCCGGGGCTGTACCAGATCCTGCGGATGCCGGAGAAGCAGATCATCGTCTCGGTGCCGGTGCTGCGGGACAACGGCTCGGTGGAGGTGTTCACCGGCTACCGGGTGATCTACAACACCTCACGCGGGCCGGCCAAGGGCGGCATCCGGTTCGACCTGCAGGTGACCCTCGACGAAGTGAAAGCGCTGGCGGGGTGGATGACCTGGAAGTGCGCCGTGGTGAACCTGCCGTTCGGCGGCGCCAAGGGCGGCGTCATCTGCGATCCCTCTACCATGTCCAACAACGAGATCGAGCGCCTCACCCGCCGCTATACCACCGGCATCATCGAGACGCTGGGCCCGGACTCGGACGTGCCCGCGCCCGACGTCAACACCAACGAGCGGGTGATGGCCTGGGTGATGGACACCTACTCCATGCACAAGCGCCACACCGTCACCGCCGTCGTCACCGGCAAGCCGATCGCGATGGGGGGGTCCCTGGGCCGCCGCGAGGCCACCGGTCGCGGCTGCATGATCGTCACCCGCGAGGCGCTGAAGAAGCTCAAGCTGCCGCTCAAGGGCACCCGGGTGGCCGTGCAGGGCTTCGGGAACGTGGGCTCGGTGGCCGCGGACCTGATGTCCCGGGAGGGGATGGTCGTGGTCGCGGTAAGCGACAAATCGGGCGGGATCTACGATCCGAAGGGGCTCGACCTGGCGGACGTGTTCCGACACACCGCCCAGAAGAAGCTGCTCAATACCTACGCCAAGGCGCAGCAGATCACCAACGACGAGCTCCTCACGCTCGACTGTGACGTGCTGGTCCCGGCCGCGCTCGAGAATGTGATCACCGATGAGAACGCCGGCCAGATCAAGGCCCGGATCATCTGCGAGGGCGCCAACGGCCCCACCACCGCCGAGGCGGACAAGATCCTCAACCAGAAGGGCATCTTCGTCATCCCCGACATCCTGGCGAACGCCGGGGGGGTCACGGTCAGCTACTTCGAGTGGGTGCAGGACCGGGGCGGGTACTTCTGGGACGAGGAGACGGTGAACAGCCGGCTGGAGAAGATCATGGTCCACTCCTTCGAGGAGGTGACCGCGATGGCGGAACGGCACCAGGCGGACAATCGCGTGGGGGCCTACATGCTCGCGATCGATCGGGTGGCCGCGGTCCATCGCCTCCGCGGGATGTACGCCTGAGCCTCACGGTCGTGGCGGTGGGAAAGCTGCGCCCCGCGTTCCGGGACGCGGCCGATGACTACCTCCGGCGGCTCGGGCGCTACACCCGGGTCGCGGAGATCGAGGTCCGCGAGGCGGGCCGCGGAATGGACGCGGAGCAGGCCCGCCGGCTGGAAGGTGGCCGGCTCCGCGATCGGGTGCCCGAGGGTGCCGAGCTGGTGGTCCTGGAGCGGGGTGGGGCGGGCTGGAGCAGCGAGGAACTGGCGAGGCGGCTCGGACGGTGGCGGGACGCCGGCCGCACCGTCGCCTTCCTCCTGGGCGGCTCGACGGGGCTGGATCCCGGCCTGGTGGCGGCAACCCCGACGCGCTGGAGCCTGGGGGCCCTCACGCTGCCGCACGAACTTGCCCGGGTGGTGGTGCTGGAGCAGTTGTATCGGGGCTGCACCATCCTCCGCGGGGAGCCCTACCACAAGTGACCGGGCGCGTGGGGATCGTGCCGTGGGAGCGGCCAGCGGCAGCACCCGTTCCTCTCCGGAGCAGCGAGGACCTGCGTGGCTGAATGGTTCGAAGAGTGGTTCGGCGAGGAGTACCTCCATCTCTATCCGCACCGCAACGAAGCCGATGCCGCGCGACTGGTCGCCCTGCTCCGGCGCACCCTTCCCTGGCGGCCGGGCTGGCGGGTGCTGGATGTGGCCTGCGGGGCGGGGCGGCATCTGGCGGCGCTGGAACAGGCCGGGGCGGTGCCCTTCGGCTTCGATCTCTCCGCGCCCCTCCTCCGGCGCGCCCGGGAAGTCACCGGCCGGCCCCTGGTCCGCGCCGATATGCGCGCCTTGCCCTTCCGTCGCGGGAGCATGGATCTCACGGTCAATCTCTTCACCAGTTTCGGCTATTTTGCGGCCGATGAAGAGCACACCGACGCCATCGGGCAGATGCTCGCCACCGTCCGACCTGGGGGCTGGTTCGTGATTGACTTCCTCAACGCCGAGCAGGTCCGGAGCGCTCTGGTGCCGGCGGAGACGACGCGCTACGGGACGGAAGCCGTGGAGATCCGCCGCGCCATTTCCGCCGACGGACGCTTCGTGGAGAAGACCATCACGCTGGCCGGCGGCCGGTGCTTCCGGGAACGGGTCCGCCTGCTGGGGGCCGCGGAACTGGAGCGGATGATTCTCGCCCACGGTGCCCACATCGTCGGGCGCTTCGGCGACTACGGCGGCGGGCCGCTCGCCGGTGGTAGCCGCACCATCCTCGCCGCCGGCGTCCCCGCGTGAGCTATCGCATCGTTCCCACTCCCCTCGCCGGGACGGTGCGCCTCCCCGGGCAGCGGGAGGGTGGGGTCCTGCCGGCGCTGTTTGATGCCTTCATCGGCGCCGAGGGCACCGCGGCCACCCTGGACCGATTGCGGGACCCGCGCGCCCTCGTCATCACGACCGGGCAACAGCCCGGCCTCCTCACCGGGCCGCTCTATACGATCTACAAGGCACTGTCGGCCGCCGCCCTGGCCCGCCAGTGCGAGGCACGCTGGGGACGCCCGGTGGTGCCGGTGTTCTGGGCCGCCGGGGGCGATCACGACTTCGCCGAGGGGAACCACGCCTCCTGGACCGCCGCGGATGGCAGCACCGTTACGATGACCCTGCGCGAGCGGCCCCCCGATGCGCCCCTCACCCCGCTTTACCGCGAACCGGTCGGCCCGGAGATCGGACCGGTCCTGAGCCGGCTCGAGGCCGACCTGGGCCCGGCCCCCTTCGCCGCCGACGTGCTCGCCCTGTTCCGCCGCTGGTACCGGCCCGAAGCGACCCTCGCCGACGCCTGTGCCCACGTGATCGCCGAGCTGCTCGCACCCTACGGGATCGTGGTCTTCGATGCGACGCATCCGGCGGTCAAGCGGGCGCAGTGGCCCTACCTGAAGCGGGCGCTCTCCGCTGCCGGCGCGCTGGAACAGGTCCTGGTGGCGCGCAATCGGGAACTGCTCGCGGCCGGCCACGCCGCCGGGGTAACGGTCGGGGATGGCGCCACCCTGGTGATGTACGAGGGAGAGCAGGGGAGAGACCGGCTCGCGATCCACGCCAACGGATTCGCCACCCGCCGCAGTCACGAGGAACTCACCGCGCCAGCGATCGATCACCTGGCCGCGACCGACCCGGGACGCTTCTCGCCCAATGTCCTGCTCCGTCCGGCGATCGAGAGCGCGCTGCTGCCGACCGTGGCCTACCTGGCCGGCCCGGGAGAACTGCGCTACTGGAAGCTGGCAGAGGCGGTCTATCCCGTGCTGGGCATCCCCGCGCAGCTCCCGCTGCCCCGCTGGTCGGGGCTGGTCGTCGATGCCCGGACCGACCGGGTGCTCCAGAAGTTCGGCGCCACCCTGGAGGAGCTCATGACGCCGGGCCAGCAGCTGGAAACACGGCTGGTCCGCTCGGCGCTCCCACCGGAGGCTACGGAGGCGCTGGCCGCCCTCCGGGACGGCATCGCCCGCCACTATGAGACCCTGACCCGGACGGCAGTCGCCATCGATCCGACGATCGAGCGGACGCTCCGGAATATCTGCAACCAGGCCTTTCTCGGCACCCAGGAGGCGGAAAAGAAGCTGGTAAACCACCTCAAGAAGCGGCAGGCCACGGAGACCCAGCAGATCGCCCGCGCGCGGGAACTGGTGCTGCCGCTGGGGAAGCCGCAGGAACGGGTGCTGACCATCGCCCCCTTGCTGGCCCGATTCGGGCCCGAGCTCCTCGCCGCGCTCGCCACCGACATCACCGCCTGGTACGCCGCCGCCCTTGAAGCGGCTCCGGCGCCGGGGTAGACTCGACCCATGGCGTTTCTCGGCATCATCCTCCTCGTCGCCCTGCTCATCCCGATCGTCGGGATCGTCATCGACTCGCCCATCGGCCGGGCGCTGGCCCGCCGGCTGGAAGGGCCGGACCAGGTGCCGCCCCCTATCGCCGACCTGGCCCGCAAGGTCGAGCTGCTCGAAGCAGAGATGGAAGACCTGCAGCGCAACGTGCAGCTCCTGCAGGAGGAGAATCAGTTCCTGCAGCGCCTGCTTGAAGACCAGCCGGGCCGCTCGTCGCTGCCGCCCCCCAAGGCGCCGTAGCCCGGGCCCGCGCGCCACGTGGCTGACTCGCGCCCCCACCGCGCTCCCTCCCACGCGGCGCTCGTCGCCGCCGGCATCTTCCTCAGTCGCGTCTTCGGGCTGATCCGCCAGCGGGTCCTCGGCCACTACCTGGGCCTGGGCGACGGCAGCGATGCCTTCGGGGCCGCCTTCCGGATTCCCAACCTGCTGCAGAATCTCCTGGGGGAAGGGGTGCTCTCCGCCTCCTTCATACCGGTCTACGCCCGGCTGCGCGCCGAAGGCCGGGACGAGGATGCCGAACGGGTGGCGAGCGCCGTGTTTGGCCTCCTGGCGCTGGTGACCTCGGTGGTCGTGCTGGCCGGAGTCCTGGCGGCGGGGCCGCTCACCGATCTCCTGGTTCCCGGCTGGACGGGAGCCAAGCGAGACCTGACGGTGCGGCTGGTGCGAATACTCTTCCCCGGCGCGGGGCTGCTGGTCCTGTCCGCCTGGTGCCTCGGTGTCCTGAACAGTCACCGGCGCTTCCTGCTCCCGTACGCGGCCCCCGTGGTCTGGAACCTCGCCATCATCGCCACCCTGCTGCTCGGGGGCGATGCCGCC
>JANRJZ010000054.1:0-31807 GCA_033763675.1 Gemmatimonadota bacterium
GAAGGTCGCGCCGCCGCCCGCATCATAGCACACGACACAGGTTTCACTTAGGCAGTGGGGCGTGCCCAGGCAAACGATGAGGACGGCCGACGTAGCGGAGACCACGCGACCGCTACCGAGGCTGGCACGGTCACCGGCCAGAGTCACCGCGGCTTTCTGAATGGCGACGCACGGATGGGCGCTGCCGTACCTCCCAGCCATCGCCAGGGTCAGCACTACACCAACGAGCGGAAGGATGACTCATATGGGCAGGACGACTCTGCTGGGCGGCGGCGGGCCGGCCGGATCGACCATAAGCGCCGAGCCAGGGCTCCCCCACTGACGCATTCCGGGCGGCGGCATCCCCGCGCGGGAACGGGGTGCGGGGTGAGACAGAGGCGATCCGCGAAGTTCCCGATGTAACAACTAACCCCGCCACCGCAATAACCCAGCGTCAACTCGCAGCCCCAACCTGCACCCGAGGCCTGGGCATCCATCGGGCGCGTAGTCCGGCGTAGTACACCCTGGAGGACGCGGTGATTGAACTGGAGGATCGCACCCCCGTGCATCTCCCCGAGCTGCACCTGTTCGAGGACGATGGCCTGACCTATGCCGTGCATGGCGCGGCCCCGAACTGGGTCGCGGTGGAGCCGCCCGGCCGCTTCCTGCTGGAAGCGCTGCAGCTCCCGGGTACTGCCTCCACGTTCGGTGAGCTGACGGCGCGCTACGCAGGTCACTATGGGCAGGGCGCCGGGAAGGCCTGGGTCCACGTGCACGACTTCCTGTCGTCGCTCGAGCGGTCGGGCCTCCTGTCCGATGAGCCCCTCCCCATTACGACCTATCCTGGACGCTCCGTCCTCATCCAGCCGGAGGGCCTCCGGGAGCTCTGGCTCCAGCTCAACAACAACTGCAACCTGGCGTGCGGGCACTGCCTCGTGGGCTCCGGACCGGGAAAGGAAATCGGACTACCCCTGGAGCGGCTCATCGCGATTGTGAACCAGGCAGTGGAACTCGGCGCCGAACGCCTCTACGTCACCGGAGGAGAACCCTTCGTCCGGCGGGACATCTTTTCGCTTCTCAAGCATGCGACCGAGGCCAGAGGCATCGAGGTCATCGTTCTGACCAACGGCACCGCGTTCAAGGGTCCGGTCCGCGAGGGGCTTTCGGATCTCGATCGGACCCTGGTCCGCTTCCAGATCTCGATCGATGGCGCCACCGCGGCGACCAACGACCCCATTCGCGGGAAGGGAACGTTCGACCGGGCGCTGGACGGCGCGCGTCTGCTCTCGGACCTTGGCTTCGCGGTGTCGCTCACCACCGTGACCACCAAAGAGAACCTGGCGGAACTCCCCGCCATCCCGGCGATCGTCCGGTCGGTCGGGGCTAGGAGCCAGCACTTGATGTGGACTCATCGCCGGGGCCGGGCCGCCGCGAGCCTCAATGGTTACTTCCCCGACCCGATCGACCTGGTTGACGCCGTACTCCGCACCGTGGGCAGCGCCGAGGAGCAGGGCACGGTGCTTGACAACCTCGAGGCGGTGAAGCGGAGGGTGAATGGCGTCCCGGGGGTGAAGTACGACTTCGGAAACGGCGGCTGGGATTCGCTATGCGTGAACTTCGACGGGAAGGTCTACCCCACCCCGGCCCTGGCCAATGAGCCCTCGCTCTACTGCGGCAACGCCGTCCGGCAGGACCTGGCGGACATCCTCGCCGGCTCGGCGGTGGTGCGGTCGCTGCGCGAGGCGACCGTCGCCCGGAAACCCTCGATGCGGAACGATCCGTTCCGGTTCCTCACCGGTGGCGGCGACTGGGAACACGCCTGGTGCTTCTCCGGCGGCGACCTGCTGGCAGAGGATCCCTACTACCCCATCCAGGTCGCACTGATCCGCCGGGTCATGACCACGCTGGGCCGGGAAAAAAGGGACCGGCGTAATCGCCGCTCGGGATACGACGCACCGGTCGTCCTGCACGCGATGGGCGAAGGCGCGGTGGCCTGTGGCACGGCCGACGGGCACCTGGCCGAACAGCCGGTGCTCACGCTGCACTCGAACTGCGTCCTCTCGTTCGACGTCGACCGCCCGCGCGCCAAGGTCCGGGAGTACTACGGCAACGCAGCCGAGAAGCCGCAGGCTGATCTCTGCTGCCCCACCCGGTATGACGACGGCCTGACGGCCCACATCCCCCAGGATGTGATCGACCGCTTCTACGGCTGCGGCTCGCCGATCGCGCTCGCCGGGGTGAAGGCCGGCGAGCGGGTGCTCGACCTCGGCTCGGGCGCCGGCATCGACGTGTTCATCGCCGCCAAGCTCACCGGCCCCGAGGGCCGGGCCATCGGGGTCGACATGACCGACCCCATGCTGGCGGTCGCCAACCAGAACCGGCCCCGGGTCGCGGCAGCACTCGGCTATGACGTGGTGGAGTTCCGGAAGGGGTACCTGGAGCAGATCCCGGTGGAAGACCAGAGCATCGACGTGGTGACGTCGAACTGCGTCGTCAACCTGTCCCCCGACAAGGCACGGGTGTTCGAGGAGACCTGGCGGATCCTCAAGGACCACGGCCGGTTCGTGCTGTCGGACATCGTCAGCGAGAGGGAAGTTCCTCCGCACCTCAAGGTGAACCCGGATCTCTGGGGCGAGTGCCTCGTCGGGGCACTCACCGAGGCCGATCTCCTGGCCCAGCTGGAGCGGGCCGGATTCTACGGCCTCACTGTCCTCCGGAAGACCTACTGGAAGGACGTCGAGGGCTACCCGTTCCATTCGATCACGGTGCGCGGATACAAGTTCGAGAAGCGCGCCGGCTGCGTCTTCCAGGGGCACCGGGCCATTTATCTCGGACCGGGGAAGGCATTCATCGACGAGGAGGGGCACCTCTTTCCCCGGAACGAGCCGATCGAGGTGTGCACCGATACCCTGGCCAAGCTCACCCGGGCGCCGTACCAGGATTCGTTCGCGGTGCTCGAGCCCGGCGCGGAACGGGCAGGGTACGCCTGCTGCGCCACGGACGGAGCGTGCTGCTGATGGCCCTGTCCCTCATCCTCCTGACCCTGGGCCTCGCCTTCGCGAACGGGGCCAACGATGTATCCAAGGGCGTGGCCACCCTGGTCGGGGCCGGGCTGACCAGTGAGCGCCGAGCCATGGCGTGGGGAACCGCGTGGACGTTGCTCGGGGTCACCGCCGCGATGTACGCCTCGCAGGGCCTGATCCAGATGTTCAGCGGCAAGGGGCTGCTGGAGGCCCCGCCCCTGACCCTGGCATGGCCGGCCGCGGCAGCGGCGGGAGTAATCGGGTGGCTGGTGCTGGCGACCCGCGCGGGACTCCCGGTCTCTACGACTCATGCCCTGGTGGGGGCGATCGTCGGGGCCGGCCTGGTTGCCGCGGGACCCAACGGGGTGCGCTGGGGAGCGCTCTCGCACAGCGTCGCGATTCCGCTCCTGCTCTCCCCGGTGCTTTCGCTCGCCGTGGTCTTTGGCACGCTCCCGCCGGTGACCGGGCTGTTCCGCCGGCTGAGCGGCTACTGTGTCTGCGTCGAGCGCACGGCGATGGTACCGGCGGTCGTCGGTCTGGGCCCGAGGCCGCCGATGGAGCGGGGCCTGCACCTCATCGCCGGCGAGGCCTGCCCACCCCAGGTGATGACTCGCCTGAATGCTCTGGATTCCCTGCATTGGCTCACGGCGGGGCTCACCAGCTTTGCCCGGGGGATGAACGACGCCCCGAAGATCGTGGCGCTGGGACTCGCGGCCGGCACCACGCTCGGACTGGGTGCCTCGCCGATGCTGGCGCTCGTGGCCGCCGCGATGGGAGCAGGAAGCTACCTGGCGGGGCGGCGAGTGACCGGAACGTTGGCCACGACGGTGACCCCCATGACCGGGCCTGAAGCGCTGACGGCCAATGGTGCCACCTCGATCCTGGTCGGGCTGGCATCGCTCTTCGGTATGCCGGTATCGACCACGCACGTCTCCACCGGCACGGTCATCGCCATCGGCCTGCACCGCCGCGAGGTCAGGTGGCGGGTGGTGGGAGAGATGCTGCTGGCGTGGCTGGTCACCCTTCCCGTCGCGGCCGCCTTTGCGGCCGCCACCTACGCCGCCTTCCGATGACCGAGCCCCGGCTGTCGGTCATCATCCCGGCCCTCAACGAGGCCATCGGGCTACCGCTGCTGCTCGGCGACCTGCGGCGCCTCGAGGACCAGGGCCTCGAAATCCTGGTGGTCGATGGCGGCTCAACCGACGAGACCATCGCCCGCGCTGAAGCCGGCGGCGCAACGGTCCTGCGCACCACGCCCGGCCGGGCGCGACAGCTTTCCACCGGCGCCACGGCAGCCCGGGGCGATTGGCTGCTCTTCCTTCATGCCGACTCGCGGCTGGGACCGGTGGCGCTGGAGCGGCTCGCCGCCGCCCTCGATCGCCCGCGCCCGTTTGCCGTCGCGGTCTTCCGCTTCGCGATCGACCTCCCGGGCGGATGGAAGGGATTCATCGAGCGGGGTCAGGCAATCAGAGAAGTGCTGTTCGGGCTGCCCTATGGCGACCAGGGGCTGCTGATTCGCCGCGAATCGTACGAGGCGACGGGCGGCTATCCCGACCTGCCCATCATGGAGGATGTCGCGCTGGTCAGACGGCTCCGCCGCCGCCATCACATTCACCGGCTCCGGGCACCCCTGTTGACGTCGGGCCGGAGATACCGGGAGCGGGGAGTCCTGCGTACCTGGCTGGAGCACACCGTCCTGATCTTCCTTTATAGTGTGGGAGTTTCACCGACCCAACTGGCGGCCTGGCGGAATGGACCTATCGTCGCCACCCGGTGACGTTCTCGCCATCTTCGTCAAATCGCCCGAGCCCGGCCAGGTCAAGACGAGGCTCGCGAACGAGATCGGCCCGGAGACGGCTGCCACGCTGTACCGGAAACTCGGGCGTGCCGTGGTCGCCGACAATGTCGCCACCGGCCGCCACCGTACCGTCGTGTGGTTTGCACCGCCCGACCAGGGAAACCAGGTCCGGTCCTGGTTGAGCGGTCTGCCGGTAGACGAGTTCAATGCTCAGCATGGCGGCGGGCTGGGACGACGGATGATGGGGACGTTCCGCCGTCATTTGCGCGAGGGCGCCAGACGTGTGGTCCTGATCGGATCGGATTGCCCCGACGTCGACCGCGCCTTCGTGCGACGGGCGTTCGACGCTCTGGATCAGAGCGATCTTGTGCTCGGCCCCAGCCAGGATGGCGGATTCTACCTGATTGGCCTCACCGCTCCCGTGCCGGGTTTGTTCCGCCGCGTGGCCTGGTCCACGCCGGCCGTGCTGGCCCAGACGATCAGGAATGCCGCTCGACTGGGATTGCGGGTGGCGACGCTCCCCATGCTCCGCGACATTGATACGGTCGAGGATGCCCTCGCGCTCGGCTGGCTTTCTCTTGCTCGCTCCCAGTGAGCTGCGTGGGGTGGTGAAGGCTCACCGCTCCAGGTGGATGGGCTCAAACGAGAGAGCCAGCACCCCCGTGCGATCGAGACCAGCAACCGGTGAATCAACCATGAGTCATGCCCAGGCACCGTTCGACCCGCTGTCGACCTGGCAGGAGCTGTCGCCAGGTGAGATGCTCAAGCGGAGCCAGCAGTTCGCCGCCGAGATGCAGCGCCGCCGGACCGTGCGCCAGTTCAGCGATCGGCCGGTCGCCAGGGAAGTGGTGGACGCCTGCCTGCAGGCGGCTGGCACCGCCCCGAGCGGGGCCAACCAGCAACCCTGGCATTTCGTGGTCGTGTCGGATCCGGAGATCAAGCGGCAGATCCGGGTGGCCGCAGAGGAGGAAGAGCGCAGGTTTTACAGCACTGCCCCGGCCGAGTGGCTCGCGGCGCTGGCTCCCCTCGGAACGGACGACAAGAAGCCGCATCTCGAGATTGCACCGTACCTGGTCGCGATCTTCGCGCAAAAGCACGGCACGGCCGCGGATGGAAGCCGGATTCCGCATTACTACGTGATGGAGTCGGTGGGCATCGCCACCGGTATCCTGATCACCGGGCTGCACCATGCGGGGCTGGTTACGCTGACCCACACCCCGAATCCGAAGGGGTTCCTGAATCGGGTGCTCGGCCGGCCGGTGGTGGAGCGGCCGGTGATGCTCCTGGTCGTGGGCTATCCGGCGGCGGATGCCAGGGTCCCCCGGATCCAGCGCAAGCCGCTCCCCAGCTTCGTGACCTACCGATAGGCGCTCGCGCCAGCGACGACGCCTCCAGGAAGCGGCCGATCGCGGGCATCACACGCGCCTGCAGCACACTCCGGATCGCTTCGCGGTACGCCCACGCCAGAAACAGCTCCAGCGCCAGGACCAGGATGGCGACCGGCAGCCCTTCCGGGGCCAGGAACACGTGGAACAGCGCGATGTTCGCCACCAGCGGCGCCAGCAGCGTGAGCGCGAGGGGCAGGTACAGCCCGAGCAGGTGCAGCACGCCCGCGGCGACCTCGAACAGTTCTCCGCCTGCATCAGATAGCCGCTTCCAGCCAGAGCACCAAACAGCGACATCGCGCGCTCCCCGAAGTCGGGCGCGGGAAGGAAAGTGACACGAAGTTCAGGCCGAGGACCGTGAAGACGAGTCCGAGCAGATAGCGGGCGATGGCAATGGCGAGCCTCATGGTCTCTGCTGCAGGTGAGGTACGGGATTTGGAACCAGGATGTGTCCGGCCCCTCGGGCCAGCCTAGCCTGCGCAGCAGGAGAGCCTTTCCACGTCCTTGGTAAAGGCCAGCGCCGCCAGCTTGATCCCCTCTGACAGGGTCAGGTAGGGATGAAACGTCGACGTCAGGTCCTCGATGGTGAGGCCGAACCGGATGGCCAGCGCCGGCTCCATGATCATCTCACCCGCCTCGGAGGCCAGAATCTGGGCCCCAAGGATCTTCCGGGTGGCCGGGTCCGCGACCAGTTTCACGAAACCGCGGGTGTCCCGCGCCGCGAGCGAGCGCGGGACATGCTTCATCCTAAGGAGGGATACCAGCGGCTCAATCCCACGGGCCCTGGCCTGGGTCTCGGTGAGCCCGACCGTGGCGACCGCCGGATCGGAGAAGGTCACACTGGGCACCGCGGTCAGGTCGAGTCGCCGAGTATTGCCGGTGAGCGCGTTCTCCGCCGCGAGCGCACCGCCATACGCCGCCACATAGACGAACATCGGCTCCCCGGTCACGTCCCCGGCCGCGTAGACCCCCGGCACGCTGGTCTCGGAGTGGTCGTCAACCAGAATCTCACCCCGGTGGCCGAGCGCCACTCCGGTGGTGTCGAGCCCGATCCCCGCGGTCCTGGCCCGGCGCCCGGTGGCGACCAGCAACTGCTCCGCCTCGAGCACCTCCACCTGTCCCTTGCGGGACACCTGAACGCGGTAGCGGCCGGGACGGTTCACCCGGCCGACAATGGTCTCCGTACGAACATCGATGCCCTCCGCCCGGAGATAATCCGTGAGCGCCGCGCCGATCTCGGGTTCTTCCCTGCTGAGCACCCGATCCTGGCGCGCAAGCAGAGTGACCGCCACGCCAAGCCGGGAAAACATCTGGCCCAGCTCGACGGCGATGAAGCCCGACCCGATCACGACGAGCGATTGCGGCAGTCGCTCGATCGCCATGGCACTCACGTTGTCCAGATGTCCCATGTGCGCGAGGCCGGGGATGGGTGGTGTCTCCGCCTCGGCCCCAGTCGCCACGATGATCCTTCCGGCCGAGAGGGTCCTGCCGTCCGCCAGTCGCACGGCGCGGGGCCCCATGAGCATGGCCCTCTGCTCGAACAGGCTGATGCCTGGGTAGGAGCGGAGCACGTCCCAGTACTTGCCCTGGCGCAGCTCGCTGACCAGGGCGTCCTTCTGTCCGCGCACCAGGTTCCAGTCCGCCGCTCCGTCGCCGGTCGAAATCCCGGCAAAGCCATGGTGGGTCCGGCGGTGTCGCGCCTCTGCCGCCCGAATCAGCGCCTTGCTCGGCACGCACCCAACGTTCACACAGGTGCCGCCGAGGGTCCCGCCTTCCACCATGGCGACGCGGGCACCGAGTTCCGACCCCTTGATGGCGGCCGCAAACGCCGCCGACCCGCCACCCACGAGGACCAGGTCGAAGTCGGCACCGTCCTTCGAGAGGAGGGCCGGACTCTTGAGCTCCGGCTGCTTCTTCACCCGGGCACGGTAGCCCGCCTTCGCCACTGCGGCCTCGATCCGCGCGGGCGTGGTCTCCGGCCCGGCGACGACCCGCGCGAGGCCCTCGGAATGGCTCACCTGGCGGACCTCCGTGATGCCCGGTACCGACTCGAGCGCCTTCGCCACGGAACGCTCACAGTGGTCACAGGTCATGCCACCTACTTCGATCGTCAGTTCCCGGCGTTTGCTCACGATGCGGCTCCTGCAGCAGAGTGGTTCGGGCCCACGGGGGGTGAGGGAAGAGCGCATGCCCGGAGCAGCCGCAGGTTCCAGATACTGGCGATGACAACCGCTCCGAATCCGATGAACGCGAGCGGGACCCAGAGGTACAGTCCCCCGACGGCCAGGACTGCTCCGCCGAGGCCGAGCAGCATGGGCGGCCTGTGCCCATGGCAGCGGCGCCCCTGCCAAAGCCCCCGTCCGGTCACGCCCAGCGCCACGACGAGCAGCGGGACCAGCACGGCATCTCTGATTAGGAAGCCCAGACCGATTGCCGACAGGAGCCCCAGAACGGGCGCCACCCCGGCGCAACAGAGCAGCGCGAAGCTGGAGCCGAATAACCCAGCAACAGTCGCTCGCCGGGAGCGGTGAGTGCTCGGCGCGGGCGAAGCGTCCACGCCCATCACGAGCCTGGTCCTGACGAACGCGGTGGGGTCGGCAACTCCGGGATGGTCCGCGCACCGTACCCGGTGAGTCGGGTCAGGTGCGCGGGGATCTGCGCCGGCGTCACCTTCCGCGGATCGTATCGCACCACGCCCAGGCTGTCGTCGAGCGTGACCTTCGCGTCGTACACGCCCGCGAGCTTCCTCAGCGCGACCCGGGCCGTGACCGGGCAGCTTCCACAGGTCATCCCGGAGATGTGGAGCTTGACCGTTGCGGTATCGCCCGGTTGCTGCGTGACCGCGATCGTCTGAGCCGTTGCGGCCGGGGTGCCGTCACCGCAGATGGGGCAGAGGACGCCGGTTCCGACGAGCGCGGCGACCGCAGCGGCAACCAGCTTGGTATTGAGGGTCATGGCAGGCTCCCTACGAGAGAACGAACTTCGACCACCAGGGAAACGATCCGAACACCAGGGCCATCGCGGTGGCGATCCAGAGCATCAGGCGCATCCGCTGCCGAACCCGGGGATCGGCGCAGACCTTCCCCGGCTCACAGGCGGTCCGCTCCTCCCGACGGAGCCAGGCAAAGCCGCCCCCGAGCGACGCGGCGGCACCGACCAGGAAGAACGGCCGCAGGGGCTCGAAGGTGGTCGCGAGGCCGGCCCCGGAGAGACCGAGCAGGACCGCCACGAGCGGCCCGGCACAGCACAACGCGGAGGCGACCGCCGCGGTCACACCGCCGACCGCTGCAAGCATCGGCTTACGCATGCTCCGGTGCTCCTCCCAGTGCCTCGAGGATCGGACACTCCGCCGTGGCTTCGCGATGCCGGCACGCCTCTACCAGGCCTTCCAACACCCGCTTCATCCGCTCCAACTCCCACAATTTCTGCTGCACCAGCCCGATCTTGGCCGTGGCGCGGCCGCTGACGTCGTCACAGGCCTCGCCATGCCGGAAGCGGAGCGTCAACAGCTCTCCGATCTCCTCCAGGGTGAAGCCGAGTTCCTGCGCCCGCCTGATGAAACGGATCCGTGGTACCACATCGTCCCCGTACTGCCGATACCCCCCAGTCGAGCGCCTCGGCGTTTCCAAGAGGCCCCGTCGCTCGTAATAGCGCACCGTCTGGATGTTCACCCCAGCCTGGGCGGCCACGTGTCCGATTCTCATCCATCCCTCGTGTCTCTGGGGTACAAGATGCACCCTATACCAAGGTACAGGGTCAAGGACCGGATGGAGGCGCCGGCGGTCTGGCCGCGCCGCCGGTATTCCCTTCCCCACCACTCGCCCCGTCATGGCCCCACCGTGCACCGCTCAGTCAACGGGGAAGACCCCGGGGGTGGCAAAGGTGATTAAGTAGGCCGTTCCACTGCCGCTCATGATCGCATCGCTGGAGGGTCCGCTGCTGTCACCGCCACAGGCCACGAGCAGGCCGAGGGCCAGGATGGCCGGAACGAGCGGGTGTGTGTGTCTCGCGAGAGCCTGCGTCGCTGGCGCACGCGCCGTTAGGGGTGATGATGGTGCGGAGGCCGCCGCACCTGGGCGCCCTCCCGATTCAGTTCCGCCAGGATCGTAGCCCGGACCCCATGGAGCTGCTTCTCGTCGATCAGGCCGATCCACCGTTGAGCCACCCGCCCGTCTCGATCCACCAGCACCGTGTAGGGGAGGCCGGGGTAGTGGTACCGTTCCGCCAAGCGGCCGCGACCGAAGGCCACCGGAAGGTCCAGACCGAGCTGCCCGAGAAACCCCACCGCGTCGGCCGTATCGAGGTCCTCGTTGAGGGCAACGAACGCGAACTCGGAATCCGATATGGTCCTCCGCAACCGGTCGAAAGCCGGGAGTTCCGTCCGGCACGGGGCACACCAGCTGGCCCAGAAGTTCACCAGGACCACCTTGCCCCGGAGATCTTCGAGGGACACCCGCGTCGACCCCGATCCCGGCAGGTCGAACGGCGCGAACGCCGTGCGGGCGCTCGGTGCCAGGCCAGTCAGCAGCCGCAGTTCATCCAGCAGATAGACCCGGCCGCTCGCGTCGGCCGCGAGGGTTGGCCGAGCCAGAGGGAGTCGCGCCGAGCGAAGCACCACGCCGGTGCCGGGATCGAAGACATCGAGTCGACTCTCGGTCATGGCGAAGCCGGGCGTGCTGAGGACGTACAGGCGCCCGTCGGGGCCAAGTGCCGCACCGAGGTTCACCGGGTGATAGTCCACCTCCACCTGACCGGCGGTGACCCCGAACCGCGGTTCGACCGTGGACTGAGGCAGCCCGCGGCGCGCCAGCCACAAGGTGTCGCCAGCGGACGACAAGGCGAGCACCTCGTCCCGGATGAAGGGCGCGTAGTACACCGTGTCGCCGCTGCTAACAACCCAGCCGGCATTGGCGAGGTCCCGGAGCAGGATGTGACCCGGCACGATGGCCGAACCGACCGGGCGAGTGTGGTTCCCCCGGTCGAGGCGCAGCAGGAGCGGTATGCCGGCGGAATCCCACCGATAGGAGAAGTAGCGCGGCGAGCGCACCAGCCAGGCACCACCATCGGCATCGGCGTGGATCTCGGGATAGCTCATCGCATCCTGAGACAAATCCGTCACGCCGCCATCCTCGGCCACCCGGAGCACCCCGCCACCGACCGCGGAGGCCCAGAGCCCGCCGTCGGGCGCAGGTGCGGCGCTCAGCAGCTCCCGCTCTCCCTGGGCGATGGGGATGCGACGCAGGTGGAGCTGAGCGTCGGTCTCGAGGATGCCGCCCGCCGCGTCCAGAAAGACGGTACGACCGGCGGCAGACTCGGTAGGCCTCCCGGCAAACCAGATCAGCCGGACATCCCCGTCCGGCGGAACCGTATCCGGCAGCAGGATCTCGGCGGGATGGGCGGTGAGCACGACCGGAGCGGTTCCCAGTCGCGAGCGTACCGGGGGGGCCGCGTCGGGAGCCGCTTGCGCCACCGGCCCGCGCGCGGCGTGGGATCGCCCGGCGGACAGGACCACCCGACCCAGTATGCCGAGCAGCACCACGCCGCCAAGGATCAGGCCGGCCTGCCGCACGGCCCGGGCGGGCCGAATCCAGCGCCGTTCCGCCCGGGCCGGTCGCATCGTCATGAAGCCGGGGCGATGCTGGCGATCTGGATGGCCTGAGCCCCACCCGCGGCGAACGCCTTGCCCTGCACCGTCACCCGATGCTCGGCGAACTCCTTGAGCCGCCCGTTCTGGGCATCACCTGGCATACCCGCCGAAGTCGGGAGATAGAGCTTCCCATCATCGGTCAGGATTGCCAGCGGTAACCCCCGGTCCGCACACACCTGGGCGCACATCCGATGCTCTTCGCCCGCGAGGCCCTGGCCGAACTTGCAGGAAACGTCCACCACCATGCCGGTGATCTTCACCTGCTGGCTCTTGGGCATCTCCATGTGCATCGGCTGCTTGTCCTGGGCCTGGGCCTGGGCCCCGGCCGGCAGAACCAGGGCCAGCCCGAGCAACCCGATCCCCGTGAGAATGGTGCTTCGCATCTGACGACTCCTTGTAGAGTGAGGTGAACCAACCCGCCGCGAGGCAGTCAATCCGGTCGCGGCGCCGGGCAACTTCATCCAGAACCGGCAAGCCCGACGGCTGCGTGGAGCGTGGCCTCCCCCGAGCCCCGCACCGCAGCCGCTCTCACGCTCTGCGCAATGCAGATGCGCGCGAGCTCCCGCAGCGTGACCTCCGGCAGATCCGCGACGAGCGCGTGCACCATCGCGCCCTCGCGCCACGCGACCACCCGATAGCCTGCTTGCACGGCCGAGCGCAGCTCAAAGGGGGCACCAGCCGGCAGGGCCGCGTCCGTCGGCACGACATAGTAGGACAGGTCGTGGCCGCCGAGCCGGTACTGCACAACTCCGCCGTGCCTCCCGGCCAGGAGGTACAGCCGGGCCCCTTCCACTCGGCCATCGGGGAATTCGGGAACCTGAATGGCGAATGGCAGGCGTTCCCTGAGCCAGGCCACCGCCATCGGCGCCTCGGTGGTCCGCACCCCGGGTCCGGCCGCCGCCCGAAGGTGATCCTCGGCGAAGGCCGCCACCGGATCGTTGCGGGAGATACGGGTCGCCGTGCGCCACAGGCCGGCGGCGAGCACCAGGGCCGCCGCGGCCCCGGCCAGGGCCCGGCGTGACCCCCCACGCGGGGGGGCCAGGGCCCCCACCCGGGCACGAGCGGTGGCACGGAACAACCGCTCCCGGACCCGGGGTGGCGCGGACCCGCGGGGCGCGGCCCGATGGAGCAGACCGGCGCTCGCGACCATCTCTGCCAGGAATGCCCGGCAATCGGGACATCCGGCCAGGTGGGCCTGGGCATCAACCACCTCCGGCGTCGCCCCCCGCGGGCTCGCGTCCGGCCACAGCAGCCGCCGGACCTGACCGCATCCCATCGTCATCGCGTCCTACGGTGCTGTCCCGCATGCTCGACGGGGGGCACAAGCGCGGCCCTGAGCTGCAAGCGGGCCCGGAAAAGCCGCGATGCGATCGTCCCCTCGGGGAGTTCCAGCATGACCGCCACCTCCCGCTGCCTGAACCCTTCGATATCCGTCAGCACGACGACCGTGCGAAGCTCTGCTGGGAGCCCGTCGACAGCCCGGGCGATGCGCTCAGAAAGCTGGCGCCGCTCCAGGAGGTCCAGCGGCGTTACCGCCGGGATCCAGGCGGCGAGGGCCTCCTCGAACGCGGCCCCCTCCAGTTCCGTCTCCGTAGTCTCCGCCCGGCGCCGCTGACTGCGCACGCGATTCAGATGTGTCCGAGAGAGAATGGTGAAGATCCAGGACCGTGCGGCGCCCGGGTCTCTGAGCGTGCCGGCCGCCTCGAAGGCTCGCAGGGCCGTGTCCTGCAGCAGGTCCTCCGCGTCGGCGGCGTGACCGCGGCAAAGGCGAAGCGCCGTGCGGTACAGAGCGTCCAGGTGCTCCGCGAGGAGCTCCTCGAAGGCCGGCGCGCTCGAGGTGGGGCTAGGAGGCATCGGCTTCCTCGCGACCAACCTCAGGGCGGGCAGATGCGTCATGGGTCTCATCCCTGGGACACCAGCGAGGGGCGGATTCTTCGGCCAGGGACCTTCTCCGGCCCGAGGGGCTGGCCACTGGGGGAACCCGCGGTTTCCGGGTCATTGCGCGGTCGCCAGTCCGTAGCCCAGCTCCCTCGCGGGGGCCTGCAGCGTACCCTGCAGGAGGCGCCGGGCCCGGAACAGGCGAGACTTCACGGTCCCCACCGGGACGCCAACCACCTGGGCGACTTCCAGGCCGGAGTACCCCTCCACGTCGCCCAGTCGGACCGCCTCCCGATGCTCCGGGGACAGCTGGTCGATTGCGCCTTCCAGCGCGTCCCTCAGGATCCGACGGGAGACGATGCGGTGCGGATCAACCGTTGCCCCGTCCTCGATGCCATGAGCGAACGCCAGGCCCTCCAGAACCTCCAGGCCTACCAGCTCACGCCGGGTCCGCTGCTGGTTGATGAACAGGTGATAGAGGATGGTGCGCAGCCAGGCAGCCATCCGGGTTCCCGGACGAAACGACCGCCAGGATTGCAGGCCCCGCAACAGCGTGTCCTGCACCAGGTCTTCGGCGTCGGCGTGGGAGCCGGTCAGGCTTACTGCGTAGCGGTACAGCCGCTGCCGGCAGGCAGCCGCTTCCACCTCGAAGGGCCCGCGATCCTCGCACGTCGTGGGACCACCCGGCTGCAGTGTGAGGCGCACGGTGTCAGAGCCCCAGGCGGTAGGAGATGCCGGCGCTATAGAGCGCGTCGACCTGGGTCTTGTCGAACCCTGCCGTGCTGCCGGCGAGATTGCGGTGCTGGTACACCCACCCCGCCCCCTCGACGAACACCCCGAACCCGCGGCGCGGCAGGGCGTAGCGCACCCCGGCGCCGAAGGTCCCCGCCCCTCTGGTCTCGTTCTGGCCCGAGGTGTTTTCCTCGTGAATCGTCACCGCCCCGCCGCCACCGAAGACATACGGGGCAATCCCGCCCGCCGTCGGATACTGGAGCTGCAGCGCCCCGCCGTAGAAGAACTTGTTCAGGTGGGTTCCCGTCTCGGCGCCCGCCTGGCGCAGCTCGCCCCGCCCGACATCGAAATCACCGCGCAGCGCGATGTACTTGTGCAGGTCGACCGCGAGGCCGCCGCCGACGTTGAATCCGGTCTTGATGTCCGCCGTCCCGGCGTCGTTGAGATTGGCGAGCGGGCTGTAGCCTCCGCCCCGCGCGAACAGGACAAGGCTTCGGGATTGGGCCGCGGCCGGTGCGGCGAGCAGGAGTGCGGCGGCAAGGCCGCCGACTAACGCAGATCGGGATCGCATGATGTGCTCCTTGTGAGTGCGCCCGGCGCATCCGCGCCGGGCTTCCTGGAAGCGGGGCTCGCTCGCCCCATGAGACGCCGGGTTATTCCGGCTGCTCCGGGGATTCTTTCACTGAACTTTCGAGCGAGCTCAGGGGTTGATGTCGGATGGGCGCCGTGCGGTATCCGCGGCGGACGGTGGGCCACGGTGATTCGATGAAGGGGGAGGCAAGCGCAGATGAAGGCGAGCTCAGGCCCGACCGCGTTCGTCCTGACTGGTGGCGGGAGCCTCGGGGCGGTCGAGGTGGGAATGCTGCGGGCCCTGGTCGCCAGGGGCGTGACACCGGACCTGATCGTGGGGTCGTCGGTGGGGGCGATCAACAGCGTATTCTTCGCCGCGGATCCAACGATTGGGGGAGTTCAACGCCTGGAGAACATCTGGCGGGGGTTACGGCGGCAGGCTGTCTTCCCGATGGGCCTCGCCGGGCTGGCCCGGTGGCTGGCCGGCTGGCAGGGACACCTGCTCAATCCGGCTCCCTTGCAGCGGCTGCTGTGGGATCACCTCACGATCGAGGATCTGGCGCGGGCCGCCATTCCAGTGTGCGTCATCGCGACGGATGTGCTCCGGGGTGCCGAGGTGCAGCTTCGTTCCGGCCCGGCCATTCCGGCGCTGATGGCGAGCACGGCAATCCCGGGCCTCTTCCCCCCGGTCCGGATCGGTGGGCGGTTGCTGGTGGACGGCGCCGTCGCGAACCACACGCCGGTTTCGACCGCAATCGGCCTCGGCGCCAGGCGAGTGGTCGTCCTGCCCGCAGGCTTCCCCTGCGCCCGGGCAGAGCCGCCCGGAGGCGCGCTGAGCATGGCGCTGCATGCGCTCAACGTCCTCACGGCGCAACAACTGGCGCGCGAGGTGGAGCGGTATCGCGGTCAGGTGGAGCTTCGGGTGGTCCCGCCGGTGTGCCCGCTCGCGATGGCGGCTTACGACTTCGCGGGTGTCGGGGAAACGATGGATCGGGCCGCCGACCTGACGCTCGCGTGGATGGGGGCCGGCGGCCTGGAGACCGACTCAACCGAGCTGGCGCTGGCGCCCCATTCCCACAGGTGATTCGGACCTGCAGCCGATCACAGCATCAGGTGGACCAGTTCCTGCCCCGCAGGCGGACCAGCCCCGCCCGGGTGTGCCTCCAAGGTGAGTGCGGCACCCATCACCCTGCCGCCGACCGGTGGCATTCCCATGGTCAGGAAGGCCGGCCCCGCACCCGGCGACTTCACCTCCAGGCCGCGGACCATGCCCCCCTCCGTGATGAACCAGAACTGGAGCACCTCGCCAGGGCTGGGCACCTGGACTCCATACACGACCACGTTCCAGCGATGGGAGCGGTCGTCGGCGAAAAGCACCATGCCACCCTGCTGCCTGCCCAGCGTGATGGTCGCGTGGCGCACGCGATCGGCGGTACGTATGATGCTCAGGGTGTCCTGCACCATTGCCAGGGCCTGCTCGAGGCTACGCCGCTGGTCGCTCGCTCGGCTTTCCACCCGCTGGAGGGTCACCAGCGCCCAGGCCAGACTGCCAAGCGCGACGATCACTGAGGCAGCGACCGCAGCCGCGGCCAGGCGCGGGAGGCGGGGCCTCCGGAGGCCGATGGCCCCCTCGGACAGCCGATGCACCAGCCCGGGCCGCGGGACCGCGGGCGCCGCCGCCATGGGAAGCCAGGCCAGCTCGCGGCCGATGAGGTCGACCTCACGCCGGCATTCGTCACAGCCCGTCAGATGCTCGCGGAAGACCCGCTCCTCGTCCGGCTCGAGGGTCCTGACGACGAACGCGGTGCGGTGCTCGACAAACCAGTCGTGGGGCGACATGGCCACGCCTTTGACCAGGAGAGGGAGGCGGACTGCAGGGGACGAGCCGGCGGCTCGTTCCCTCAGGCCCCGCCCAGCCATAGAACGCTCCGGGGCCGTCGGCTGGTTCAGCCGGCCGATGGACAACAGCACGGTGCTGAATCAGGCGAGGTCGGTGTACTCCACCAGCACCGGGGGCGAACGGTACGGATCCTCGAGCAGCCGTAAAGCAGCCTCAAGGACCCGGTGCTGCACTGCCGGATCGTCGGGGCGGCCGAGCGGGTACCCATGCCGGAAGGGCACCAGAAGTGCGCGGGGCGGCCCCACCCGCTCGGCGGTGATTCGGAGGAACTGGAGGACCACGGTTGTGATGCCCTGCCGTTCAAGTTCTGCGGCGACCAGACTCACGGTCTGGTTGCACATGGGTCACACCGGCACGAGAAGGGCAGCGTCGACCTGATCCTGGGTGAGGATCGCCGCTCCCTCTACGGCGGTTTGGCGGACCAGGCGTCCCGGGGCGGTAATGGACCCCATGTAGGACAGGTGGCGTGGCGCCACCGCGCCGATCCGGCCGTGGGCCTCGAGTTCCCGGAGCCGGTCGAGCGGCAACGCGAGGTTGGGATCCTGCTGCATCCCGGCATGGTCGAACGATTCGCTCCGCTGCGAGTCGATGAGTTCGCCTACCACGGCATCGCCCGGAATGATCCGGAAACTGGTGTCGCCACCACGGATGCCCGCATCGAATGGCTCCTGCCCCGGCCGGATGAATCCGGCACTGGTCACCAAGGCAACCCGGCTCTCGTTCAACGGCCTTCGGAGCGGTGACCACGGCGTAGGGCGTACACGTCGCCAGGGATAGGCCTGGAGAAAGACGCGCATCGAAAGCGGGAACTCGGCCAGATCTCCCATCGCCCGTCTACCCCGCCCCGCCATCACCGGCTGACGCCCGCTTCAGGATGGCCTGCTCCAGCGCCGCCAGTCGGGTAGGGTCCAGCGGAGCGCGCAGGGCCTCCCGCGCCATCTCCCCCAGGTCTTTCAGCTCCTTCGCATACCGGCCGCACTCGTCGCACATCATGAGATGCAGCCGGGTGAGGATCCGCTTCGCCAGTGCCGCCCCCTCCAGCTGGTCGCTCGCGAGCAGCCGGGTGACTTCCCTACAGGTCGGCATCATGGGAACCCCTCAAGCCCTTCGTTTCGAGACACTCCCGCAGTCCGTTCCGGGCCCGGAACAGGAGCACTCCGAGGTTATTCGGGGATACCTCGAGGACCTTACACACCTCCTCAGTCGTCAGCTCCTCCACCTCCCGAAGGACAAACGCCAGCCGGCGCCGGTCGGGGAGGCCCTCCAGGCACTCGTCCAGCCAGGCCCGCACCCGTTTCCGGTCGGTTCCCGCATCGGGCCCCCGCGGCGGCCCGGCCCATTGACCGTCGTCGGTGAAGCGCCTCTCGACCACCTCGTCGATTTCCTCGGTCTCCTGGGCCCGGCGTACCCCCTCGAAGGCCCGGGACATCTTCTTGAGCAGGATGCCGTAGAGCCAGGTCCGGACCTTGGCCCGCCCATCGAACTCCGGGGCCCGCGTCAGGAACGTCAGCAACACCTCCTGGACGGTGTCCTCGGCCCGGTCCGGTGGCAGTCCGCCCCCGCGGGCCGCGCGCAGCAGCACGGGGAGATTCTCCCGAACGACCGCCTGAAGGGTGTCGGGGTCGCGCGCCCGGATGCCTTCCGTACGCTTCGGATCTTCAATGGTTCGGTGAGGAGCGGTCACGTGACTGTAATCCCATCCGAAGAGCAGGGAATCACCTGTGATGGCGCAGTGCTGCGGGGAACTTAGTTCCAGGAGCACGGAAAATCACGTCGAACAGGGAGGATCGCACTTGCGATCCCGGGTTGACATCGCCGTCTCCAGGCCAGTCGTCCTCCGGGCGCTGCGTTATGCGGTCGTCGTGGGCGCCCTGCTGATCGCCATCAATCACGGGGACGCCATTCTCCGGGGTGACATCTCGCGGTCGCGGTTCCTCCAGATGCTGCTGACCACGCTGGTACCGTACATGGTCTCGACCCTGTCCAGCGTCGAGGCCTCCCGCGATCGCGGCCAACCGGAGCGGCGGGCATGAGGTTCCAGACCGGCACCGGCCTCGAGGTTCGGCGCGTGACACGGGAACAAACGCAGGCGGTCGATGCCCGCGTGACGACCGGAGACGGGCCTTTCCTGCCGCAGGTCGGCACTCATCCGACCCGGGTCCTTGCACCTCTGTTGTGGCCCGGCGCAGGCACCCCGGCGCGGTGCCCCGTCACTGGCGGCCACCGATGACCCCGCCACTGGATCGCGAGGCGCTCCGCGCCCGGCAGACCCCGCTCAAGGCCCGATACCGCACGGCGCCAGAGGCGGCCGTGGTGGCCCTCCGTGCGGAAGGTACCCTGCGGCCGCAGGCGGTCGGCTGTGACATCGCCACCTGGGCGGGACCCGTGACCGCGGGACTCCATCCGGCCACCGGCGGTGCGGGCGATCTGGCCTGTTCCGGCGAGATGCTCCTGCAGGCCCTGGTCGGCTGCGCCGGCGTCACACTGTCTGCAGTCTCACTCGCCATGGGTATCCCGGTTCGGGGCGGCCGGATCACGGCCCAGGCCCACTGGGACGCGCGCGGCACCTTGGCCGTCAGCTCCGAGGCCGCGGTCGGCATCACCCAGATCCAGCTCGCGGTCGAGCTGGAGACCGACGCGACCGACGGGCAACTCGCCAAGCTGCTCGAGCTGACCGAGCGCTATTGCGTTGTCCTGCAGACGCTCGTGCATTCAGCCACCATGACTGCGCGGGTAACTCGAACGCCCGCCGGACCGGCCTCCGCATTCCATGACAAGGAGCAGTCCACATGACCATCATTCCGATCTCGGAAACCGGCGACCACGTCTGGCCCGACCTCCTCGCATCCGCTCCGCTGCTCCTGATCTACAAGCACAGTCCGATCTGCGGCGCATCCGCCGCGGCCCGGACCGAAGTGAGATCAATCCACGCTGCCGCGCCCCGGGTGCCGGTGTACCAGGTGGATGTGATCCACCAGCGCGGGCTCTCCAGCGTGATCGCGGCCGACCTCGGTGTGGGCCACGAATCCCCGCAGGTGATCCTGATCTGCAACGGCAAGCCGGTCTGGAACGCCTCCCACTTCCGGATCAAGGCCGCCACGCTCGTGGACGAGATCGCCCGGGTCCGCGAAGCCTGCTTCGGCGAACGGAGATCGCCGGCTCCCAGCGCGGCCTGATCCCAGGTGTTCGGGGGCGGGCGAGGTGGCGCCCAGGGACACCGCAGTCAGGGTCTGGCACGGTGTGCTGCCGGAAGCAGCGCGCCCCAGAGCCAGCTGTAGGGGTGGACGCTGACGGTTGGGCCGCCGTCATTCACCAGTGGCCGGCCCTCGTTTGCCCAGCGAAAGATCGCACCGTCCAGGTTGCGCACGTTGGTGAATCCTGCGGCCTGAAGCGTCTTCACGGCCTGGGCGCTCCGGCGCCCGACCGCGCAGTAGGCAACGATGAGGGTGTCGCGCGGCAGCGCCAGCACATCGAGAGGAATGGGCGCGCCCGGCTCCAGGCGACGGGCACCGGCCAGGTGACTCACCGCGAATTCGCGCTCCTCCCGCACATCGAGCAGCAACGGCCCAGGCCTCTCCCCAGCCAGCTCCGTCGGAGTCAGCCAGCGGACCGCCGGATACTCCGCCCGCACCAGCACGGTGACCAGGGAAAGGCCCAGACTCCGCCCACCCAGCAACGCCGCGAGGAGCACTGCCAGCAGGGAAAGGGCAAGCGTGGCTTTGACCGCCGGACGACCGCGCATCAGGTCTGCAAGGCTTCAGACTGCGAGTTGCTGAGCACGCCTGCGGCTGTGCCTTTTCTGCCGAGTAGACCCTGGTAGAGCTGATCCCGCAGTCCCAGGGCGTTGGCCTCGCACATGGGCAGGAGCCGGCCCTCAATGGGACCGTGGAACACGCAGAGGGCCAGCCGATCCCGGCCCCGTGCCGAGATCGCCTCGTCGGGGCTCATGAAGTGGTGACTAATGACCACCAGCCCCCGCAGCTGCGCCTGGCCCCGGAGGAACCGAAGACCGAAACGCCAGGAATGTCCCGGACTGAGCCGTTGGAGCCAGGTGCGGAGGAAGCCGGGAAGCGTGCCCAGAACGAAGCCGGGAGCGTGGATCAGCACCGCGGCCCATCGCATCAGCCGCTTCACCGGCTCATCGAGCCGGAAACTGATTCCGCCGAAGCGCTTGAGGAACCCATCCACCGCCCGCCGATCCAGCGGATCCCCTTCGGTTCTGACGGGGTGGAACCGTGGCGGCGTCCCCGGCTCGGTGGCGACGACACCGGCGACGTACCTGCTGCAGTCCGGGTGCCCGACCCACATCTGACCCCGCAGGAACCGGCCGGGATCGGCGCCGGCCCCATCGAATCCGAAGGCGATCTGCTCCCACAACGCCTCCACGCTGACTCCGCCGCCGAGCCCCGGCTCAGTTCTCCCGACCTGGGCGACCGGCTGGAAGCTGATCAGGCGGAACACATCGGCGTTCCGGCTCAGCCACCGGATCACGCCCGGTACCCCAGCCAGGTTCTCCGCGGTCACCGTCATGGTGGTGCGCCGCGAAACGATCGCCCGGTGTGGCGCGCTACACCGCGAAGAAGCTCGGCGAACTCGTCTCGCAGCGGATTGAAGGCCTCCTCGCTCGCCGCGTCCCGGTAGTGCGCGCCGAGTCTTCCCCGCTGGGTCGTGTCGATGTGGATGCTGACCTCGGCCAGGTCACCCTCCAGCACCAGCCGCTCGAGGAGGTGGGGACGGCGACGAAAGGCGTCGCCGTGGGTCATGAGCATCGGGATCAGGTCGAGCGACCGGGCGAATCGAAGCAGCTCGACGACCTCTTCCTCCGGGCGGAGGGTGATCTCGCCGTCGGTCAGCTGCAGGTTCCCGGCGTGTCCCAGGGTTGGCCGAAGCAGCCGGATCTGTTCCTTGACCTCCTCAAGCGAAAACGGCGGCACCCGGTTCGCGCCGTCTCCCAGGTAGCAGCCGGCGCAGTCGCAGGCGCAGTCGCATAGCGGCATCGCGCCGATCGTGGCGCCACAGCCGTTCCCCGCCCGACCAAGCATTTGCCGTCCGACGCGAAGCACCCCCGGCACCCGCTCCCATGACCGGGCCAGGTTGGCCCGGGTATCGGCCAGGACCGGCGTCCGCAGGATCTCCAACTTGCGGCGAATCGAGGCCATCAAGCTCGACGACTGGATTCGGTGCGGCGTGCGTTCTCCTGGCTGTTGAGAGTCCAATCGTAATCAGTGTACTCCCATCGCTTCCACCGTCCGCTCTCGAGCAGCTGCTTCTCCGGCCCCTCGAGATAGTACCGGGAGTTGAACCGGGCGACCGCCGCCTTACGGCCACCGAAGTCCTTCTGGCCGCGGGAGCGACTGCGGCTCGAACGCCGCCAGGGAATTGAGGTATTCCTCGAACTCCGGCGCTCGAGCGAAGCCGTCGTAGTCGACCATCCCGTCGACCACATGGGCCCCGAGCAAGGCATCGAAGGCCGAGTGATTGAAGCTCTGCGCCCCCGCGGTGACGGGTACCAGGACGGCGAGCACGGCAGCAAGCGACAGACAGTTGATCCGGCGGAAAGGCATCATCGGAACACCTTGAACCAGGTTGCCAGCGCTCGGCGCGCGGTCGGGGTGAGCTTGCGCCGCCTCCACGAATCTGCCGCCTTGCGGTAAGCTTCTCCGATGGTCGGATAGGGATGAATCGTCCGGCCAATGGCACTCAGCCCCAGTCGGTTGGTCATGGCGAGTGCCGCCTCCCCGATGAGATCACCGGCGTGGGCGGCCACCACTGTGACACCCACGATGCGGTCGGAGCCCTGGTGCAGATTCACCCGCAGAAACCCCTCCGTCTCGCCGGCCAGCACTGCGCGGTCGACGTCGTGAAGCGGCACCGTGACGCTGTCGATCGCCACGCCCTGTCGCCCAGCCTCCTCGACCGTGAGGCCTACCTGCGCCACTTCCGGGCTGGTATAGGTACTCCAGGGGATTACCAGGCGGCTGGCCCGGCCCCGCCCGAAGAAGAGCGCGTTGGCGATGGCCAGGCGGGCCTGGAAGTCGGCGGCGTGGGTGAACTGGTATGGCGAGGCCACGTCCCCGATGGCATAGACCCGCGGATTGGTGGTGCGCAGCCGGTCGTCCACCACCACGCCGTGTCGCTCCGCCTTCACCCCGGCGAGGTCGAGCCCCAGGTTGTCGAGGTTGGGGGTGCGGCCGGCGGCGACCAGGAGGGTGTCGCCGTCGACGACAAACGATCGCCCGTGTCGAGAGAGACCCACCCGGGTGATTCCCCCCTGCCGTTCGACCCCCGTCAGCTCGACGCCGAGTTCCAGGGTGACGCCGTCGGCCCGGAGCGCCGCGTCAACCACGGCCGCGGCATCAGCGTCGTCGCGGGGGAGCACCCGCGGCGCCCGATCGAGCACGGTCACGGCGCTGCCCAGCCGGGCGAAGCTCTGCGCCAGCTCGCAGCCGATGGGGCCGGCACCGATGACGATCAGCTTCTCCGGCCGCTCCTTGAGCGAGAAGACCGACTCGTTGGTCAGGTACCCGGAATCCTCGATTCCGGGTAGCGGTGGCACCGCCGCCCGGGCGCCGGTCGCGATCACCGCTCGGCGGAAGCCGAGCGCGGCACCGCCCACCTCGATCGCCTCCGGTCCGCTGAAACGCCCCTGTCCGAGAAAGACAGCCACCCCGAGATCGGCGAAGCGTCGGGCGCTGTCCACCGGGCTCAGGTCTGCCCGCAGTCGCCGCATTCGCCGCATCGCGGCCGCAAAGTCTCCATCCCCAACGACGGGAGGACCACCGAAGCGGCTGGCGGCCGTGCGCGCGTCGTGCCACGCACGCGCGGCAGAGATGACTCCCTTGGAGGGCACGCACCCCACATTGAGGCAGTCCCCGCCCATCAGGTGACGCTCGATCAGCGCCACCTTCGCTCCGAGACCCGCAGCGCCCGCGGCCGCCACCAGGCCCGCCGTCCCGGCACCGATGACGACGAGATGGTAGCGGTCCCGCGGGGTGGGATTGACCCAGTCCGGCGGGTGGACGTTGGCAATCAGACGCTCGTCATCCACGTCCCGAGTGGGGGCGTAGGGAGCGGGGACGCTCACCTGGATTCTCCAGCAGATTCGCTGAGGGCCCGTCGGGCCAGCCGGGTCACCAGCACGGTGACCCCGACGGTGGCCAGGAAGCCGAGGGCCAGCACGACGACAGACCCTGCGCCCCGTGGCGGACTCTGGCCTGCCGCTAGGGCGGCGAGGTCGCCGGCGACCTTGCCGGCATAGGTGTAGAGCAGGGTGCCGGGCAGCATGCCGATGGAGGCGATCATGAAGTCGGCGAAGGTGACCCGGGTGAGGCCTAGGGCATAGTTGAGCAGGGTAAACGGGATCACCGGCGAGAGGCGGAGCAAGAAGACCACCTTGCGTCCCTCCAGGGCGATGGCGTGATCGATGGCTTCAAACCGGGGATTGTCGCTCAGGCGACGCTCGAAGGCGCCGCGCGCCAGATGCCGGGAGACAAGGAAGGCGGCCGCCGAGCCAAGCGTGGCGCCGACCAGTACGTACGCCGTCCCCGCCGCCACGCCGAACACCGCGCCCGCGGCCACGGTGAGCAAGGCCCCCGGTACAAAGGCCACGGCCGCGACCACATAGCCGGCGATGAACGCCAGCGGCCCCAAGGGGCCCAGATCCCCGACCCAGCGCACGAAAGCGGGCACCAGGTCGGCGAACTGCCGCCCGCCGAGGATCACCCCCGCCAGTACCAGAATACCGACCACCAGCCGGGTCCGGACGCCCCAGCCACGACTACCGGGTCCTGCCACCACGCCATCCTGAACCACCTTCATGGAACTCCGGCCTCTCCGTTGAATTCTCTGGACCGACTGCCTCCGCCGGCGCCGGGTCACGATCTTCCATCGGGAGTGATTCCCTCCAGTGCCGTGTTCCTTACAGCGGCCGGGCCGAGCATCCGTCTCCTTCAGCGAAATGGAACTTTCGAGCGTAGCTGCCGGTTGGTGGTCGACGCCCATGACCGCACCACCGACCGATCTCCCTGAAGCGGACTTCACGCTCGAGGCCCTGCCTCACCTCGATGCGGTCGCCGGGTTCGCCCGGTGGCTGGCCGGCAATGGAGCAGACGCCGACGACCTGGTGCAGGAGACCTTCCTCCGTGCGCATCGGAGCTGGCAAACGTTCCGTCCGGGGACCGCCTGCCGGGCTTGGCTGTTCACCATCTGCCGCAACCTCCACTACAGCACGCGAACCAGAGAGGCCCGGATGGATCCCGTGAGTGACGCCGACCTCGAGGCGCTGGCGGCCGCCGCACTTCACTCATCGGCGAAGGAGTCAGGCCTGGGTGACGTCTTCGATCGATTTGACCTCCGCGACGCCGTTCGACGTGAAATCGAGAAGCTCCCCCCGGCCACCCGGGAGGTGGTGGTGCTGGTCGACATCGAGGACTGGTCCTACGAGGACACCGCCCGCGCCCTGGAGATCCCGATCGGCACAGTCCGGTCGCGCCTCTTCCGGGGCCGCCGGGTCCTGCAGGAGCGGCTCCTGACGCACGCCCGGGACGCAGGGCTGGTCGGAGGAAACAGGCAGGAGAAGAAGGGCTAGACGATGCAGAAGCTCGACTGCGAGACGGTCATGCGCCAGCTCTGGGATTATCTCGATGGGGAGCTCACCCCTGAGTGGGCCTTGGAACTCGCCGCCCACCTCGCGGCCTGCCAGCGGTGTCACCCCCAGATGGCATTCGAGCAGGCCTTCCTGACCGTGCTCGCCTCGACCCGGAGCACGGGAAACCACTCGGCCGCATTACGGCAGCGAGTGATGGCCATGCTCCAGGCCGAAGGCATCACGCCGTCGGCCCGGGACTGAGCCCGAGCCCCGCCCCGGAATGCCACAGTACCCACACGCCAGAGGAGGGATGATGACGACGCACGCCACCGCCGACTTGCCGGTGCTCACACTGGAGAATGCCCCACCCGAAGCACGAGTGGTCCTCGAACGCGCCAAACAACAGGTCGGCATGGTCCCGAACATGTACGGCTGCATGGCCCACATTCCCGGGCTGTTGGAGACTTATCTCTTCGGGTACGACCGGTTCCGGAGGGAAGCCGGCTTTACCAAGCAGGAGCAGGAAGTCATCTTTCTCGCCGTGAGCCTGGAGAATCGCTGCCGGTATTGTGTGGCGGCCCACAGCTATCTGGCGGACACCCAGTCGGCAGTCGCCCGCTCGGTCACCGATGCCATCCGTCAGGACCGGGAGATCCCGGACCCGCAGCTGAGCGCGCTGGCCACCTTCACGCGAACGATGGTCCGTACCCGCGGGCGGCCCACCCAGGCGGATCTCGCGGCCCTCCATGCAGAGGGCTATACCGACCGGCACGTGCTGGCCATCATCCTGGCCATCGGGGTAAAGACGCTCAGCAACTTCACCAACCACTTCGCCGACACGCCGCTGGACCGGTTCTTCCAGGGACGGGCCTGGACCCCGGCGGCGCCAGCCGCCGCGGTGCCCGGCTGATCGACGCACGCAGTGGAACTATCCGGCCGGTCGCCAGTTATTCGCCCGACGGGAATGCACCCGTCCATCCTGTAACGGAGATCACGATGTGGAGCAAGAACTGGCACAGTCTCCTCGCCCTCGCGGTGACGATGCTCCTGGGTGCGGCCGGAGCCGCTGCTCAGCAGACCGCATACAACACCGACAAGAACGGGCTCGGCCTCAAGGGCTACGACCCGGTGGCGTACTTCAGCGAAGGCGCGCCGGTGAAGGGCACCGCGGCGTTCAGCGCCACGTACGAGGGTGTCACCTACCGGTTCGCGAGTGCCGAGCACCGGCATCAGTTCCAGGCCGACCCGACCAGGTACCTGCCGCAGTACGGCGGGTACTGCGCCATGGGCGTGGCAATGGGAAAGAAGCTGCCGATTGATCCCGCCGCCTTCCGGATCGTCGACGGGAAACTCTACCTCAACGTCAACAAGAGCGTGCAGCGGGATTGGCTCAAGGACGTGCCCGGCCACATCGCCAGAGCTGATGCCGCCTGGCCCGCTCTCAAGTCGGCGCCGGCGATCTGAGGGGCCCTTCCATCCCTATATCCGGCCGTCGGCGTACGCCGACGGTCGTGGCCCTGGGTGCGGTTCCGGTGGTGGAACCCCGCCGGCTCAGCCTGCGGGCGCGGGACGCTCGACCAGCAGCGCCACGATCCCGGTGAGCGGCACCGAGACCCAGGCCGGCCGGTTCGCCAGCTCGAAGGTCAGCTCGGAAAGCGCCTTGTCCAGCACGAACGCGTGGAGGAGCTGGGTGGGCAGGATCGCATCCGCCGGCAGCAGCACCGACCCCTCCACCGTCCGGCGATAGGCGTCCAGGTACGCCGCCGAGACGGCGTGCTCCCAGAGCCTGCTCCAGGGATCCAGCCGCGCCGGCTCACCGGCGCCGCGCGCCGCGGTGTCCTGCAGCGCGTAGCGGGCCACATACCCGAAGGAACGCAGCATCCCCGCGACGTCCCTGAGCGGCGACTGCTTCGCACGACGCTCGGCGGGAGGCCGCCCCGGTTCTCCTTCGAAGTCCAGGATCACGAAATCGGCCCCGAC
The DNA here is from genome assembly GCA_033763675.1 of Gemmatimonadota bacterium. GTDB lineage: Bacteria > Gemmatimonadota > Gemmatimonadetes > Gemmatimonadales > GWC2-71-9 > JADJOM01. Next base: position 27,480 of record JANRJZ010000054.1, read on the forward strand.
ACGAAGGACCTGCCCCAGGTGCAGGTCGCCGTGTACCCGGATCTTGACACTGTCCGGCGCCGGCGCCGCCAGCCGCTGCAGGTGTGAGAGGATCCTGGTCCGGAGGCTGATGACCCGGCTGGCCAGCTCCACCGTCTCGTTGGGAAGGCTGGGCAGCGCCATCCGGAGCTGTTCGATGGCGGCGGAGGCATGCTGCCGGACCGCCGCGGTCAGGTCGGCGCGGTCCGACGCGATCAGCGGCTCCGGGGTGAAGGCGGGGTCCCCGGTAGGTTCGGCCAGGGCGAGGTGGAGCGCGCCGGTCCGACGGCCCAGCACGGCGGCCGCCTCCCGGGATACCGTGAGCAGGGTCTCGACCTCCGGCGCCAGCGGCGTCACGCCCAGGGCCAGGTCGCCGTCGGTCCCGAGCGGCGGGGTGAGACCGACCGGCAAGGTCATGCTCCGTTCGTAGTAGCGCCCAAGCTCCGCCGCCATCCAGCTCCACCCGTCCCCCTGGTTGGGCACGTACCGCTGCACCAGCCCGAGCGTCGCCGGCGGCATCCCGGGCCGGGTGTACTCCAGGCTGCCGGCGAAGGCCGGGACCCCGGTGAAGCCGCGCTCGGACGAAAGGCAGTGGATCATCTCGGCATCCGGATTGGGGCCCGGCTCGATCCGGCGGAACAGCTTCAGGATGAACTCGTCGCCATAGATGATGGAACTGTTCCGTTGCTCCCCACCGACATGGGTCACCGGCGGCTCCGCTTGGGGGACCGCGACATCCAGCAGCAATGGGGCCGGGGCGCCGGTCACGCGCCCGGTCACCCCTGCCCCCTCGCCCTGCTGCCGGGCGAGTGCCAGGAGGCGGCGACAGAACTCGTCCGAGAGCAGCGCATCATGGAGCACCCCCGCCTTGCCTCCAACGGTCAGGTTGCCGAGGATGGCACCGGGGCGATCCTCCCGGAGGCGCCTGGCGGCCTCGCCGAGGGTGATGCCGACCGTTACCACGTAGTGCTCCGCCGGCTCCTCGGCAAAGCGAACCGCCACCAGCAGCAGCCCGGCCCCCTCGGAGACCTGGATGGCGTCCTCGATCTGGCACGAGGTGATGACCCGCAGCTTGCCGCTGTACCACCGCTGGCGGGGGATGAACTCGGGCAGGAAGCGCGATTCCAGGGCGCGCCGCGGGGTCCCCTGCAGCAGCCCCCCCCAGGCATCCGCGGCCGGCAGCACCAGGCCGGGCTCGGTCACCGCGGGGCTGGCGGATTCCTCCCGGTTCTGCAGTTCCAGCCAGAGGAAGCCGTAGGGCCCGAGCGTCAGCGGATAGGGCGTCTTCCCGATGCGTGGGAACTCGACGTAGCCGCGCATTTCGACCGGCGTCAGCCCGGCCAGCGACGAGAGGTCGCACTCGAAGGGCTGGGCGAACCGCGACAGGTTGGCGACGCAGAGGACCTGCTCCCCCTCGTACCGGCGGAGATAGGCGAGCACGGTGCGGTTGGTCGGCTCCAGGAACTCGATCGTGCCCCGGCCGAACACGTGGAACAGCTTCCGGATGGCGATCATGTGCCGGATCCAGTTGAGCAGGCTCGACGGCTCGCTCTGCCGCGCTTCCACATTCACCGCCTGGTACCCGTAGACCGGGTCCATCACCACCGGAGAATAGAGGCGGGCGGGATTGGCGCGGGAGAACCCTGCGTTGCGGTCGACGCTCCACTGCATCGGGGTGCGCACCCCGTGACGATCGCCGAGGTAGATGTTGTCCCCCATGCCGATCTCATCGCCGTAGTACAGGATGGGCGTGCCGGGGAAGGAGAGCAGGATGCTGTGCAGCAGTTCGATACGGTCCCGGTCATTCTCCAGCAGCGGCGCCAGGCGGCGCCGGATGCCGACGTTCACCCGCATGCGCGGATCGGCACTGTAGGCGAAGTACATGTAGTCCCGCTCCTCGTCCGTCACCATCTCCAGCGTCAACTCATCATGGTTGCGGAGGAAGAGGCCCCACTGGCAGCGGGGGGGGATGGCGGGGGTCTGCCGCATGATTTCGGTGACCGGATGCCGGTCCTCCAGTCGCAGGGCCATGAAGAGCCGCGGCATCAGGGGGAAATGGAACGCCATCTGGCACTCGTCGTCCTCGCCGAAGTAGGCGCGAACATCCGCGGGCCACTGGTTGGCCTCCGCCAGCAGCAGCCGTCCGGCGTACCCGGCGTCCATCGCGGCGCGCAGCCGCTTGATGAGCTGGTGGGTCTCGGGCAGGTTCTCGTTGCTGGTGCCCTCCCGCTCGACCAGGTACGGAATGGCGTCCAGTCGCAGGGCATCCACGCCCAGCGCCAGCCAGAACTGCATCACCCGGATGATTTCCTGCTCGACCCGGGGGTTGTCGAAGTTCAGGTCCGGCTGGTGGGAGAAGAACCGGTGCCAGAAGTAGGCCCCCGCGACCGGGTCCCAGGTCCAGTTCGAGGTGTGGGTATCGGTGAAGATGACCCGGGTGCCGGCGTACTTCTGGTCCGTGTCGCTCCACACGTAGAAGTCCCGTTCCGGCGACCCGGGGGGCGCCGCGCGCGCCGCCAGGAACCACGGATGCTGGTCCGAGGTGTGATTGACGATCAGTTCGATGAGCACCTGCATGCCGCGCTGGTGCGCGGCGGCCAGGAACTCCGTGAAGTCCTCCATCGTGCCGTAGGCGGGGTGGATGCCGGTATAGTCCGCGATATCATAGCCGTCATCCCGCAGCGGCGAGGGAAAGAACGGCAGCAGCCAGAGGCAGGTGACCCCGAGGTCCTGCAGGTAGTCCAGCTTCTCGATGAGGCCCCGGAAGTCTCCTATCCCGTCGCCGTTGGCGTCATGGAAGCAGCGCACGTGGAGTTCATAGATGATCGCGTCCTTGTACCACTGCGGGTCGTTGGCGCTGCCCGGTTGCTGGCTCACTGCTCCCCCCGGAGGTCGGGCCGCGCCGGCACGCTTGCGCGCGCCAGGCTCGCCGGCTCTGCCGCCGCCCCTTCCGGCCCCGGCGGAGGCGAGCAGCGCGTAGGTTAGGGACCGCCGGAATCAATTGCAAGGATGCGCGTCACGCGCCCGGCCGGCGCCCGCCATTGACGCGGGTGGCCATGACCGGATAGTCTCGCCATAGCCGGAAACCGGCCGCCTCGCGGGCCCCCGGCGCGGCGACAACGGCAGTGTGTCTTGTCCACCCCGGAGACCAGCATGCCGGTGAAGACCACGCTCACCCCGGAGGTCGAGGCCGCGCTCAAGGCCCTCGGGAGCGTGGACCTCACGGTCGGCGTGGCCACGACCGACCGGATCGAGGACTGGCGCGGGGCCATCGCCGCCGCCCAGGCGGGACTGGCCCAGAGTTACCCCGGGCGGAGCGCGGTGGTGCTGCACGCGCGTACCGGGGGCACTGCCGCCGGTCCCGTGGCGCCGGAGGGCGGCGTGCCGGTGCTGGAGGTGGCCCCCCGCGACCCGACCACCGCCGGCGTGGACCCGCGGGCCGTCGCCCTGCGCCTCATGCTCGAGGCCAGCCACCGGCTCGGCGTCCGTGGCTGTGCCGTCCTCGAGCCAGAGGTCGCCGGCCTCACCCCGGACCGGATCGGGCGGCTGCTCCTTCCCGTCGTGGACCAGGAGCAGGACCTGGTCACGCCCTATTACCTGCGCCACCCCTGCAGCGGCGGCATCACCACGGGGATCGTCTATCCCCTGGTCCGCGCCCTGTACGGCCGCCGTCTCCGCTTTCCCCTCGGCGCGGAGTTCGCCTGCTCGGGCCGCCTGCTGCAGCGCTTCCTGTCGAGCGAGCCCGGGCAGCCCGCTCCAGGGCCGCAATCGGTCGAGCTCCGGCTGCAGGCCGAGGCGATCACCGCGGCCCTGCCGATCAGCCAGGCCGTCCTCGAGCCGCGCGCCATGGCGGTGAGTGAAGGCCCCGGCGGCCTCACGGCCATGTTGCAGCAGGCGGTGTCGCCGGTGTTCGGCGAGATGGAGCGGACGATTCCCGTCTGGCAGAAGGTGCGTGGGTCCCTGCCGGTTCCGGTGCTGGGTGCGATCGACGCCACCGCCATCGAGCCGGCGGGGCTCGACCCCCGGCGCATGATCGAGGGGTTCCGGCTGGGACAGCGCAACCTGGGGGAAGTCTGGGGGCTGGTGCATTCTCCGGGCACCCTGGTGGAACTCAAGCGGCTGGCCCAGATGCCGGGGACCGGCTTCGCCATGCCGGATCAGCTGTGGGCCCGGATCGTCTATGATTTCTCGCTGGCCCACCACACCCGCGTGATGAACCGCGACCACCTGCTGGGCGCGCTGGCCCCGTTGTATCTGGCCTGGCTCGCCTCCCTGAGCACCGAGATGGCCGGGGCGGGTCCGGAGCAGCT
>JANRJZ010000055.1:0-7811 GCA_033763675.1 Gemmatimonadota bacterium
CCGGGACACCCGCGTCCCGGAGCCGCTGCCGCACCAGGGCCGCCAGCTCGTCGTTGCGGGCCATCACCCGCTCCCGCACGTCAATCGTCCGGACGGCCATCGTCTACCTCCAGGTAACTCACCCTGAGATCGGTGCCCGGCTGCGACACCAGCTCCGCCCGGGCCCCGGCGAACGGGGCGCCGGAGAGCAGGGCCTCCAGGCAGAAGCGGAAATTCTCCAGTTCGATCCCGGCATCCTCGCCCACTTCCACCGCCACCGTGCGCACGTCGCGCGCGGGGCGGGGGGCCGCATTCAGCTCCGCGATGCGGCAGACCTCGAGGGCCAGGCTCAGCTCATGCATGAACCAGCGCGTCCCGCCGGGCGGGGCGGTATCCCCAGTGGGCCAGCCGGTCCACCGCGCGCAGCACCACGTCATCCACCCGGGCCGCCACCGCGGGGGTGAGCCCCGTGGCGAGGTCCACGAACTCCGGCTCCGCCCCGATGGCCACCGCCTGCGCCGGCAGGGTGCCGCGGAGCTCCGCCAGCCCCAGGACCTCGCGCAGGTCGATCTGGTGCGGGGAGATCTTGAGGCTGAAGTACCGGGGGAGGTCGGCGCGCTCGATCTCGATCAGCGTGCCCGGCGCCTGTCCCCCCCGGATCGCGTCGAGCAGCAGCAGCTGCGCCGCGTCCTCGATCAGGGGGAGGAGGTTCATCCCCCAGGTGCCGCCGTCCACGAGGGTCACGGACGGCGGCAGCTCCCACTCCCGGCGCAGCTGCTCCAGGGCGACGAGGCCGAGGCCGTCATCGCCCATGATCGGGTTGCCGCAGCCGAGGACCAGCGCCCCGGCGGCGGGCCTAGGCATCTTCGGCGTCAATGAACTTCTCCTTCGCGTCCACGAACCGCCCGCCGGTGATGATCGAGGAGATCACCCCGGTGCGCTCGAGGGTGTCCGCCCGCATGGCCAGGTAGATGTGCATCGGGATGAAGATGATGAGCACCCAGGTGAGGACGTGATGGATGAAGCGGACCATCTGGATCCCGCCCGCCAGCGCCGGCACCCAGGCGAAGGCGCGGTTGATGAGGCCGCCGGGGTTGGACTGGCCGTAGAGCGCGAAGCCGGTGACCACCATGACGGCGGCAACCAGGTAGATCCCGGTGTAGCTGAGCTGCTGCATCGGGTTGTGGCCGAGGTAGGCCGGCGGATGCCGCTCCATGAGCATGTAGAACTTGGCCTGCTTCCACATGTTGACCCAGTCCCGCGGCCGCACCGGGAACAGCGCCGCGAAGCGCTCGAACTTGTTGCCCGCGAGCATCCAGTAGCCGCGGACGATCGCGGTCATCACCAGGATGGCGGCGGAGGCGAAGTGGATGAACCGCATCCACCCCATGACGAACGGGTCCGCGGACTCGGCGCCGCCGGTGATGAAATAGGGCTTGCCGATGTAGAAGCCGGTCACCGCCAGCGCCACGATGGCGATGGCGGCCAGCCAGTGCATGGCCCGGAGCGGGGCGTCCCACAGGTACACCCACCGGTACTCGCCGCTGGGGGGCGGAATCCGGTGCCCCAGGGTGAAGCCACGCGGCCGGGGCGGCGCCGGCTGAGGCGGAAGGGGAGTGGCGCTCATTGCACCTTGACCTCCGTCACCACGTTGCCCTGGGCATCGAGCACGTGCACGCCGCAGGCCATGCAGGGATCGAAGGAGTGGATGGTGCGCAGGATCTCGATGGGCTGCTCCGGGTTGACCAGCGGGTGGTTGTCCACCAGCGCCGCTTCGTAGGGGCCCATCTGGCCCTGCTTGTCCCGCGGGGAGCAGTTCCAGGTGCTGGGCACCACGCACTGGTAGCGGCTGATCTTGCCGTCCCGGATCTGCACCCAGTGGCCCAGCGCGCCGCGCGGGGCGTCGAGGTAGCCGTACCCCTCGCAGCTGGCCGGCCAGGTGGAGGGCTCCCACTTCTCGCCGGCGAAGGTCTTGGTATCGCCGCTCTTCACCCGCTCGATCAGGCTGTTGAACCAGGTCTCCATCCGCCGGGCGATCAGCACCGTCTCCAGGCCGCGGGCCGCAGTGCGGCCCATGGTGGAGAACAGCGCCGCCGGCCCCACGCCGAGGCGTCCCAGCGCCTCGTTGACGATGCCCTGGGCGTCGTCATGGCCGCTGGCGTAGGCCACCAGCATGCGGGCGAGCGGCCCCACCTGCATCGGCTTGCCGTCGTAGCGGGGCGCCTTCATCCAGGTGTACTTGTCGAGCCCCTGCAGGTACTCCCATGGCGCCGGCGGGCCGGTGTACTTGGCCTTGGTCTCCCCCTCGTAGGGGTGCAGCCCGGCGTCATCGCCGCCCGGGTACTCGTACCAGGAGCTGGTGATGTACTCCTTGACCAGCTTGTGGTCGTACTCGTGGATGGTGCTGAGGTCGCCGTTGAGGATCACGCCGCGGGGGAAGTAGAGCTGGCCGAAGTCGTTGACCCCCGCCTCGGGGAACTCGCCCACGCAGAGGAAGTTCCTGGTCCCGCCGCCGATCGCCGCCCAGTCCTTGTAGAAGCCGGCGATGGCCACGAGGTCGGGGTAGTACACCTGTTCCACGAAATCCCGGGCGCGGCGGATCATCGCCTGCACGTCCACCAGCCGCTCGGCGTTGATGGTCCCGGTGTCCTCCAGGTTGATGGCGCAGGCCATGCCGCCCACCAGGAAGTTCGGGTGCGGGTTCTTGCCGCCGAAGATCGTGTGCAGCCGGATGACGTCCCGCTGCCAGTCCAGCGCCTCCAGGTAGTGCGCCACCGCCATGAGGTTGGCCTCCGGCGGGAGCTTGTACGCCGGGTGACCCCAGTATCCGTTGGCGAAGATGCCGAGCTGGCCGCCGGCGACGAACTTCTTGAGCCGGTCCTGGACCGCCTTGAAGTAGGTCTCGGAGTTGTTGGGCCAGGGGGAGATCGAGCGCGCCAGCCGGCTGGTGCCGGCGGGGTCCGCCTTGAGGGCACTGACCACGTCCACCCAGTCGAGCGCGTGCAGGTGGTAGAAGTGGATCACGTGGTCCTGGATAAACTGCATCCCGTGCACCAGGTTGCGGATCAGGTTGGCATTGGGCGGGATGGTGATGCCCAGCGCGTCCTCGACCGCGCGGCAGGAGGCGACGGCGTGCACCACCGTGCACACGCCGCAGATCCGCTGGGTGAAGGCCCAGGCGTCCCGGGGATCGCGCCCCTGCATGATGATCTCGATGCCGCGGAACTGGGTCGAGGTGGCCCAGGCGTTGCTGATCCGGCCGTTCTCGGCCTGGGCCTCGATCCGGAGGTGACCCTCGATGCGCGTGATCGGGTCGACGACGACTTTGGTGGCAGCCATGGGTTGCTCTCGCCTCACGCGTTAGGGGTGCCGGGGCCGCCGGACGACGGATCAATCACGGGGAGGGAACGCTTCCGCTCCCGCATCTGGTGCACACCGGTCGCGGCGGCATGGGCCAGCACGCCCGCGGTGGCGCCGATCGCCAGCGCCGCCCCCAGGATGTCCACCTTCGACTCGATCCCGAAGCCGCCCACATCCGGCAGCCGGCCGTAGAAGGGCGTCATTGTGTCCCAGAAGCCCCGCTCGGTGCACCCGATGCAGGGGTGCCCGGCGCCGATCGGCCAGTCGGTGTGGCTGTTCCACTGGAAGATGGGGCAGGGGGAGAAGGTCGCCGGCCCCTTGCAGCCCACCTCGTACAGGCACCACCCCTTCCGCGCCCCCTCGTCGTCGAACTTCTCCACGAACTGGCCGGCGTCGAAGTTGGCCCGCTTGGGGCACTGGTCGTGAATCCGGGCGCCGTAGGCGAACAGCGGCCGCCCATCGCCGTCCAGCGCCGGCAGCCGGCCAAAGGTGAGGAAGTGCGCCACCGTCGCGGTGACCACGTCCGCGATCGGCGGGCAGCCGGCGATGTTCACCACCGGGCGGTTCTTGATGATCTCGCTGACCCCCACCGCGCCGGTCGGATTGGGCCGCGCCGCCTGCACGCTGCCCCAGTGGGCGCAGGCCCCCAGCGCGATGATCGCCGCCGCCCCCTCCGCCGCCTCCTCCAGGATGACCTTGGCGGTGCGGCCCCCGATGGTCAGGTACATGCCGTCGTCCGCCAGCGGGACCGAGCCGGTCACCACCAGCAGGTACTTGCCCTTCTCCGCGGCCATCGCCGCCGCCGCCGCCGACTCCGCCGCGTGGCCCGCCGCCGCCATCAGGGTGTGGGAGAAGTCGAGGGAGATCTGGTCCAGCACCAGGGTGCCGATCGACGGCTCCGAGGTCCGGATCACGCTCTCCACGCAGCCGGTGCACTCCTGCAGCTGGATCCAGATGACACTCGGCCGCCGGTCAGCGAGGATCGCGGCGGCCATCCTGGGTGCTTCCGACTTGCCCACGCCGAGCACGATACAGAGGCTGCTGCAATACTCCATGAACTCCCGGCGGGTGACCCCGCGGCGGGCGAGCTCAGCTTCCACCGATTCGGTGGCGGGGAACCACGATGGGGCGGCGAACGACATCGGAACGACCTCCGCTTCGGCTGAAGGAGCCAGCGGCCCGGGCTTGGGGGGCGGCAGCGCGGCGAGTGGGGGACGCGACTGTCGTGAAATGGGCCGGAATGTCCGGCCAAGATTGCGCCCGCTCGATGAAGGGAACTTGAAGCGGCGGTGAACCGGGTTCAGGTTAGGGTGGGGGCCGCCGGCGGGACCGGGCGGCCAGAATTCATCCCCTGCCGGAACCAGGCACAATCATGCGCGTCCTGACTATCCTGCTCCTCACCCCCCTCGCGGCGGCCGCCCAGGTCCCCGCCACCGTCACCGAGTGGCCCGTGCCCTGGGAACAGAGCCGCCCCCGCGACCCCATGGTGGCCCCGGACGGCCGGGTCTGGTTCGTCGGCCAGGCCGGCAACTACCTCGCGGTGCTGGACCCGGTCTCGGGCCGGTTCCGCCGCTACGAGATCGACCCCGGGACCCATCCCCATAACGTCATCGTCGCGCGGGACGGTACCCCCTGGTACGCCGGCAACCGGAACGGGATGATCGGCCGGCTGGACCCGGCCACCGGGGCGATCACCCGGTACCCGATGCCGGAGGCGGACCTGACCGATCCCCACACTCTGACCTTCGACCGGGCCGGCAACCTCTGGTTCACGCTGCAGGGCTCCAACGCGGTAGGGCACCTGAACGCCACGACCGGGGCCATCCGGATCGTTCGCATGCCGAATCCCGGCTCCCGCCCCTACGGGATCGTGATGGACTCGAAGGACCGCCCCTGGTTCGTCGAATTCGGCGCCAACCGGATCGGGACCATCGACCCGGCGAACTACACGCTCCGGGAGTACACCATCCCCGATCCCGGCGCCCGGCCCAGGCGGCTGGTGATCACGCCGGATGACCGGATCTTCGCCGGCGATTATGCCCGCGGAAAGCTGGTCGCGCTCGACCCCGCGACCGGGACCTTCGAGGAGTGGCAGAACCCCGCCGGGGCGCGCTCGGCGCCCTACGCCATGGCCGGGGATGACCGGGGGCGGGTGTGGCAGGTGGAGACGGGGGTGCAGCCCAACCGGCTGGTGGCGTTCGATCCCCGCACCCGGAGCTTCGGCACCCCGATTCCCATCGCCGAAAGCGGGGGCATCGTGGTGCGGCACATGACCTTCGACCCGCGGACCAGGAGCCTCTGGTTCGGGACCGACGCCGGGACCATCGGCCGCGCGGCGCTCGGCGGGGCCGGCGCCGGGGCGGGCGCGACGCCGTGAGGGGGTTCGAAGACAGCAACTGCACGACACGGAACCACGGAAGCACGGAAGCATGCCGGCTAATTCCGGGCTCCTTCCGTGATTCCGTGGTTCCGTGTCGTGCAGTGGTTGTTGCTGTGGCGGTGCTCCACCGGTTCACGGCGTCACTGACGTCAGCCGCACAATGTCATCCACCAGCGGCCCGACGCCGCCGGCGTACACCTTGGTGGACTTGGCGCCGGGCTCGAGCGGGGTGGTCTCCGTGAACCGGATCGTGTTGCTGTAGCTGCCGAGCGGCACCACGGTAGTCTCCCCCACGGCCTTGATGGTCACCCGGTCCTGGGCAATGCCCGGCGCCACCTCCTGCTCGAAGGCCTGCCCCACCGCCGGCGCCGCCGGCATGAAGATGCCCGGCGTCGCGCCGCTCACGCCGGCCCGCCACGCCCCGTCATGCGAGACGATCACGCCGTTGTCGTAGATGTCCACATCCTCCCCGTAGTAGCAGACCGTGCCGTCCCCGGTCTGCACGAAGAAGTTGCGTGACACCTCGAGCAGCGCTCCCCCAACCGTCTCCCGTTCCTCCAAAACCCGGACGTAGATCCCGGCCACCAGCTCGGTGTCCGGCAGCGCCGTGATCTGCAGGACCACGGCCTGGCCCTGGTCATCCCCCTCCAGCGTCCACTGCCGGCCCACCGTCATCGGGAAGAAGGGGTGGGTGATGTTGCTGGAGAGATTGCCGGCCGTGGGCTGGCAGATGGCGATATCGAGATTGGGCGTGAAGCCGGGGCCGGACGAGTTCTGGCAAGCCAGGGTCTGCCCCAGAGTGGTGAGCAGCAGGGCAAGGGTAAGCTGGGTCCGCATGGATTCCTCCCCGCGCCGGGCGCGGACTGGGTCACCCCAAGGAACCCGGCATCCCGGCGATTGTGACACGCGCGCCGGCGCCCGCTCGCCGGTCAGAACTCCAGCCGGTAGATCCCGGCGTCATCCGCGGACGCGGCCGATTCGACCACGCCATCCCGCAACAGGAGCAGGCGCTGTCCCGCCGCCTCGATCCTGACCATCGGGGCGCCCCGTGGCAGCTCCACCTCGATGCCGGTCCCGGCCCCACTGGCATCCACGACCAGCAATCCGGCGCTGGTGGTGAATGCCGCCTGGCCCGAGCGCACCCGGACGGTGATCCCGCCGGAGTCCACCACGACGACCCTCGCCTCGCTGCCCGCCGCGCCACCGTGCAGCCGGATGGTCAGGCTCGGCTCCACCGGCAGGACGATGCCCGAGGGCGCCGCCGGCGCGGCTGCCGGGGGCTCCGGGGCGGGACTGCGCCCCGGGGGGGACATCCACTCGGCGAGCCGCTCCACCCACCCCGGCAGCGGGGACCCCGGCATGGCATAGGCTGCCCCGGCCGCGGCGCAGCTCAGCAGGATGGTCGCCGCCCACCGCCACCGGCGCAGGGAACTCGCCCGCGCCCGCAGCCCGGCCGGGGAGGCGAGCGGCCTCGGCTCGGGCAGCACCGCCAGCCGGGCCCGGACCCAGGCCTCTTCCGCGTTCGCCGCGGCCACCTGCGCCTGACACTCGGCACAGGTCGCGAGGTGGGCCGCCACCGCCTGCCGCGCCGGGCCGTCGAGCTCGGCGTGGAGCCAGCGCTGCGTCCGCTCGTCATCAAGATGCATCGGGATCCTCCGGATATGCGGCGCGGAAGGCGCGCTTGGCCCGCGCCAGCAGGGTGCCGATGCTCGCCTCCGCGATCCCGGTCGCCTCGGCCATCTCCCGGTAGCGATAGCCCTCCGCCAGCAGCAGCAGCAGCTCGCGGTCCCGATCGGGGAGCTGGGCGAGCGCCTCTCGCACGCGGGTCCCCGCCTCTGCCGCCAGGGTCGCGTGGGCGGGAGAGGGGCTCGGGTCTCCCACCAGCTCCGGGGCGCGTGCCGGACCGAGCAGGCGCCGTCGCCGGCCGCGGGCGGCGCGCGCATTGCGCCACAGGTTGGTCGCCACCGTGATCAGCCAGGCCTCCGGCCGGTCGGGGAGTCCGCTCCGGCGGTACAACCGCAGGAAGCTCTCCTGCGCCAGGTCCCGGGCCAGTTCGCCATCCCCGGAGAGCCGGTCAAGGTAGCGCTGCAGC
>JANRJZ010000056.1:0-31204 GCA_033763675.1 Gemmatimonadota bacterium
CGTTCGCCCGCCCCTACCCCCCCTCCACCCGGAACGACCAGAGCTCCCGCGCCCCGACCTCGAAGGCGAGCTCGTTCCCGTCCAGCTCCAGCTCGCCCAGTTCCTGCTCGTCGGCCCGCACCCGCGTGACCCGCTCCGGCCGCCGGGCCCAGCGCCAGCGCCCGGCCACCGCCTCGTCCCGGACATTGGCGCAGCGCAGGATGTAGCCGATGCCGTTCTCCGCCGGCTTGAGGGCGGTGAGCACCAGGCCGTCCCCGACGAGTTCCACCGGCGGCACCGCGGGCGCAGCCGACGCGGCATCGGCATGGACCCGATAGAAGGTGCCGAGCGGCGGCAGGAACCGGTCCTCCCACCACTGTTCCAGCCGCTCCGGCTCCGCCAGGTCCGCTTCCGTGACGGGAGCCAATCCCAGCTCCAGCACCTCCTGGCCCAGGCATTGGGCGTCGGGCGTTGCGGTGGGCCAGCCGGCGTGCCCCGGCCGGGCCGGCAGGTCGCCGCGGGAGAGTTCGCCCACCGAACGGAGCAGGGTGATGAGCAAGTCTCCCCTGGCCGTCCACTCGTACTCGAAGAACCCCGGCGCGAAGACCGCGAGCCCCCGCCCCTTCCGCGCCGCCGCCACCCAGCGCTGCGCCGGCGCCGTCCGCACCGGCGCCTCCGAGGGGTATCGCACCCCACCGAGCCGGACCGGCCCCCGCCGGACACTCCCATACTGCGCCCCGGCCAGGCAGTCCGCCCCCTTGAGGCCGGTGGGGAACCGGAGCCGGAGCCGGTGATCCCGGGCCTGGTTGTCCAGCGCGATCATCAGCCGGAGCACCGGAGAGTCCCCCGCCGCCTCGGCCCGGATCCGCGCCGTGACCTTGCCCGCACCGGCCCGAGCCCCACGCCCGCCCGCCAGCCGGACATCCCACTCGAGGCCGGCCAGGTAGGGGCCCTCCGCGCTCACCCGGACCTTGCCGGCGCGCCGGCCCAGACTCGGCCGGTCTTCCTTCACCGGCTGGAAGGTGTAGCAGTCCCCGGCGTCCGCCTCGCTCTCGACCGCCAGCAGCCCAGTCGCCACGGCGCTGCCCGCGCCCGGCGTGCGCAGCACCGCCGTGCCGTCGGTGTCCACGCCGAGCTCCACCCGCCCGTTCCAGAGCAGCTGACCCTCGGCAAAGGCGAAGGTCTCGAGCGGATCGGGGTCGCCCGGGACGACGGACAACAGCCGCCCGGTGAGCGGCGGCAGCCGGTCGGGCAGCGGGAAGGCGATCCGCACCCGGTCCACCAGGTCCAGGTCCGGGTAGTGCCGGGGCGCGTCGAGCCGCTCCAGCGCGGGCACCGCTTCCAGCACCTGCGGCGAGACATGCGCGAGGCTGCCGTCCGGCCGGGGAACCGCCAGCAGGAAGGGGCCGCCGCCGGGGCCGGACCGCGGGCGGCGCTCGCCGGGGGGCCCCACCAGGATGTCGCGGCGGAAGAAGCTCACCTCCGCCGTCACCACGCCGCCCCGGGGCCGCGCCACCGGGTTCCAGAGGAAGAGGGCCGGGCTGGTCCGGTGGCCTTCGCGGGCGCCATCGGGGTCGTGGCCCGCGGCGCGGGCCAGCGCCGGGACGGTCCCCACGGTGGCCGCGGCGGCGGCGGCGGGCAGGCGCGGGGTCATGGCCCGCGGCGCGGGCCAGTGCGGCCCGCGCCACTTCATCGGCAGCCGCCGCGGCGTCGGTCAGCCGGGTCGTCATGGCCTGGGCCACTTCATCCGCGGCGCAGCCGCCGATCGCATCGTGGAAGTGGCACTGCACCACCTCCCGCCAGGCGTGGCGCAGGATGGCGCCCTCTCCCCGCGCGGGGAAGAGCGCCGCCAGCGGCTCCGCGATGCGGGCCAGCCCCAGCTCGATGAGACTGCTGCGCCGCTTGAGCGGGGCCCGGGTGCCGTGCACCCCCTGCAGGGTCCAGGTGTAGCCGTAGGACCAGCGCAGGTCGCCGGCCAGGAGCGGCAGGTCCTCGAGGTCGCCGCGGGCGGCGCGGAAGTAGGCCGCCAGGCTCGAGGAGCGGAACTCCACCTCCGGGTCAACCTCCCACAGCCGCGTGGGAAGGCTTCCGAGATCGGGATCGGGGGCGTGGTGGTCGGCGCCGACAAACAGCGCCACGTGCCGGGTGGCGGCGCGGGAGAGGAGGCGCGCCTTCACCGCCGCCCACGCGGCGCCGAGCCGGGCGTCCGGCACCAGGAGGTTGGAGCCGATCTCGTAGCCGTCCGGCGGGAGATGATACACCAGCACCCGTCGCCCGTCGGGGCCTTCCCACCAGGCCAGGTCGTGGCCGCCGGTTGCGTCATCGCCCAGGCCGCGCCAGAGCACCGCGTCGGTGAGCCCCGCTTCCGCGGCCAGGGTGGGGAGCACCGCGGGATGACCGAAGGCGTCCGGCGAGTAGAGCACCCCGCGGTCCGGGGCGTCGAGCGCCTGCTGGTGCCCGGCGCCGATCAGCAGGTTGCGGAGCAGCGCCTCCCCCGACGGAATTTGCTCGTCGGCCAGGACGTACCAGGGGCCGGTAACCAGCCGGCCGGCCCGCACCAGGGCCGCCACCCGCTCCCGCTGCTCGGGCCGGATGATGAGGTAGTCCTCGAGCAGAATGGTCTGGCCATCGAGCAGGAAGGAGGCGAGGCGCGGGTCGGCATCGAGCTGGGACAGCAGGCCGTCCAGCAGCGGGACCAGCCGGGCGCGCAGCGCGCCGAGCGGCAGGTACCACTCGCGGTCCCAGTGGGTATGGGCGATGATGTGAACGACGGGGCGCGGCATCACCGAATCCTACCCCGGGCATTCCGCCGTGGCGACCCTACCGCGGGTCCGGGCCCGGTGCCACATTTCCCTCACCTTCTTGCCGCAGGTTGACCCGTGACGACCATCCGCTGGCGCCCCCGTGAGCTGCCCACCCACGGGCAGATGACGCTCCCCCGCAAGTACTTCATCTCGCCGGAGATCCTCCAGGAGGAGTTCCAGCGGCTGTTCACGCGGCAGTGGCTGTGCGTGGACCGGGAGGAGCGGATCGCCGGGCGCGGGGACTTCTTCCTGCACGAGTTTGCCGGGGAGAGCATCATCATCCTGCGGGACCAGGGCGGCACGGTGCGGGCGTTCTACAACGTCTGCCGCCACCGGGGGAGCAAGCTCTGCGAGGAGCACCAGGGCCAGTTCTCCGAGACCATCCAGTGCCCCTACCATGCCTGGACCTACGGCCTGGACGGGCGCCTCATCGGGGCCCCCGCCACCCACGATCTCGAGGGCTTCCGCAAGCAGGACTGGCCGCTCCACGCCGTCCCGGTGGCCACCTGGGAGGGGTTCATCTTCATCAACCTCTCCCCCGACCCGGTCCCGTTCGAGGAATCGCACGCGCCGCTACTCGACCGCTTCCGCCGCTTCAACATCGCGAGCCTCAAGGTCGGGAAGACGATCGAATACGACGTGAAGGCGAACTGGAAGCTGGTGGTGCAGAACTACTCCGAGTGCTACCACTGCCCGCTGGTGCACCCGACCCTCACCAAGCGCACCCCGCCCACATTGGGGGAGAACGACCTGGTGGACGGCCCCTTCCTCGGCGGCTACATGATCCTCGCCGAGGACGCGAAGAGCATGACCATGAGCGGCCGGGTCTGCGGCCTGCCGGTGGACCCGGCGCTCCCGGCCGAGGACCACGACCGGGTGTACTACTACAGCATCATGCCCAACATGCTGCTGTCACTGCACCCGGATTACGTGATGTACCATGTGCTGTGGCCGGTGGCGCCCGACCGGACGCAGATTTTCTGTCATTGGCTCTTCAACCCCAAGTCGCTGGAGCCCGGCGCGTTCGACATCGAGGACGGGGTGAAGTTCTGGGACATGACCAACCGCGAGGACTGGCATGTCTGCGAGCTGAGCCAGGCCGGCATCACCAGCCGGGCCTACACCTCCGGTCCCTACAGTCGGCGGGAGACCGTCTCGGCCGCGTTCGACCGGGACTACATCCGGGCCATGGAACACCCGCTCAGCACGATCTTCCCCAACCAGGGGGGATGAACAAGACGGCAGGACGGCAGGACGGCAGGACGGCAGGACGGCCCGACCGTCCGACCGTCCGACCGTCCGACCGCCCGACCGTCCGACCGTCCGACCGTCCGACCGTCGGACCGTCCGTAAGCCTACCGCGGCGATCCCAGGAACCGCGCGATCGACTCCCCCGCCCGCGATCCCTCCACCTGCGGCACCTGCGACGAATTCTTGAACTCCAGCGAGAGCCGGTTGGCCTCCGGGGCCATCTGGGTCAGCAGCTGGGTGAAGGTCAGGTCGGCGCTGCTTTCCGACAGCGCCCGGAACAGCAGGAAGGTGAAGAGCCCCACCCGCGCCGTCTTGCCGTTCTCCAGCTCGAGGGAGTAGTTGGCGGAAGTCTCGGTGGGCTGGGACGCCGCCAGCAGCACGTGGTTGGCGGGCTGGTTGTATTCATTGCCGGCGCCGGCCGTGGCGGTGGACTTCACGTAGGAGGCCGGCGTTTCCACCTGGGCCGCGATGTCCCGGAATTGCAGGAAGCGCACCTCGGGCATCGCCGGCAGCGCCGTGGTATGGAAGCGGCGGGTGAACTTCGGCTCCGCCTTTCCGGTGACTTCCTGCCAGGTGCGCGCCTTGACCGGGCCGCCCCGGGTGCCGGTGCCGGCGTGGCACATATCCAGGACGATCAGCGCCCGGCCGGCCCGGAGCTCGCCGGTGAGGATCCCCAGCTCGTCATCGAGCAGGTAGCCGTAGAGGTCCCCCTGGGTGCCCCAGGTGGCGACGGCCTCATCCTTGTTGTCGGGTTCGGGGTCATCGGCGCCGGTCAGGCCGCGATTGTCCGGCAGCTGCATACCGTGACCCGAATAGTGGAAGACGGCGACACCGTTGGGTCCCGCCTGGCCCAGGTGACGGCGGAACGCCTCGATGATCTGGTCGCGGTTGGCTTCGACGTCACGCAGGATCAGGATGTTCTCGGGCTTGAAGGCGTAGCGGTCCACCAGCAGGGTGCGCATGAGCAGCGCGTCGTTGGTGGGGCCGCCCACCAGGTCCGCCTCCTCGCCCGGATAGTCGTCCGCGGCCACCAGCAGGGCGTAGCGCCCGTTGGGATCGCCGCCGCCGGGATAGAGCCTGGCGTAGTCCACGGCGGTGACCGATCCCTGGGACTTGGCAGTCAGGGTGTAGCCGCCGCGGGACGCCGGCGTGGTGCCGACCACGAAGAGGGTGTACATCCCGTCCGCGGGAAGCTTGAGCTCCAGGGTGACCTGCCCGGTCGCGGCCTTCCCCTCGCCGAGGTAGGTGAGCTCGGTCCCCTTCTGGAGGAAGATCGCCACGTTCGCCTCGTACGCCGCCTTCACGGTGAACGCCGCCAGCTCGTTCCTGGCGCCCTGGTAGACCCACTGGTCCACCACCCAGCCGTTCTGCAGCCGGGCATCGCTCTCGGCGAGGTCACCGCCCAGGAACTGGTTGGGCCGGATGAGCGGCGTCGAGGTGGTGGCGGCGCGCTCGTTCCGGGCGGCGGTTCCCTCCCGCGCCAGGGACCGCAGCGCTTCCCGCGCCGCCTGGGCGGTCACCGACTGCACCGTGCACACCAGACCCAGGGCCAGCAGGCCCCCCATCACTCCCCTGCGCATGACGTCCCCCTCGGATGGTTGATAGTGGCGGCTCCGCCGCCGGTTGCTAGATCACGCCCCGGCGCTTGAGCCGGTTGTACTGGTCCACCACCGCCGCGCTTGCCCCCGCCGGTGGCACATCGAGCACCAGGATGCCGCGCCCGCGCATGTCGGCCAGCGCGGCCTCCCGGGAGAGCAGCAGTTCCTCGGCCGCGGCCCGCTCGAAGGCCGCCGCGTCGGTTTCCGGCCGGGCGGTGGCCAGCCGTTCGAGCGCCGGCTCCCGCAGGGTCACCGCCAGCGGCACGTGGCGCGGGCGGAGGGCCCCCACCTGCGCCACCAGCGCCTCGCTCGCGGTGCGGTCAATGACGTCGGTGAAGAGCACCGTCAGCGCCCGCTTCCGGTTGCGCGCCGCCAGGTAGGCGAAGGCCGCCGGGTAGTTCGGCTCCACCAGCCGGCCCTCGACCGTGGCCAGGGCGTCGAGCACGGCGCGGAGCGCCCGCCGCCCCCGCGCGGGGGGCACCCACTGCTGCACTTCGTCGGCGAACACCAGCAGGCCGATGTTGTCGTCATGTTCCACCGCGCTGTGGGCCAGGTGCAGCGCCGCCTCGATCACCGCCTCCAGCCGGGAGCGGCCCCCGGCCTCCGCCGTGAGCATCCGGCCGGCGTCGATCACGATGAGCACCTGCTGCCGCCGCTCGTCCTCGTACTGCCGCGCCATCACCTTGCCGCGACGGGCGGTGGCCTTCCAGTCAATCGTGCGGGTGTCTTCTCCGGGTACCCATTCCTTGAGGCTCTCGAACATCCGTCCCTCGCCGATCCGCCGGATGGTGCGGAAGCCCGCCTCGCGGCGGCGCTGGGCCTGGGTGGGCAGCGACCGCAAGGACGCGCCGACCAGGTTGGGATACACAACCACCTGCCACGGCAGCTCCCGCCGCAGCTGGCGCCACCCCAGCCCGAGGGGCCCGCGCAGCCGGAGGTGCAGCCGGCCGCCGCTCCCCCGCCCCCGGTGCACGGGGGTGAGGGTGACCTGGTCCAGCAGCGGCTCGCCGCCCGCCGGCAGCAGGAGCAGCCGCTCCGCCGTGGCGGGGGTGAGCTGCGCCGGGAACTCCTCCCGGACCCGCACGGTGAGGGCGCGGGAAAGGGGCTGGCTCCAGCGGTACAGCACCGGCAGCGCCCGCCCCACGGAGAATGCCGGCGGGGCCTCGCGGGTCACGGTGAGCGCCTCGGCGTCGGGGCCGGCGAGCCGCCACAGGTCCACCGCGAGCAGCAGCACCCAGAGTACGTCGAGGGCCAGGAGCAGCGGCGCCGCCGGTGGCCACCAGATCGCGAGCGGCGCGACCAGCGCCAGCCCCGCCGCGACCTGGTACCAGCGGCGGTCCGGAAGCAGGGTCATCGCGGCCAGCGGTTGTCGGCCCGGTCCCGGTCCGGGAAGCGGGCGGCGGGATCGAGCGTCACCGAGGCGATCCGGCGGCCGCCGAAGTCGAGGGTGACCGTCCGGCTGCGCCGGCCGTCGAACCAGGTCTCCACCGGCCAGGTCACGATGGCCACATCCCCCTGGAGCACCGCGTTCTTCATGAGCCGCGGCGCGGGGCCCTCCGGCACGAAGCGCACCGCCAGCACGGTCGGCGCCGGCATCTCGCCCCGCTGCCGCACCGTCACCTCCCACGCCCGCCCCCGCTCCACCACGCGGTCGATCCCGCCGTCCACCGACTCGGTGGTGAACAGCCAGTAGTACCAGAACCAGTCGAGATTCCGCCCCAGGTCGCGGTTCATGGCGAACATGAAATCCCAGGGGGAGGGATGCCGGAAGCGCCAGTCCGCGGCGTAGCTCCGCATGGCGCGCACCACCGCGCTGTCTCCCACGATGGCCCCCAGCATGGAGAGCATCATCGGCGCCTTGGAGTAGGTGACGTACCCGGTGAGGGGCCCGCCGTAGTTGTTGTTCCACATCATCGGCGCCTGCGCCTCGGAACCTGCCTGCTGGCCGGCCAGTCCGCCCAGGCTGTCGAGGACCGCCGGCTTGCCACGGAACGCGGCATCCGACAGCACATTCATGTACTGGTTGAAGCCCTCGTCCATCCAGCCGTACCAGGTCTCGTTGTTGCCCACCATCATGGGCCACCACTGGTGCCCGATCTCGTGATCGGTCACTCCGAAGCCGGGCCCGCTCATGGTGAGCATCGGGTATTCCATGCCCCCCTCCGGTCCGTCCACCTGGGTGAACTGGGGAAAGGCGTAGGGAAACCAGAGCCGGGAATAGAACTCCAGCGCGTGGCGCGCCATGGCGCCGGTCTGGCGGTAGGCTCTGTTCTCCGGCAGGTAGAGGAGGTGGACCGGGATGGCCCCCCGGCCGGGAATGGTGGCGCGGGTGGCGTCCCACACAAAGTCTGGTGAAGCGGCCCAGGCGAAGTCGTTCACCGTGTCGGCGACGAAGCGCCACACCAGCCGGTTCCCGCCCCGGGTGCCCTTGCTGGGCCCGCGCTCGGCCTCACCCACGATGACCTGCTGGCTGTCGCTCTCCAGCACCCGGGCCAGCCGCTCCTGCACCGCCGGGGTGAGGACCTCCTGCGGATTGAGTAGCGTCCCGGTGGCGCCGACCAGGAAGCCCGCGGGCAGGTCGAGGTTGACCTCGAACCGGCCGAAGTTGTTGTAGAACTCGCTGGCGCCGAGGTGCGGCTCGCGGTCCCAGCCGCGCAGGTCGTCGAACACCGCCACCTGCGGGTACCACTGGGCGAGCTGGAAGACCTTGAGCCCCCGCCGTCCGCCGCGCGCGCCGCCGCGGCCGAACGGGATGTCGGGGATATCGCCCACCCACTCGACCTCCACCGTGCCGCTGCCGCCGGCCGCGATGGGATTGGCCAGCGCGAGCATCGCCACCGTGCTGGTGGCCCACTGCGGCGCCTGCGCCTTCACGTCCTGCTCCACCCCGTTGGTGTTGAGCCGGTAGATCGTGATCCCGGAGGTAATGGAGGGCGGCACCCGCCCCCGCGGGCTCCAGCCGTTGAACCGGTTCTGGTACAGCCGGAGCACCACCTGGCGCAGCGCGCTGTCCGAGGGATTGTGGATCGTGATCAGCGCCCGGCCGATGATCCGCCCGGCCTGGGCATCCAGCCGGGCGTCGATCTTGTAGTCGGCGCCCAGCTGCCAGTAGCGCGGCCCGGGCCGGCCGGTGGAATCGCGGGCGCCGGTCTTGAGGCCGGCTTCGAAGCTGCGGGTGATCGGCACCGTGCGGCGGATGGCACGGGGCAGTTCCTGCGCGGCAAGCGGCAGCGCCAGGGGAAGGAGAAGCAGCGTCGCTCTCATCGGGGGGCCTCAATCCGTTCGAGGATCGTGCGGAGGGCCTGGTCGGGGGTCACCCCCTCGAGTTCCAGTTCCGGGGCCACCGCCACCCGGTGCCGCAGCACCGGCGTGGCCAGGCTCTTGACGTCATCCGGCACCACGTAGTCGCGGCCATCGAGCAGCGCCGCCGCCTGGGACAGCTTGAGCAGCGCCACGCTGGCGCGCGGGCTGGCGCCCAGCGTGAGCGCGGGGGCCTCGCGGGTGGCCCGCACCAGGGCGGTGATGTACCCGACCAGGCTCGGCTCCACCCGGACCCGCCGCGCCCCGCTGCGGAGCGCGGCCAGCCCGGCGGCGTCGAGCACCTGGCTCACGCCGTAGCTCGCCGGTTCCGCCGCCTCGAAGCCGCCCAGCACCCGCTGGAGGACCGCCTGCTCGGCCGCCGCGTCCGGGTAGCCGAGCAGGCTCTTGATGATGAAGCGGTCGAGCTCCGCTTCCGGGAGCGGGTAGGTGCCCTCGAACTCGATCGGATTCTGGGTGGCGAAGACGGTGAAGCTGGCGGAGAGCGCGTGGCTGGTGCCGTCCACCGTCACGTTCCGTTCCTGCATGGCCTCGAGCAGCGCCGCCTGGGTCTTGGCCGGCGCCCGGTTGATCTCGTCTCCCAGCACCAGGTCCGCGAACAGCGGCCCGGGGCGGAAGGTGAAGCCGCCGGCGCCGGTCAGCAGGTTCACGCCGGTGATGTCGCTCGGCATCAGATCCGGGGTGAACTGGATCCGGCGGAACTCGAGCCCGATGGCCTGACAGAGCGCGCGGACCAGCAGGGTCTTGGCGGTGCCGGGGGCGCCTTCGAAGAGCACGTGTCCCCGCGCCAGCAGCGCCAGGACCGCCTCCCGCAGCACGGCCTCCTGGCCCAGGATGACCCGGCCGAGCTGGTCCAGCAGCTGACGGGCGAGGTCGGCGTGGCGCTGGACCTCCTCCGGCGTCAGGGGCGTAGTTCCTCCCACACATCCTCCACGGCGTTGGCGGCCCGGCGCACCTGCTCGGCGCTCTGTCCGGGTCGGTTGAGTGACTGAAGGGTGCGCACGGCGTCACGGGCCCGCGCGCTGCGCACGTTGCCGGCCAGCTGCGCCAGCCAGGCGTCCCGATCGCCGCGCGGACGCTGACCGGCCGGGACCAGCCGCCGGCGCAGCCCCTCGATCAGGAGCGCGATGGCGACATCATGCCCGCGCGCCGCGGCCAGGGCGGTGGCGAGGGCCCGCACATGTTCCAGCGGCGAGCGCCGGCGCCGTCCGGGGAGCTGCCGCGGCGGCCCGAAGCGCACCGCGCCGGCCCCGAGCGCCAGCAACCCCACGACCACGAGCTGCCAGAGCGCCCAGCCGAACGGCGACCGCGTGCTCCACTCCCCCAGCGCCCGCCCGAGGGAGCCGCCCTCGCCGAAGCCCTGGGTGGACTCCTCGAACACCACCCGCTGGTAGCGGCCAGCCAGCAGCCCCAGCGCGAACGGCCCGGCGTCGGTGTCGCGAAGGGCCCGGTTCCGGAGGGGACCGGCGTCGGCGAGCAGCACCACTTCCCCGCCGGTGTCCTCCCGGGTGAGCCGGAGCCCCGCCACCCGGCCCGTCGTGGTGGTGAGCAGCGTGTCCACCCGTGAGACTGGCGGCACCTCGCAACTGGTGATGCCGGCATCCGCCAGGCGGCTGGAGTCGGTGACGAACCGCTCCGTGGTGGCGGCCAGCACGGCGGCCACCGGCTGCCAGCGCCCACCCGCGAGCGGCACGCTGTCGAAGCCCCGCCCGTCCACCGCGAACCCGAAGCAGCGGATCACCCCGCGGGCGCCTACGCCCGCCAGGATGAGGTCGCCGCCGCCGGCCGCCTCCGACCAGCCGAGCACCTCCCCGACATCGGCGCCGCGAATCGGGAGCACGGGATCGAGCACCAGGAGGGCGGTGCGCGGCCCGCCGGCACTCTCCAGCGGGAGCTGGCGCAGGGAGCGGCGGTGGCGCGCCACCTCGAGGCCCAACCGGTCGAGCGCCTCGGCCAGCGCCCGGGTGCCGGCCGGCCCGGCCAGGTAGGACGAGGCGCGGGGATCCTCGCTGCCGGCGCGGTTGTCCCGCTGGCCCAGCGCACCGGCCATCACGACGATGAGGGCCAGCGCGCCGAGCCCGACCAGCGCCTCAGTGCGCGGCTGCATAGCGCTCCGCCACCGCCGCCCGGCGCCACTCGGCGTACTCGTCCGGACCGCAGGGCCAGCGGGCAAAGGCGTAGCCGTAGAGCGAGCGCACCAGCCCACGGAACCCGTCGCGGGCCTCGCCGGCCAGCCCGGCCTCATAGGTGTACTCGTTCGGCGTCTTGCTGGGATGGAACCGGAGCACCCGGCGGGCATCGAGCTCGAGCACCAGGGCGACGAAGTCGGCCTGCATGGCTTCGGGGAACCGTCCCGCCAGCGCCAGCCGCTCGGCCTCCCCGCGATACCAGGCGGCGCCCCGTGCCTCCGCCGCCGCGCCGGCCTCCCCGCCGCCCGGCGCCGCCGCCGACCGGATGGTGCGCAGCATGACCCACGCCGCGTGGATGAAGATCAGCAGCAGCACGGCGATCATCACCCAGAAGAGGGCCCAGAACAGCGTCGGCTGGGACCGCTCGAGATCGCCCAGCCACTGGAGCAGCGCCCGCCACCAGCGCCCGAGAAAGGCCAGCGGGTGGGGCCGCTCCACCCACTGATAGGCCTCGGCCTGGAACACCGTGTCCAGCACCGCCCGGAGCGAGTCGGACCCCGGGGGCGCGCGTTCCACCGCCTGCAGCGCCGGGGTCACGCCTGGGCGAGCCCGGCGGCGAGCACCTCGAGGTCGAACGCCTCCTTGCGCACGCGGAGGTCGTAGTAGGCCACGGTCAGCACGCAGTAGAAGAGGGGATAGATGAGCATCTGCACCAGCGAGGCGGCCGCGAGCCAGACCAGCGCCATGACCGGCGCGCCCGGCGAGAGCAGCGTGGACTCCCCGGCCGCCGCGGCGAAGCCGCCCAGCGCGATCATCGGCAGCAGGATGAGCACCAGGACGGTGAACAGCGCCCCGAACAGCTTGGCCCGGTGCCCGCGGGTCAGCGCCCAGGAGCGGCCCATGGCGGTCGTGGGGGCGTCGAGGCCCTCGATGACCATCGCGGGCGTGGACAGGGCGAGGCCGGTAAAGAGGATGACCCCCGGGACGATCAGCAGCAGGAACCCGAGCCCCACCACGAAGCCCATGAGGAGGCCCAGCACCACCAGCCGGCCGATATAGGGGGTGGCCCGCGCGAAGGCCCCGCCCGCGGAGAGGCTCCGCCCCATGTAGTTCTCCGACACGACGAAGGTGGCCGCCGCGGAGGCGATCGCGCCGAAGATGACGTTGAGCAGCAGGTTGGCGAAGTAGAGCGGCAGGTGGAGCAGCGCGCCGCCGGAGGCCTCGATGTACACCGAGAGCGCCAGCGGCACGGCGCTGGTGGCGAGGGTGATCACGAGCAGCGGGACGAAGAGGCCGCGATACAGCCCGAAGGCGACGTCCAGAATCTCGCCCAGGGTGAGTGGGCGCAGGACCGGCTGGCTCATGAGCGGGGGGCTCCGGGGAGAGATGGCGTAAGATGGGCGCCGCGCGGGGCCTTGGGAAGCGGCCCGATCCCGACGTAGATTCTCCCATCCCCACCCGGCCGCGATGACCCAGCCCCAGGACTTCCGGCAGCACCTCGAAGTCGAGACCCCCGAGCATGTCCTGCTCGACTACGAGATCGCCGGCATCGGGTCCCGGGCGCTTGCGGCCATCCTGGATTCGCTGGTCCTCGGGGCCTGGCTCATCCTGCTCTTCTTCTTCACCGGGATCCTGGCGGTCGGCCTGGGCCAGTGGACGTTCGCGGTGTTCGGCGTGCTGAGCTTCGCCTCCACCTGGGGCTACTTCACCTTCTTCGAGGGGCTCCGGAACGGGCAGACGCCGGGCAAGCGCCGCCTGGGCATCCGCGTGGTGCGGGACAGCGGACACGGGGTGTCCTTCGGGGCCGCCGCCGCCCGGAACCTGCTCCGCATCGCCGACTTCCTTCCCCCACCCTACCTGATCGGCGCCATCGCCGTCGCCATTCACCCGCGGGGCAAGCGCCTGGGCGACCTGGTGGCCGGCACCGTCGTGGTGCGGGACCGCCCGGTGGAGGTGCCCGTCGCCGCGGCCGCCGCACGGGACCTGCCCGAGGCGCTCGGGGTCCCGGAGCTGGATGACGAGGAGTTCCGGCTGCTGCGGGAGTATTCGGGGCGGGCGGAGAGCCTGCCGGCGGAGGTGCGCGGCCGCCTCGCCGCCCGGCTCGTGCTCCGGTTTGCGCCCCGCTACCCCATCCGCGCCGCCGAGCCGGACGTCTTCCTGGCGGAACTGTACGCCGCCGAGCTGGCGCGCCGCCGGGGCCGGTTCGGGGCCCGGCAGGCGCAGCCCGCGTCCGGCGCCCCCCGCGCGACGGCGGGCGGCGCGGTGGAGCGGCTCATCGCCCGCCAGTCGCCCCGCTGGGACGCATTCCAGCTGCTGGCCCAGCGCGCGACCGAGCAGGGGCTCGACAGCTTCGACGGCGCCGAACTCCCCGACTTCGCCGCCCGGTACCGGGAGGTCGCGGCCGACCTGGCGCGGGCCCGCACCTACGGCGCCCCGCCTGCGGTGCGCACCCGGCTCGAACGGCTGGTGGCGGCCGGACACAACGTCCTGTATCGCGACGAGCGCCACACCGGGCGGCGGGCCTGGCAATTCCTCATGCAGGAATGCCCCGCGGGAATCATCGAGGCGCGGCGCGTGGTGCTCCTCGCGTTCCTCCTCTTCACCCTGCCCGGGCTGGCCGGGTATCAGCTCCTGCGGGAGCGCCCGGCCCTGGCGGAGGAGCTGCTGCCTGCGGTCATGCTGGAGCGGGCGGAGGCGGGCGTGGCGCGGGAGCAGGCGGGCCGGGGCTACTACGAGGCGCGGGAGCAGGCCCGCCCGTTCATGGCATCCGCAATCATGACCAATAACATCGGAGTGGCGTTCTACTGTTTCGCAGGGGGGATCTTCGCCGGGGTCGGCTCGCTGTTCCTGCTGGCCTTCAACGGCCTGGCGATGGGCACCATCTCCGGCCACTTCGCCAACCTGGGACTGCTCGACTACCTCTGGACCTTCGTCATCGGGCACGGGGTGCTGGAGCTGTTCGCCATCTGGGTGGCGGGGGCGGCCGGCTTCCTCCTGGGCAAGGCACTGATCGCCCCCGGGGAGCTGACCCGGGCCGACGCCCTGGTCGTGGCCGGCCGGCTCGCGCTGCGGATGATCGGCGGCGCCATCCTGTTCCTGGTCATCGCCGGGCTCATCGAGGGCTTCGTGTCGGCCAGCTCCGAGTCCCTGGCCTACCGGCTGGCGGTGAGCTCCGCCAGCCTGCTCTTCCTGGTGGCGTACCTGTCCAACGGCTGGCTCTACCTGCGGCGGGAGGGACGCGGCTGAGGGTGGAGGGGAGCGCGGGCGGGGGTTGCAGCGCAGGGGGGGACCCCCGCCGAGCCGGCCAGCGGAGGTCCCCCCGTGGGGTCGCGGCGCCGGGCCCGGGTGGGCCTAGCACTCCCGCATGATGCCCCGCATCCGCACCGCCAGCGCTTCGATCTCCCGCAGGCTGGTCAGCGTCTCGGGATCAAGCTTCGATTCGTTGAGCAGCAGCAGCTGGGTTTCCGCCAGCAGGGCGGAGAGCGGATTGGACAGGTCGTGGCGCAACTTGTGGAAGCGGTCGGTCTCTGTCGTCACGTCGCTGATACCTGGAGTCTGGTGGGAGGCGCCGGCAACCGCCGACGCCTGAAACATACAATGCAGGCGGCGGCAAGGCAGGCCTCCGCGCCCCCGCCCGCCCTCCCCCCGGGCCCTAGCCCCCGAACGGCACCGGCAAGAAGGTCACGGCGAAGACCAGGACGCAGACCCAGCCCAGCAGCTGGCGGCTGCGCGGCACCGCGCGCTCGGGGCAGAGCACGGAGGGATGGGTCCAGCGGAACCCGCCCACCACGAGGGTCAATGCCACCCAGACCACCCATGCCGGCCAGAACTGCGCCAGGTAGAGCAGCCCCACCAGGACCGCCAGGCCCAGCGGTGTCTGCCGCCGGCCGAGCAGGCCATAGGCGATGTGCCCGCCGTCGAGCTGGGAGAGCGGCAGCAGGTTGAGGCCGGTGACCAGGGCACCCGCCCAGCCGGCGAAGGCGGGCGCGCTCAGGTGCACCGAGACGGCCCCGGGGAGGAAGTACTCCCGGAAGGCCCGGGTGAGCAGCGAATCGCCGAGGACGTACTGGAGGCCGGCGAATTCGATGAAGGTCCCTGGCGGGTTGAGGGCCGGGGGTACGGAGACGGAGGTGGCATATCCCCACGCCAGCACCAGCAGCACCACCGCGAACCCGGCCAGCGGCCCGGCGGCGCCCACGTCCAGCAGCTGCCGCCGGTCCACCACCGGGGAGCGCAGCCGGAGGAACGCGCCGAGGCTGCCGATGGGGGACAGCGAGGGAGGGATGGGAAGGAAGTACGGCGGCGAGGCGTCAATGGCGTAGCGCCGGGCCACGATGTAGTGCCCCAGTTCGTGCACCAGCAGGATGCCGAGCAGCGGGAGGGCAAATGGCCAGCCGCTCAGGATGACCTGCTGGGTCCGGGACAGGAAATCGGGAAAGAATCCCAGCCCGGCGAGGACCGTACCGCTGACCCCCTGGCCGGTGGGGGGGCGATACACCGCCTCGAGGGCGGCCCCCGCGCCCACGGCGCAGATCACCGTGATGGCAAAGAGGACCAGGTGGAGGAGCCAGGCCTCCTGGCGGCGCGGGGCGACGGGCCGGACCAGGACCAGTTCGGCGTGGTCCGGGGCGCCCCAGTAGTGGACATGCGGCCAGGCGGCGAGCGCCGCGCGGAGTTCGGCGGACGGCCCCCGGTGTGCCGGGGAGACGAGACCCTCGATGATCTCGCGCGGCCCGGCGCGGATGACGCGCCAGGCATCGAGGTAACGCGTGATGGAATCCACCGAGTGCCCTTGACGCTGGTAGGCCCCGGGCCTATAATGGGGCGCCACCTGTAGACCTGAGATCTCCCCTGACAGCCCCAGCCCAAATAGCGATGTTCCCGACCGGACACTCCGGTCTTGCTGTTTCTTCGACCCCAAAGACATTTGCCCGCCCCTAAGGCTCGCCCGCCGGCTGACCGGCGGCCAACTCCCGAGCGGAGTCCGACAGAGCGGAATCCCACAGAGCGGAGTGCGGCTCCCATGGATATCGCCGAGCTGAAGCAGAAGTCCGTCGCCGAGCTGCATGCGCTCGCCGAACAGCTCAACATCACCAACTACTCGGGCCTCCGCAAGCAGGACCTGATCTTCCGGATCGAGCAGACCCTGCTCGATCAGGACACGGTCATCCGCGGCGAAGGCGTCCTCGAGATCCTGCCCGAGGGCTACGGCTTCCTGCGCAGCCAGGACTGGAACTACCTGTACGGCCCCGACGACATCTACGTCTCGCCCAGCCAGATCAAGCGCTTCGACCTGCGCACCGGCGACACCGTGATGGGCCAGGTGCGCCCGCCCAAGGAGGGGGAGCGCTACCTCGCCCTGCTCAAGGTGGAGAGCGTCAACTACGAGGAGCCGGAGAAGACCAAGCACCGGATCGCCTTCGACAACCTCAAGCCGCGCTATCCCGACGAGCGGATCCGGCTGGAGCGCAAGAACGGCGACCTCTCGATGCGGGTGGTGGACCTCCTCTCCCCCATCGGCAAGGGCCAGCGCGGGCTGATCGTGGCCCCGCCCAAGGCCGGCAAGACCATCCTGATGCAGAAGCTGGCCAACGCGATCAGCGAGAACCACCCCGAGTGCGTGCTGATCGTGCTGCTCATCGACGAGCGGCCGGAAGAAGTGACCGACATGCAGGAGAACGTGAAGGCGGAGGTCATCGCCTCCACCTTCGACGAGCCGGCCGACCGCCACGTGCAGGTGGCCGACATGGTCATCGAGAAGGCCAAGCGCCTGGTGGAGCATGGCCGCGACGTCGTGATCCTGCTGGACTCGATCACCCGCCTGGCCCGGGCCCACAACGTGGTGGTCCCCCACTCCGGCAAGATCCTCTCCGGCGGCGTGGACGCCAACGCCCTGCAGAAGCCCAAGCGGTTCTTCGGCGCCGCCCGGAACATCGAGGGCGGCGGCTCCCTCACCATCGTGGCCACCTCGCTGATCGACACAGGCAGCCGCATGGACGAGGTGATCTTCGAGGAGTTCAAGGGCACCGGCAACATGGAGCTGGTCCTCGACCGGCGCCTCGCCGACCGCCGCATCTACCCCGCGATCGACATCCAGCGCACCAGCACCCGCAAGGAAGAGCTCCTCATGGACAAGGACGAGCTCAACCGGGTGTACCTGCTGCGCAACTTCCTGGCCGACATGCCCCCGGTCGAGGCGCTCGAGTTCCTGCTGGAGCGGATGAAGCGCACCAAGACCAACAAGGAGTTCTTCGCGACCATGGCCCAGTAGGGGCGGAGCTCGGCTCCGCCGCTGCCGGGCCATGGCGGCCAACGCCATGGAAATCCCCGCCGCCGGCCGCATCATCGCCATTGACTGGGGCGAGGTCCGCTTGGGCCTCGCCCTTTCTGATGAGACCCAGACCCTCGCCTCGCCGCTCGAGACCCTCGTCCGCCGGCCCGGGAAGCGGTTTCCCATGCCCCGGTTCCTCGAGCTGGTGGCGGAACACCAGCCGGTCGGGATCGTGGTGGGCCTCCCGCTCTCCCTCGAGGGCGGCGAGACCGACAACGCCCGCACCGCGCGGGCCCTCGCCGCGCTGGTGAGCGAGCGCACCGCGCTCCCGGCCATATTGGAGGACGAACGCCTCACCACCGCCCGGGCCCACCGTGAGATCCGCGAGCAGGGCGGCTCCATCCGCGGGCGCCGCGAGGACGTGGATGCCCACGCCGCGGCGGTGCTGTTGCAGGGGTACCTCGATCGGCGGCGGGGAGGGGCCACATGAGGGGAACGGGGAACGGCGAACGGGAAACGGGAGGCGGGAGAGAGAGCGCCACTCCCATTCCCCGTCTCCCGTCCTCCGTTCTCCTGCTGTCGCTCGCCCTCGCCTGCACCGCTCCCACCACCACGGGCGACCCGGTCCGCGTGACCATCCCTCCCGGCGCCTCCTTTCGGGTCGTGACCGATTCCGTCTCGGCCCATGGGCTGGTCGGTTCGCGGTTCTGGTTCCGCACCCTGGCCCGGATCCGGGGCGTGGACCGCCGGGTACAGGCGGGGGTCTACGACATCCCGGCCGGCGCCTCCGCCTCGCAGGTGCTCTCGCTCCTCGAGGAAGGTCGCATCGCGACCACCCGGTTCACGGCCCCGGAAGGGCTGACGCTGCTGGAGCTGGGCGACCTGGTCGAGGCCAGGCTCGGCATCCCCGCCGACTCCTTCGTGCTGGCGGCCCGGGACCCCGAACGCCTGCGCGCCCTCGAGGTCCCGGCCCAGACCCTCGAGGGATACCTCCTCCCCGAGACCTATACCCTGCCCCTGCCGGTGACGGCCGCGGGCCTGGTGGACGCGATGGTGGCGGAGTTTGCCCGGCGCTGGCAGCCCGCCTGGGACGCGCGGCTCGACTCGATCGGCCTGACCCGGCACCAGTTGCTTGCCCTCGCCGCCATCGTGGAGGGAGAGGCGCGGCACGACGAGGAACGCGCCACCATCGCGGGCGTCTACAGCAACCGGCTCCGCATCGGCATGCCGCTGCAGGCGGACCCGACCGTGCAGTACGCCATCCAGCTGGCAACGGGGGCCCGGAAGCCGCGGCTGCTCTTCAAGGATCTGGAGATCGCCTCCCCCTACAACACCTACCGGGTCCCCGGGCTTCCACCCGGACCGGTCAACTCGCCGGGGGTGGAGAGCATCGAGGCGGCGCTCTATCCCGCCGACGTCCCCTGGCTCTACTTCGTGGCGATCGGGGACGGGTACCATCGCTTCAGCCGGACGCTGGTCGAGCACAATCGGGCGATCACCGAAGCCCGCCGGCTGCGGAACTCGCGGTAGGGGCGGCTCGGCGGCTCGGCGGCCCGTCGTTTATCGGGTGAACGCACGCGCGTAGGCCCGCGCCGCGCCCTCGACGTCCTCGACGCCCAGGATCCCGGACACCACCGCAACGCCCACCCCGCCGGCCTTCAGGACCGCCGGAACATCGTCTGGCATGATCCCCCCGATGGCCACGCAGGGAATCCCCTCCGCCAGCCGCACGATGCGCCCGAACCCCGCGGCCCCCAGCGCGGCGCCGGCGTCCGACTTGGTGCCGGTGGCCCGCCATGGCCCGACCCCCCAGTAATCCGCGCCCTGCCCCGACGCGGCCTCCTCCGGGGTGCCCGCCGAGACGCCCACGATGGTGCCGGGAGGAAGGAGCCCGCGCGCCGCGTCGTGGGGGAGGTCGTCCGGGCCCAGGTGCACACCGGTGCCGCTCACCCGGGCCACGTCCGGCCGGTCGTTGACCAGCACCGGGACCGGGAGCGTCTCGCGGAGGCGGCGGGCAAGGTCCACCAGTTCCCGGGCGCCCGCGCGCTTGAGCCGGAGCTGCACCAGGGTCACGCCGCCAGCCACCGCCCGCCGGGCCACGTCCACGACGTTCCGGCCCGCCAGCAGGCGGTCGTCGGTCACGAGCATCAGCCGCAGGTGTGGCGCTAGATTAGGGCCCATGAGCGATACGCCTTCCGTCCGGCTGCAGGGGATTCGGGGAGCGACCACGGTCGAGGAGAACGACGCCCAGCAGATCCTCCAGGCGACCGACGAACTCCTCCGCGAACTGATCGCGGCCAACCAGCTCGCGCCCGATGATATCGTGAGCGGGCTCTTCACCATGACCGCCGACCTCAACGCCGCCTTCCCGGCCCGGGCGGCGGAAGTGTACGGCTGGAATATCGTCGCGCTGCTCCATTCCACCGAGATCCCCGTCCCCGGCTCGCTGCCGCGCTGCATCCGGCTCCTGGTCCACGCCTATACCCCGCGGACCAAGGAGGAGATCCGGCACGTGTACCTGCGCCGGGCGGTGGCGTTGAGGCCGGACCGCGCCGAGGGGAGGCGGTAAGGACGGTACCGACGGTACCGACGGTACCGTCCCTGCCGTCCCTACCGTCGATACCGCCCATGCCCCTCCCCACTGCCCGGGTCACCGACAAGGGTGCCGCCCGCTGGGCCCATGGACATCCCTGGATCTACCGGAGCGATGTGCTGGACGCCCCGGGCGACCCCGGCCTCGTGGCCGTGCACGACCGGCGCGGGAAGTTCCTCGGCACCGCCCTCTGCTCCCCCCGCTCCGAGATCCGGCTCCGCCTCCTGGAGCGGACGACGCGGTGGGTGGATGCCGGCTGGTGGCGGGAGCAGATCGCCGGCGCCGTCGCGCGCCGGGACGGGATCGATGCCACCGCGTGGCGGGTGGTCCACGGCGAGGGAGACGGCCTCCCTTCGCTGGTGGTGGACCGCTACGACCGCTGGCTGGTGGTGCAGCTGCTCTCCGCCGGCCTCGAGACCCAGCGCGGCCTCATCCTCGATGCGCTCCGCGAGGTCTGTGCCCCCGAAGGGATCCTGCTCCGGAATGATGTCGGCGTCCGGCGGCACGAGGGGCTGCCGGAGGTCACGGAGCTTGCCGCCGGGTCGGTGCCCGAGACCATCGAGGTGCGCGAAGGCGGTGTCCGCTACCTGGCCGCGCCGTGGACCGGACAGAAGACCGGCGCCTTCCTCGATCAGCGCCCCAACCGCCTGCTCGCGGCCCAGCTCACCCGGACCGGCGGCACCGCGCTCGACTGCTTCACCTATCACGGCAGCTTCGCGCTGCACCTGGCCACGCGGGCGGCGCTGGTCATCGCCCTCGACGTGAGCGCCGACGCGCTGGCCCGGGGGCGGGAGCACGGGGCGCTGAACGGACGCGACAACATCGAGTGGGTGGAGGCGGACGTGTTCGAGTTGCTGCGGCAGTACGACCGTGACCGGCGCCGGTTCGATACCATCGTGGTGGACCCGCCGGCATTCGCCAAGACGAAGAGCGCCCTCCCCCAGGCGATCCGCGGCTACAAGGAAGTGAACCTTCGCGCCATGCGGCTGCTGGCGGCCGGCGGGGTGCTGCTCAGCGCCAGCTGCTCCTTTCACCTTCGCCGCGCGGACTTCCACGCGATGCTGGAGGACGCGGCCCGGGACAGCGGCCGCCGGCTGGTGCTGACGCACCTGCTGGGACAGGGGCCGGACCACCCCGAGGTGGTGACCATCCCGGAGACCGGATACCTGAAGGGAGCCGCCCTACGTGCCTTCTGAGGTAAGGCCCCGGAACCCAAGGCAGGATTGACACTTGGCCCCGGTCCCTACCACTTTGTAACACATCGCCCCCAGCCACCCTCCCAGGCGCCGAACCGGGCATATCGACCCTTCATGCTGACCGCCCTTCAGCTCCAGCAGCAGCGCCGGCGGCGGGCCCTCCCCTCACTCCGGCAGCAGTACCACGAGTACATCCTGCAGCGGATCGAGGGCTACAAGAACAGCCTCACCCGCCGGGAGCTGCTCGAGCTGGGCGATGCCGCCGCCACCGAGATGGCCGCCACCGACGGCGAGCAGTTCCTGCTCACCGAGGTGCTGCTCACCGATTGGGTGGACCGCCTGATCCACCGGCGGCTCCGGCTGCAGCCCTACAGCCGCTGGGCCAAGCATTTCCGCGCCCTGCGCCAGGCCCAGCGGGAGCCGACCCACTGGGGCATCGACCGCCGCTGTCCCATCACCCGCGTCCTGCCCCGGCTCGAGCCGGGGGATACCGCGCTGGTCATCGGGGCCGACGCGGCACCGATCGCCTTCCTGCTGGCCGCGTATGATGTCGAGGTGGTGTTCACCGGCAGCGACATGACCTTCGTGGACCAGGTCGAGTCCCGGGTGGCGGAGGAGGCGCTGGGCCACTACTGCAGCACGTATGTGGCGCCCACCGGGCAGGTGCCGCTCGGACTCCCCGAGCGGATCCAGATCATCGCCATCGACACCGCGACCCTGGATGCCGAGGCGGCCAGTCGCCGCCGGCAGACGCTCGAAGGGCTGATGGAGCGCACCGCCCCCTGCGGCGTACATCTGATCCTGCCCAGTGCGCGGGCCCTCGCGCCGGATGCGTACCTCTCGCATTACGGCGACTGGACCCGGGAGGACGCGCCGCCGGAGAAGCGCCGGCCGGCCAAGTCGGTGGGAGTGCTGCTGGGAAAACCGCCCCAGGTCAGTGAGGCCGCCCCCGAGCCCGCGCACTCGCGGGACGTCCCGGCCTGACCGGCCACCGCCATGCTGCTCCGCAACCTCCGGTACCTGGCCGCGCTCGCCCGCGAAGGACATTTCGCGCGGGCGGCCAAGGCGTGCGCCGTCACCCAGCCCACCCTCTCCGCCGGGATCAAGCAGCTGGAAGAGGAGCTGGGACTCCTGCTGGTCCGGCGGGGGCAGCGCTTCGAGGGGCTGACTAGCGAGGGGGAACGGATGCTCGGCTGGGCCCGGCGCATCCTGGCGGACACCGAGAGCCTGGAGCAGGAGGCCAGTGAGCTGCGCGAAGGGCTGGTGGGACGGCTCCGGATCGGCGCGATTCCGGTGACCCTGCCGATGCTGGCCCTGCTCACCGGCCCCTTTCTCGCCAGCCACCCGCAGGTGACGGTCGCAATCCTCTCCCTGACCTCCAACGAGATTCAGCGCGGCCTCGACGATTTCAGCCTCGATGCCGGGGTGACCTACCTCGACAACGAACCGCTGGCCCACGTACGCACCGTGCCGCTCTACCGGGAGCGGTTCTACTACTTCACCTCGGCAGGCAATCCGCTGGCCGGCCGGCGCACGGTGGGGTGGGAAGCGGTGGCCGCCCAGCCCCTCTGCCTGCTCACGCCGGACATGCAGAATCGCCGGATCCTGAACGCCCAGTTCGCGGAGACCGGCGTGGCGCCGCGCGCCTCGGTGGAGACCAACTCCGTGCTCACGCTGTGGGCCCATGTCCGCTCGGGCACCTACAGCACCGTGTTGCCCCATCCGTTCCTGTTCCTCTTCGGGGAGCCGGAGGGGACCCGGGCCATTCCGCTCGAGCGCGGGGAGCATGACTACACGATCGGGCTCGTGGTCCCCGACCGGGACCCGCTGACGCCGTCG
Source organism: Gemmatimonadota bacterium (assembly GCA_033763675.1). Taxonomy (GTDB): domain Bacteria; phylum Gemmatimonadota; class Gemmatimonadetes; order Gemmatimonadales; family GWC2-71-9; genus JADJOM01. The sequence goes on from JANRJZ010000056.1 coordinate 22,979, forward strand.
GCCCGCGAGCTGCTGCGGATCACGGAGGGACTGGACGTCGCCGGGGTAATGGACGCCAGCCTTCCCCGGCCGGCCTAGCCCTCCGGCCGCAGCCGGCCGGGATGGGTATAGCTGGTGAGGCGCTGCCCCCGGGCAAAGCCCACCAGGGTGAGTCCGGTCTGCTCCGCCACCCGGACCGCGAGCCCCGTCGGGCCCGAGATGGCCGCGAGCAGCGGCACCCCCAGCACCGTCGCCTTCTGCACCATTTCGAAGCTGGCGCGGCTCGTCACCACGATGAAGCCGGGTACCACCGCCCCGCCCGATCGGCGGACAGCGCCCACCAGCTTGTCGAGCGCGTTGTGGCGGCCCACATCCTCCCGCACCAGCTCCAGCGCGCCATCGAGGCGGGCGTACCCCGCCGCATGCACCGTCCCGGTCTGCCGGTTGAGCGGCTGCCGGGCGGCCAGCTCGCCGAGGGCCCGCTGCACCGCCGCCGGGCTGATGGGCGGCCCGGGAGGCACCGGATGGAGCTGCTTGAGGACCCCCTCGATCGTGGCGGAACCACAGATGCCGCAGCCGGTACGGCCGGTGAGGGACCGGGTCCGGCTGGCGATGGCCTCGGCGCGCTCGGGGGTCACCGTCAGCTTGATCTCCACGCCGAGGCTGTAGCGTTCCACCTCGATACTGCGGATCTCGTCGGGGCTGGCCACCAGCTCCTCGGTCAGGCTGAATCCGACGGCGAAGTCCTCGAAGTCGGCCGGCGAGGCCATCATGACCACATGGGGAGTCCCATTGTAGATGAGCGCGACCGGGACCTCCTCCGCCACCTGTTCCTCCGCGGAGGCAGCCCCCTCCGGCCCCCAGACGAACGCAGGTTGGGCCAGGGTGAGCCCGGCGTAGCCCAGCCGTCGCATGCCAAGGGGGTGCTGCATCTGGTCGAGATCGGCGGTCACGGACGGTTCCTCCGGTGGCGGGAGGCGAGGGATTGGGTGAATATAGGAGCGGACGGCGGCTGGCCGGGAACCGGGCCCGTGATTGCAATGCCCGATGGCGCCATCGGTCCTTTCGATTTGCGAGTTTCCCGCGCCGCATCGAGCTTTCATCCAACTCCGCCGACGGTCGAGAGATACCGCGACCGTCCAGCCCGGAGCGAGGAGGTCCGTTGGTTCCTGAATTGCCCCTGCATGCGCCGCGCTTCCCGCTCCCCGTCATCGGTCTTGTCGGGGCCAGCGGCAGTGGCAAGACCACACTGATCGTGGCGCTCGTTCCCCTGCTGCGCGCCGCCGGGGTGCGGGCCGCCGTGCTCAAGCATGCGAGGCATGGCTTCGACATGGACCGGCCCGGCAAGGACAGCTTCCGGGCGCGGGAGGCGGGTGCCGCGCAGGTGCTGGTGGCCTCGCGCTCCCGCTGGGTGCTCATGACGGAGCTGGACGGGACACACGAGGAGCCCCCGTTCCGGGAGTTGCTCGCCCAATTCGACCCCCGGAGCGTGGACCTGGTGCTGGCCGAAGGCTTCGCCGGGGAGGCGTGTCCCAAGATCGAAGTCCACCGCCCGGCGCATGGCGAGCCGCCCAAGTGCTGGCCTGGCGATCCGCTGGTGCTGGCGGTGGCAACCGACGCCCCGCTGGACGTCCCCCCTCCGGCGTGGCGGCTGGACCTGAATCAGCCCCGGGACGTCGCGCAGTTCGTGCTCGCCCATCTCGCCACCCTGACCGATCGCACCGGGATTCATGCCGCCTGAGACCGCCACCGCTCCCTGGACGCCCGCCGTACAGAGCGCCCTCGACGCCCACAAGGCCCGCCCCGGCGCGCTGCTCCCGATCCTGCACGACATCCAGCATCGCGTTGGCTACGTCCCGCCGGAGGCGGTGCCGGTGATCGCCGACGCCCTGAACCTCTCGCGCGCCGAGGTGCACGGCGTGGTGACCTTCTACCACGACTTCCGTGACCACCCGGCGGGGCGGCATGTGCTCAAGGTCTGCCTGGCCGAGTCGTGCCAGGCGGTGGGCTGCGACCACCTGCTGGCGCACGCGAAGCAGCGCCTGGGGGTGGAGCTGCACGGCACCAGCGCCGATGGCGCGGTGACCCTGGAGCCGGTCTACTGCCTGGGCAACTGCGCCCTCTCCCCCGCCCTGATGGTGGACGGCGACGTCGTCGGCCGCGCCACGCCCGAGAAGCTCGACGGGCTGCTGGCCGGGCTCCGGAGGCCCGCATGACCCGGGTCTTCGTGCCGCGGGATTCGGGCGCGCTCTCCATGGGCGCGGAAGCGGTGGCCCGGGCGATCGCCGCCGAGGCCGCGGTCCGCAACCAGCCGGTGACGCTGGTCCGGAACGGCTCGCGGGGGCTCTACTGGCTGGAGCCGATGGTGGAGGTCGAGACGCCCGCCGGCCGCGTCGCCTACGGCCCGGTGCAGCCGGGCGAAGTGCCCGGCCTGTTCGACGCGGGGTTCCTGGCGGGCAAGGCGCACCGGCTGGGCCACGGGCCGACGGAGCAGCTCCCCTACCTGGCGAAGCAGGAACGGCTCACCACCGCGCGCGTCGGCATCATCGACCCGGTCTCGATCCCCGATTACGAGCGGCACGGCGGGTTTCGCGGCCTGCGAAACGCCCTGGCCATGGCGCCGGCGGCGATCGTCGACGCGGTGACCCAGTCCGGCCTGCGGGGCCGGGGCGGGGCGGCCTTCCCGACCGGCATCAAGTGGAAGACGGTGCTTGGCACCGCCGCGGACCAGAAGTACATCGTCTGCAACGCTGACGAGGGAGACTCGGGCACCTTCTCCGACCGGATGATCATGGAGGGGGATCCGCTGGTGCTGGTGGAGGGGATGATCATCGCGGGTCTCGCCGTCGGCGCCACCGCCGGATACATCTTCGTCCGCTCCGAGTACCCGCATGCCGTCGCCGCGCTCACGGAGGCGATCCAGGCGGCCTACGCCGGCGGCTACCTCGGGGCCAGCGTGCTGGGCGACCGGCGCCGCTTCGACCTCGAGGTGCGGGTGGGGGCCGGGGCCTACATCTGCGGCGAGGAGACCGCGCTGCTGGAGAGCCTCGAGGGGCGCCGCGGCATGGTGCGCTACAAGCCGCCGCTCCCCGCCATCGAGGGGCTGTTCGGCAAGCCCACGGTGGTCAACAACGTCATCTCGCTCGCCTCGGTGCCGATCATCCTGGACCGCGGCGCGGCGTACTACCGGGATTACGGCATGGGCCGCTCCCGGGGCACCCTGCCCATCCAGCTGGCCGGCAACATCAAGCACGGCGGCCTGGTGGAGAAGGCCTTCGGCGTGACGGTGCGCGAGCTGCTGTATGACTACGGCGGGGGCACCCGGTCGGGGCGCCCCGTCCGGGCGGTCCAGATCGGCGGGCCGCTGGGCGCGTACCTGCCCGAGTCCCAGTTCGACACGCCGCTCGACTACGAGGCGTTCATCGCCATCAACGCGATGGTGGGCCACGGCGGCCTCGTGGTGTTCGACGACACCGTGGACATGGCCCGCCAGGCGCGCTGGGCCATGGAATTCTGCGCCATCGAATCGTGCGGCAAGTGCACCCCCTGCCGCATCGGCTCGATCCGCGGCGTCGAGGTGCTGGACCGCATCATCGCCGACGAGGACCGGGAGGCGAACCTCGCCCTGGTCCGCGACCTGTGCGACACGATGCTTGCCGGATCGCTCTGCGCCCTCGGGGGGATGACGCCCTTCCCCGTGCTGAGCGCGCTCAACCACTTCCCCGAAGACTTCGGCCTGCCCGCGGCGCCTCTCGCCGCGGCGGCCCGCTGACCCACGGAGCCGATCGCGATGACCGCCATCCATGAGCTCGATTACGGCACCTCCGCCTCCGACAGCACGACGCTGGTCACGCTGACCATCGACGGCATCCCGGTGACGGTCCCCGCGGGGACGTCCATCATGCGGGCGGCCCAGACGGCCGGCATCACGGTCCCCAGGCTGTGTGCCACCGACAGCCTCAAGGCCTTCGGGTCCTGCCGCCTCTGCCTGGTGCAGGTCGACGGCCGGAAGGGCTTCCCCGCCTCCTGCACCACCGCGGCGGAACAGGGCCTCCAGGTGGTCACCCAGAACAGCAAGCTGGCCCAGCTGCGCCGCGGGGTGATGGAGCTCTACATCTCCGATCACCCGCTCGACTGCCTGACCTGCTCCGCCAACGGCGATTGCGAACTGCAGGACATGGCCGGCGCCGTGGGGCTGCGCGAGGTCCGGTACGGCTTCGACGGCGCCAGCCATCTCAAGGCGGAGAAGGACACCTCCAACCCGTACTTCACGTTCGACCCCAGCAAGTGCATCGTCTGCTCCCGCTGCGTCCGGGCCTGTGAGGAGGTGCAGGGCACCTACGCCCTGACCATCGACGGCCGCGGGTTCGATTCCAAGGTGGCGCCCGGCCAGATGCAGCCCTTCATGGAGTCGGAGTGCGTCTCCTGCGGCGCCTGCGTCCAGGCCTGTCCCACGGCCACGCTGATGGAGACCAGCGTCATCGAGGCGGGCACGCCGGAGCGGGAAGTCGTGACCACCTGCGCCTACTGCGGCGTGGGCTGCGCCTTCACGGCGGAACTGCGCGGCGCGGAAGTCGTGCGGATGACGCCGTACAAGGACGGCAAGGCCAACCACGGGCACTCCTGCGTGAAGGGCCGCTTCGCCTGGGGCTACGCCACCCATCCCGACCGCATCACCAAGCCGATGATCCGGAAGAAGATCACCGACCCCTGGAAGGAAGTCTCCTGGGAGGAGGCGATCGGGTACGCCGCGGCGGAGTTCAAGCGGCTGCAGGCGACCTACGGCCGGAGCTCGGTGGGCGCCATCTCCTCGTCCCGCTGCACCAACGAAGAGACCTACCTGATGCAGAAGCTGGTGCGGACCGCGTTCGGCAACAACAACATCGACACCTGCGCCCGGGTCTGCCATTCCCCCACCGGCTACGGGCTCAAGCAGACCCTGGGCGAGTCGGCCGGCACCCAGGACTTCGATTCCGTCCGCCACACCGACGTGATGTTCGTCATCGGCGCCAACCCGACCGACGGCCACCCGGTCTTCGCCTCGCAGATGAAGCGCCGGCTGCGGGAGGGAGCGAAGCTCATCGTGGCCGACCCGCGCCAGATCGACCTGGTCCGCTCGCCCCACGTGGAGGCGTCCTACCACCTCAAGCTGCGCCCCGGCACCAACGTGGCCCTGATCAACTCGCTGGCCCACGTGATCGTCACCGAGGGCCTGGTGGCGGAACAGTTCGTGGCGGAGCGCTGTGACGTGGAGAGCTTCCGCCAGTGGCGGGAGTTCGTGGCCCGGGCGGAGAACTCCCCCGAGGCCCTCGAAAGCGTGACCGGCGTGCCGGCCGCCGAGATTCGCGGCGCGGCCCGGCTCTACGCCACCGGCGGCAACGGCGCCATCTACTACGGCCTCGGCGTCACCGAGCACAGCCAGGGCTCCACCATGGTCATGGGCATCGCCAACCTGGCCATGGCCACCGGCAACATCGGGCGCGAAGGCGTGGGGGTGAACCCGCTCCGCGGCCAGAACAACGTGCAGGGCTCCTGCGACATGGGCTCGTTCCCGCACGAGCTGCCGGGCTACCGGCACGTGCTGGAGGACAGCACCCGGGCGCTGTTCGAGGGGAGCTGGGGCGTCACCCTCGAGTCCGAACCCGGCCTCCGCATCCCCAACATGTTCGACGCCGCCCTGGAGGGGAGCTTCAAGGGGCTCTACCTCGAGGGCGAGGACATCGCGCAGTCCGACCCCAATACCCAGCACGTCACCGCGGCGCTCGAGGCCATGGAGTGCATCGTGGTGCAGGACCTGTTCCTGAACGAGACCGCGAAGTTCGCCCATGTCTTCCTCCCCGGCTCCTCCTTCCTCGAGAAGGACGGCACCTTCACCAACGCCGAGCGCCGCATCTCCCGGGTCCGGAAGGTGATGGCCCCGCTGGGCGGCAAGGCCGACTGGGAGATCACGGTGGACCTCGCGAACGCCCTCGGCTACCCGATGGCCTACAGCCATCCCTCCGAGATCATGGATGAGATCGCCCGGCTCACGCCGACCTTTACCGGCGTGAGCTACGACCGGATTGATGAGCTGGGCAGCATCCAGTGGCCCTGCAACGCCGAGCACCCGGACGGCACCCCGGTCATGCACGAGCAGACCTTCGTGCGCGGCAAGGGCCGGTTCATGCTCACCCAGTACGTGGCCACCGAGGAGCGGGTCAACCAGCGGTACCCGCTGATCCTCACCACCGGGCGAATCCTCTCGCAGTACAACGTCGGCGCCCAGACCCGCCGCACCGAGAACGTGCAGTGGCACGACGAGGACCGGCTGGAGATCCACCCGCACGACGCCGAGGAGCGGGGGATCAAGGAAGGCGACTGGGTGGGAATCGTGAGCCGCGCCGGCGAGACCACCCTCCGGGCGCGCATCACCGAGCGGGTGCAGCCGGGCGTGGTGTACACCACCTTCCACCACCCGGAGTCCGGCGCCAACGTCATTACCACCGAGAACTCGGACTGGGCCACCAACTGCCCCGAGTACAAGGTGACGGCGGTGCAGGTGATGCCCGTCTTCGGCGCCTCGGAATGGCAGAGCCGCTTCCGCAAGTTCACCGAGGAACAGCTGGCGCTGCTCAACCAGGCGGGGGCCGAGGCCCAGGCATGAACACCGAGCACCTGGTGCAGATGGCGAACCAGATCGCGCAGTATTACGCCGCCTTCCCCAACCACGCCGAGGCGCTGGACGGCGTGGCCACGCACCTGCGCCGGTTCTGGGAGCCGCGGATGCGGATCGCGATGTACGCCCACCTGGACCAGCACCGGGGCGAGGGGCTGCATCCGCTCGCGCTCGAGGCCCTGACCGCCCGGGCGGCACAGCTCCGTCCGGCGGCCCCGGCCGCGAAGCCCTGAGTCCCCCCGCCGTTACGCCCCGCCCGCCCCGCCTTCCCGACCTCCGCGCCTTCCTCGCCGCCCTCGAGCGGCGGGGGGACCTGCGCCGCGTCACGGTGCCGGTGGATCCCGTGCTGGAGGTCTCCGAGCTGGTCCAGCGGGTCATCCGCGAGGACGGTCCGGCGCTCCTCTTCGAGCGGCCGGGGGAGTCCCCATTCCCCCTGGCGATGAACCTCTTCGGCGCCACCCGACGGGTGGAGCTCGCGCTGGGGCGGGATCCGCGGGAGATCGGGCTCGAACTGGTCGAGGCCATCCAGCGCCTCAACCCGCCCTCGCTCGGCGCCTTCTGGGCCTCGCGCGGGTTCCTGGCCCGCGGGCGTCACCTCCGCACCCGGGAGGTCCGCCGGGCGCCGGTCCAGGAGGTGGTGGAGGCCCCCGATCTCGGGCGCTTCCCGCACGTGGTGAGCTGGCCGCGGGACGGCGGGCCCTTCATCACCTGGGGCCCGACCCTCACCGCCGATCCCCTCACCGGCCGGCGCAACTTCGGGCTGTATCGCCTCCAGGTCTTCGGACCGGACCAGACCGGCATGCACTGGCAGAGCCTCAAGGGCGGCCGGGCACACCACTTCGAGGCGGAGCGGCTCAACCGCCCGCTCCCGGCCGCGGTGGTGCTGGGGGGTGATCCCCTGACCATGATGGCCTCGATCCTCCCGCTCCCGGAGGACTTCGACGAGCTCTCCTTCGCGGGGTTCTTCCGCGACGCCAGCACCGAGGTGGTGCGGACCATCGCGGGGGACCTGCTGGTGCCGGCCACCGCCGAGATCATCCTCGAGGGCTACGTGGCCCCGCACGAGCGGCGGATGGAGGGTCCCTTCGGGGACCACTACGGCCACTACTCCGAGGCCGCCGAGTTTCCCGTCTTTCACGTGCAGCGGGTCACCCGGCGCCGGGACGCGATCTACCCCGCCACGATCGTCGGCAAGCCGCCCCAGGAGGACAAGTTCCTCGGGATCGCGGTGGGAGAGATGGTCGGCCCGCTGATCCGCCTGGTGAACCCGAATGTCGTGGACCTCTACGCCTATGATGCCGCCAGCTTTCACAACCTCCTCGGCGTGGCGGTGAAGGAGCGGCACCCCAAGGAAGTCCTCAAGACCGCGCTGGCGCTGCTCGGGACCGGCCAGTTGGCCCTCACCAAGGTGGCGGTGATGGTCCGGGAGGATGTCCCGGTCCGGAGCTTCAGCGCCCTCCTGCGTGAACTCTGGTATCGCTTCGAGCCGGCCGACCGGATGCTGCTGCTCCCGATCGGCGCCCTGGATACGCTCGACTACACATCCTACGTGATGCACGTGGGCAGCAAGCTGGTCCTCGACGCCACCGGCG
>JANRJZ010000057.1:0-10192 GCA_033763675.1 Gemmatimonadota bacterium
CGCGGCACCTGAGCGCCGCGCTCCGCGGCGATCCGCCCGCCGACGACGCCGGCACCCGCCTGGCCCGGCTCACGCCGCGGGAACGCGAGGTCCTCGGCGGCATCGCGGCCGGCGAGACCAGCCGCGCAATCGCCGCGCGCCTCGGCCTCTCTCCCCGGACCGTCGAGACCTACCGGGAAAACCTCGCCCGGAAACTCGACATCAAGACCGTCGCGGGCCTCACCCGCTTCGCGGTGGAGGCGGGATTGGTGGAGGAAGACTAAGCCGCGCGTGAATCGTCCTTCATTTCCCGCACACCTCCGCCGCCTGCCTCACATCCACCACCTGCCCCGGAACGCCAGCCCCGCCACGACTTAGGCCCTCGCGCGTGCCAGCGGCGCCGTGCGCGCCCCCCCCCGTAGTTGTACGGACGGTCCCCCCGCAGCTTCACGAATTTCCGCTCATCCTGCCGCTTGCTACCGTTGCCCAGCACTCAAGTGGATGCGGACTCCCAAACCCTGCGGCCGGAACCTCTCATGCGCGCCACCCCTGTTGTCCTGGTCCTCGCGATGCTCACCACCTCCCTCACCGCCCAGGCTGCGCCGCCGCGGGCCAAGCGGGACTCGATCATCGAGCTGCCCGCGATGACCGTCACCGCCACCCGCGACCTGCGCGAGGTGTTCCGCACGCCGGCGCCGGTGAGCGTCGTGGACTCGACCGGGCTCGCCCGCCGCCAGCCGGGGAACGTGACCGACCTCTTCCTCGACCTGCCGGGGCTCGACGTCAACGGCGTCGGCCCCAGCCAGGCGCGGCCGGTGATCCGGGGCCAGCTGGGCCAGCGGATCCTGCTGCTCGAGGACGGCATCCGCATGAACAACTCCCGCCGGCAGCAGGACTTCGGGGAGATTCCCTCGATCGTCGCGCCGGAGGCGCTGGGCAAGGTCGAGGTGGTGCGCGGCCCCGCCTCGGTGCTCTATGGGACGGACGCCATCGGCGGGGCGGTGAATCTCATCACCCGCCAGCCGCCCCGCTCGCTGGTGGGCACCAGCGTGCATGGCAGCGCGGGCTACCGGTTCTCCGGCGTCGGGGGCCAGCAGCGTCCCTACGGCGTGGTCGCGGGCAGCGCCGGCCGGTTCAACTTCCTCGCCTTCGGTTCCTATCGCGACGCCGGCTCCTACATCGCGCCGCCGGACACCTTCGGTGACCTGACGCTCAAGAGCGGGGTCCGGGTGCACGGCACCCGGGCGGAGGATCAGAACTACGCCTTCCAGCTCGGGTATGGCCTGGCCGAGAACCAGAACCTGTCGGTGCGTTCCGAGCGGTACAGCGCCGACACCACCGGCTTCGGCTACGTGGATAACGCCGCCCTCGGCACCCCGGACGCGCCGGTCATCGACATCACCTATCCCGACCAGGACGTGGACAAGGTCTCGGTGGGCTACACCGCCCGCGGGATCTCGTTGCCGGTCGCGGACCGGGTGGACGTCACCGGCTACTACCAGAGCAACCAGCGCCACCTCAACCTCGACATCTTCATTCCCTTCGTCGGCCCCGGCCTGCCGCCCGGCGCGGGCCTGGTCAGCACCACCCGCAACTTCACCGACCTGAACACCGTGGGGTTCCGCGTGGAGGCCGCCAAGGCGGTGGGCACCCGCCACCTGCTGACCTACGGCGTGGACGGCTTCCGGGACGGCTCCACCAACACCGACACCCTGACTAACCTCGTGGTGGGCTTCGGTCCCCCCACGCCGGAGGTCAGCACCACGCCGCAGATCCCGAACGCGAGCTTCCGGAGCCTGGGCGCCTTTGCCCAGATGGAATTCGGGCTGTTGCCGCGGCTCACCGTCATCGCCGGGGTCCGGGGCCAGAACATCCGCGCCGCCACCCGCGCCACGCCGGGGATCACCACCCCGAACGTCACCAGCAACAACTCCACCCTGGTCGGGAGCCTCAACACCAGCTATGCCCTGACCGAGCAGCTGTCGCTCATCGGCACGGTGGGGCGCGGCTTTCGCTCCCCCAACCTGGTGGAGCGGTTCTTCACCGGCCCCACCCCCGAGGGCAGCGGCTACCAGCGACAGACGCCGGACCTGAAGCCGGAAACCAGCTTCAACATGGACCTCGGGTTCCGGGTGCGGGGCAACCGGCTGCAACTCGAGGTGTTCGGCTTCCGCAACGAGATCACCGACGGCATCGCGATCGCGCCCACCGGCGATACCGTGCAGGGGCTGCCGGAGTACCGGAACGTGAACGTGAACAAGCTGCGCTACCTGGGCCTCGAGGTAGCGGGACAGGCGCGGCTGGTCGCGGGCTTCTCCGCCGCGGCGAACCTCACGGTATTCGACGCCAAGGATGCGAAGGATCCGAGCAACCCGGTGGGCCAGACCTACGGCACCCGGGTGGGCGGGTCGCTGCGCTACGACCACGCCGATGGGCGGTTCTGGGCCAGCTATGACGCCCGCTACTACGGGGAACAGAAGGACATCTCCATCAGCTCACCGGTCGGGAGTCCCACTCCGCGCTACGTGGTGCAGGACCTGCGCGCCGGCGCCAGGCTCTTCCGGGCCGGCGTCACCAGCCACTCGGTGAGCGTCACCCTCGCCAACCTGGCCAACCGGCTGTACAGCGAGGCCTCGAACACCAGCTTCTTCCGCCCGGCCCCGGGCCGGACGGTCACGGCGGGATACCGGGTGGACTTCTAGTTAGCCCATGAGGGGCCGGCGGGGATGCCCCCCGCCGCCCCCGCACCAGGGAGCGCGGCATGACCCCCACGCCGGTCCACTACATCCCGATCCTCACCACGGTCCTCTCCCTCGCCTTCGCGGTGGTGATCTTCCGCCGCTACCGGCTCAAAGGGGGAATGCATCACCTCTGGTGGGGCATCGGCATGCTCACCTACGCGGCTGGCACCATCACCGAATCGGCCACGACGCTCCTCGGGTGGCATGAGCCGGTCTTCCGGCTCTGGTACATCACGGGGGCGCTGCTGGGCGGGGCCCCGCTGGCGCAGGGCACCGTCTACCTGCTGCTCTCCCGGCGCATCGCAAACCGGCTGAGCGTGGCCCTGGTAGCGGCAGTGGTGCTGGGGGCGGCGCTGGTCTGGCTGTCGCCGATCAACTACGGCGCGGTGGAGCCATATCGGCTGTCGGGCCGGGTGCTGGGCTGGCCCTGGGTGCGGTACATCAGCCCGTTCATCAACACCTACGCACTGATCTTCCTGGTGGGGGGCGCGGTCGTCTCAGGGCTCCGGTACGCCCGGCGGGTGGAGACCCACCATCGCGCGCTGGCGAATGCGTTCATCGCGGTGGGCGCGCTGCTCCCGGGGATCGGCGGCACCTTTACCCGCCTGGGCCATGTGGAGGTGCTGTACGTGACGGAGTTCGTCGGGCTGGTGTGCATCGCGGCGGGATACCGGCTGAGCATCGCGGAACGCCCCGCCGCGGCCGGCGTTCCCTCGCTTGCCGCCGGGCGGTAACCGTCAGGTGCCGAGCCGGCGGCGCTCCTCCTCGGTGAGGGGCGTCGCGCTTTCGGCGGTGCGGAAGACCGGCACCTCGAACTTGGCGTAGAAGTCCACCCCCTCCCGGGCGGAGCGGGCCTCGAGGGACCAGTGGATCATGTCGCGTGCGTTCCGCTCGTCGGTCGGCTCCGCCTGGGGCGGGATGGCGAAGGCGACGGGAATCCGGATCACCCCCCGGTCCGCCACGGTGCCCGGGAGCTGCTGCGTGGCTTCCCACAGCTTGGTCTCGGTCGTCTTCCGCTGCTTCCCCGAACCCGTCACCACCTTGCGCACGCACTTGAGCGTGAGCAGCACGTCACTCTCCGCCTCGAGACCGCGCTCGACCAGGATCTGGCCCGCGATGGCCCGGCCGATCACCCCGGGCAGGGTCGCCAGCGCGAACGTGGCCCTCCCGTAGCGCCGGCGCCGGAGGATGGCGTGCACCGCCGCCGCCGCGAGCCCTATGCCCACAAGTGGAAAGAGCAGAACCATGAGCCGGGCACCGCCTGCGCCCGGGTCCAGCACCGTCGGCATCGCGACGGCCCAGGCAATCCCGTTCCAGAACAGCGCCACGGCGAGCAGCAGGCAGCCGGCGTGGCGATTGGCGTCCTGCAGCGTCCCCGACGCCCACTTCTTGTGCAGCCAGGGCGCGCCGCTCACGGGTGCTCCCCGGACCGCGCGATCGGGCGCCCGGTGCCGGCCCACTCGGTCCAGGACCCGTCGTAGACGGCGACCTCTCCCTCGCCCAGGCGGGCCAAGGCCAGCACCAGATTGCAGGCGCTGGTGCCCGAGCCGCAGGTGGCGATGATCGGCCGGTCGAGCGCGATGCCGGCCTGCCGGATCCGCGCCCGCAGCACGTCGAGCGGCAGCCCCGTGCCGTCCGCGGCCACCAGGTCGCTGAACGGAAGGTTGATGGCGCCCTTCATGTGGCCGCTCGGCAGGCCGGGCCGGGGTTCCGGCTCCCGGCCCTCGAACCGGCCGGCGGCACGAAGGTCCACGACCTGCGCTGTCTCCCGGGCAAGCGCCACCTCGACCTGGGCCATGGTGCGCACCGGCGGATCCTCGCACCGGGCCGTGAACCGCCCCGGCACGGTCCGCACCGGACCGTGCTCGAGCGGGCGGCCCTCCGCCCGCCACTTGCCCAGGCCACCGTCAAGCACCGCAACCTGCTCGTGACCGAACAGGCGGAACATCCACCACACTCTGGCGGCGGTCAGGTTGTTGCCGGAGCCGTCATACACCACGACCGTGCTGTCGTGGGACACCCCGAGCCCCGCAACGTAGGCCGCGAACTCCGCCGGCGGGGGCAGCATGTGCGGCAGCTGGGAGGTGTGATCACTCGCGGCGTCCAGGTCGAACCACCGGGCCCCCGGAAGGTGCGCCGCCTGGAATTCCGCCCTGGCGTCGCGGCCCGCCGTGGGGAGGTACCAGGAGGCATCGAGCAACACCAGTCCCGGCGCGCCGAGGCGCTCGCCCAGCCAGGCGGTGGATACCAGGGGCTTCAATGAGAGCTTGGTCATGGTCGGGGCGTATCTTACCTGAAACCCCGACCCCGAGCGAGAGGCGTCCCGTCCATGCGCGCACCCACCGTTGTGCTGGCCCTGCTGGTCCTTGCCGTGGCGCCGCTCGCGGCGCAGGAACGGAACGTGGTCGTCAACCGGGTCCGGCTCACCGCTCAGCAGGTGTCTGGGTTCGAGTCGCGCTGGTCGGTGCGGGTGCAGGATGGGCGTTACTGGTACGATCGCCGCTCCGGCGCCTGGGGTATGGATGGCGGGCCCACCGCGGGCTGGATCCTCGCCGGCCTGGACCTGGGTGGGCCGCTCCCCGCGGACGCCTCACGGGGGACGAGCGGCGTTTTCATCAATGGGCGTGAGCTGCCGGAGGCGGATGTCTCCGCCCTGCTGCGCATCACCCCCGTCTACCAGGGACGGTGGTGGGTGGATGCGCAAGGCAGCTTCGGCGCGGAGGGAGGGCCGGCGCTGGGCAATCTCTGGGTCCTGGCCCGCCAGCGGGGGATGCGGCCGGGCCAGGCCTGGTCGGTCTACGCCAACCAGGGGAACAATTTCATCGCCGGCGACGACAACGGCTGCACTTACTTCAGCAGCCGCGATAACGGCACCGGCACCAGCACCTCCTGGGCGTCGCCGGGCTGCTAGTTGCTCGGCGGCGGCGGGGGCGGGGCGGCGGGCGCGGGGGCACCCGGCACCACCTTCACCGCCGCCACCGTGATGTTGATCGTCACCTCGTCGCCGAGTACCACCCCGCCTCCCTACGCGGCACGGTTCCACGTCAGGCCGTAGTCCAGCCGGTTGATCTTCGTGGCCACCTCGAACCCGATCCGGTCGCGACCCTCCCTCCCCGGGGTGATTCCCAGGTAGCTCCCCGTCAGCACCACGGGCCGGGTCCGGCCGCGGATCGAGAGATTGCCGTTCAGGGTGACGCTGTCGCCCCTGAACGAGACGCCGGTACTCACGAAGGTCATTTCGGGAAACGAGTCGGTGGCGAAGAAGTCATCGGACCGGAGGTGCGTGTCCCGCCGCTGATGGTTGGTGGTGATGCTCTTGGTGCGGATCCGCACCGTCACCGCGCCCCGGGACCAGTCGGCAGGGTCTCCGGTGATCACCCCGTCCCAGTCGGTGAAGGTGCCGGTGACCCGGCTCACCAGGTGACGGACGCGGAACAGCAGCTCGGAATGGGTGACGTCGATCTGCCAGGTCGGGCCGGTCGTATCAGACGCCGCGAATGCGGGGGGGGAGGACACCGCGGGCGGGGCAATGAGCAGGGCCAGGGTGGTAACAAGGGACAGCATGGGTGCTCCGGTCGGGAAAAGGGCCTGATGGACGCCAGCATCATACGGCGCCCGGACACGGTGAGTTACGCACCGCCCCCGGGCGCCGTTGGCCATACCCCGACCCCAACCAGCCGGTTCCCCGCCTAGTGGTCCTGCCCCAGCCCCTCCGCGGCCAGCCGCCGCACCTCGCCGTCCTCGTCCTTTAGGGCCCGCACCAGCAGCGGCGCGACCGCCGCGCTCTCGATCGACCCGAGGGCACCCACGACGCTGCGGCGCACGTCCACATCCTGGTCCTCCAGCGCGCCCCCGAGCGCCGGGACCGCCCGCGGATCGCCGATCGAGCCCAGGGTCTCGGCGGTGAGCTGGCGCAATTCCGGATCGGCATCTTTCAGCAGGCCGAAGAGCCCCTCGGGCGCGCGTTCGAGGTCGTCCAGCGAGCCCAGCGCACTGACCGCCTCCCGCCGCACCTCGGCCACCGGGTCGGAGAGCGCCTTCCCGAGGGCGGGGGCCGCCGCGTTGTCCTCGATGGAGCCGAGCGCGGACGCCGCCGCCGCGCGCACGGCCGGAATCCGGTCCTCCAGCGCCCGGATCAGCCCCGGTACTGCGGCCGCATCCTCGATGGAGCCGAGGGCGTGGGCGGCGGCCTCGCGAACATCCGGCGCGGGGTCGCGCAGCAGGTCGACCAGGGGGGCCGTCGCGGCCGGGTCCTCGATATCACCCAGGGCGGAGACCGCCTCGAGCCGGACTCCTTCGTCCCGGTCCTTGAGCATCGGAATCAGGGGCCGGGTGGCCCGGGTGTCCTCGATGGCGCCGAGGGCGTACACCGCCGCGCGGCGGATCCCCGACTCACTTCGTTCCAGCAGCCGGATCAGTGGAGTCAGGGCCCGCGGGTCCTCGTATTCCCCGAGGGCCCACGCCGCCATCCGCACCACCTCGGGATCGCGGTCGGCGACGGCCTGCAGCACCGCGGCGAACGAGCCGGGATCCTCCGAGATGCCAAGCCCGAGCAGGGCCGCCTCCCGGACGATGCCGTCCCGGTGGGTCAGCGCCCGGCGCAGGGCGCCCGCCGCCTCCGGCAGGGTGCTTCCGCCGAGCATGCGGGCGGCGGCGCGCCGCACGCACGACTCCTGGCGGCCCAGCGCCGCCTCGAGCACCGGCAGGGCCCGCCGGTCAGTCACCGCGCCGCTGTAGCGCAGGCGGAGTTCCACTGCGGGGGTCCGGGCGTCCCGCAGGGCGCCCAGCTCACCCCAGCGGGAGCCCCACCACCCATTGCCCAGCATGTCCACGGCGAGTTCGCAGACCGCCGCATCGGCGGCGGCCAGATGCGCCAGCAGGGCCACGACCTGCGCGGAATCGGGTCCGGGTCGGGAATTGACGGCCCGGAGCCGAGCCAGTCGCGGGATCCGGACATGGGGCATCCGGAGTCTGGCGGGCTGCGTCGGGGCCAGGGCAGCGAGCGCCATCCGCGGCGCGCGCGGTGGCGTCGGGGGAGCCGGGGCCACCTGCAGCAGCGCCCCGGCCATGAGGGTGGCAAGGAGGGCGCTCATCTCAGTCCTCGCCCCGCTGGCCCAGCACCATCGCGGCGGTCCGCCGCACCGTCGCGTCATTCGACCGGAGGGCCCCGACCAGCGCCTCCAGCGCGCTCTGGTCGCGGATCTCGCTCAGGCCGTGCACCGCCGCCTCGCGCACGTCCCCGCTGGGGTCGGCGAGCAGAGTCTTGAGCGCCGGCACTCCCTTCGGGTCCCCGATCTGGCCGAGGCTGTAGGCCAGTTGCTGCCGCACATCCTGGCTCTTGTCCGTGACCAGGGCCAGCAGCTCCGCCGGCGCCCTGGTCAGCCGCATTTCCCCCAGGCCACTCACCGCCTGCTGGCGGACATCCTCGGAGCCGTCCTTGAGCAGCCGGGTGAAGGCTGCCACGAACCGGGGATCCGCCGGGGTGGTATCGTCCTCATCGTGACTCACCCGGCTGGCGGCGAGGGACATCGCGGCGTGCCGGATTTCCGCGTTGGAGTCCTCCAGCGCCGCGAGGATCGCGTCGGCGGGGACGCCGTCCGGGAAGCTTGCCAGCGCCGCGAGGGCGTGGTACCGCACCTCGGGCGACTTGTCCTTGAGCAGGCCGACCAGCGCCGGCACCGCCCGCGGGTCCTCCAGCGCCGCCAGCCCGGAGGCCGCCGCACCCCGGACTTCAGTGTCGGCATCGCCGAGGGCCGCGATGAGCGCCGGGACGGCGCGCGGGTCCTGCAGGTTCGCCAGCGACTGCGCCGCGGCGCGCCGCACCTCGACGTCAGGGTCCTTGAGCGCCCCGATCAGCGCCGGCACGGCGATGTTGCTGGTATCCCGCTGCCGCCGCCTCTCGCCCGACCAGACATCCCCGCTCATGGCCGCCAGTTCGGCGGACAGGTCAGCCCGGGCGCGCGCCAGGTCGCGCATCGCGTCGGCACGGGCCATCGGCGCCACCGCCGGCGCGGGCGTGGGCCACGGCGCCAGGGCCGGCATCGGAGCCGGAGGCGCCTCGGCGAAGGCCATGGCTTCGGGCGTGCGCGGCGGGCGCGCGGGACGGGGCGCGATCGCCGCCCGGCGCACGTCGGACCGGGCCCGCCACTCGAGCAACCGCATCTCCCGCAGCATGCGGCGGAAGCTGGATCGGGTCGTGTCGGCGGTATCGGTGGAGACGGTGTCCTGTGCCACCGGTTGCTGCGCGTGCGCCGTCACGCTGGGCGCCGCGATGGCGGTGATGCCCACCAGGGAGACCAGCCCGGCGGCGAACCAGAGTGAACGGGGGGTGCTGGGCATGGGACGGCCCTCGATGAGACGGTGGATGCGAAGGACGAGCTGGGACCGGCGTTCCGCCATGCCGGCCAGCGGCACCGGCTGCGGCGGCGTGGTCACCCACTCCGCCACCTTCACCAGGCAGGTGGCCAGGGAGACCCCGGAGCCGGTGCGGTGCACGGCCCAGTCGTCACAGAGGTACTCGGCGGCCTCCTGCAGCCGGATGCGCGCCAGCCGATTGAGCGGCTGGAAGAACAGCAGGCGCTCGAGGCTGCAGCCCAGGGCCAGCCAGAAGGGATCCCGCCGGACCAGGTGCGCCAGCTCATGGGCCAGCAGGCACTTCTGCTGGCTCCCGTCGAGCTCGGTGAGGGCCGCCTCCGGCAGCACAATCTCGTTCCAGCCGAGGGCCACCGGGCTGGTGAGCCCCGCCGCCTGGGTCAGCCGCACCGGCCGGCGCACGCCTGCCTGGCGGCGGAGGTCCGAGAGCAGCTGCGACAGCCTGGGCTCCACAACCGGCCGGCGGGGCCCGATCCCGCGCATCGCACGCCGCCGCTGGGCCAGGAAGAGCAGGAAGAGCCCGCCCCCGATCACCCCCCAGCCCATCAGGGCCAGGGTCAGGCCCCGCGTGGAGCTGACGGGGTCCGCCGGCTCCGTCGCCGTCGACAGGACCGCGGGCGCGGGTTCGCGCTCCCGGACGGGCCCCGCGGCGGAGGCAACCCGCCCGGGTACCGCCTCGGGACGGATGCCGGTCCAGGCCTGGACCGGCATCCCCGGCGCCGGCTGAACCGGCACCGACGCCACCCCGGCCCGGCGGGCCAGCGACATGACGCCACTGACCGGCTCGAAGGGGAGCGCGGTCTGCAGCGTGGCGGTCACCAGCCCGCCCACCAGCGCCGCCTTCCAGAGTTGTTCCCGCCGCGCCGGCGATTCCACCAGGCGCCGGGTGAGCAGCCAGGCCAGGCCCAGCAGCAGGGTGCTGTGGAGGGCGTAGGTCAGCAGCCAGCTGCCGGCGAGGACCTCGAGTTCAGCGGGCATGGGGGGGCTTCTCCTTGTCACTGCGGGCCGCTTCCAGCATCGCCTTTACCCGTTCCAGGTCCCCGGCGCTGATCTCGCGCTCACTCAGGAGATGGGTCAGGAGGGCGGTGACGTTGCCATCG
>JANRJZ010000058.1:0-29803 GCA_033763675.1 Gemmatimonadota bacterium
CCGTCCTGCCGTCCTGCCGTCCTGCCGTCCTGCCACCTACCTCCCTACCTCCCGATACACATACTCCAACGGCGCCGTGGTCTCGGTGAGCGCCGCCTCGATGATCCCGTGCTTCGGTGAGAGGCTGCAGACCGGGTCGGTGGCGCGGGCATCGCCGGTGAGCGCGAACGCCTGGCAGCGGCAGCCGCCGAAGTCCTGTCCCTTCCGCGGGCAGCTGCGGCAGGGCTCCTGCATCCAGCCGTCGCCCCGGAAGGCGTTGAAGATCGGGGACTGGCGCCAGATCCAGGCAAGATCGTGCCGCCGCACGTCCACGACCTCGAGCTCGGGAATCTGGGTGGCGCCGTGGCAGGGGAGCGCCCGCCCGTCGGGCGTCATCAGGATGTAGACATTGCCCCAGCCGCCGTAGCAGGGCTTGGGATACTTCTCGTAGTAGTCCGGCAAGACGTAGATGATCTGCATCCGCCCGCGGTACTCGGCCAGCGCCCGCTCCGCGATCTCGCGTGACCGCTCCACCTGCTCCCGGGTCGGCATCAGCATCTCCCGGTTCTTGAGCGCCCAGCCGTAGTACTGGGTATTGGCCAGCTCCAGCCGGTCGGCCCCCGCCTCCGCCGCAAAGGCGATGATCTCCGCCAGCCGGTCGAGGTTGCCACGATGCAGGACCACGTTCACCGAGAAGGCCAGCCCCAGCTCCTTCACCAGCGCCGCCGCCTCCTGCTTCTGGCGGCCCAGCTTGATGCCGGCGATCCGGTCGGCGTTGGCCTGGTCGGTGTCCTGGAAGGAGATCTGGATGTGGTCGATGCCCGCGGCCTTGAGGCGCTCCGCCCGCGGTCGAGTGAGGCCCAGGCCGCTGGTGACGAGAGTGGTGTAGAGCCCCTCCTGGCGGGCGTGGGCCACCAGCTCCTCGAGGTCCTTCCGCACCAGCGGTTCGCCGCCGGAGAGGCCGAGCTGGAGTACCCCGAGGTCGCGGGCCTGGGTGAAGACCCGTTTCCAGTCCTCGGTGGACAGCTCCGCCTCGGCCCGGGACATCTCGAGCGGGTTGGAGCAGTAGGGGCAGTGCAGCGGGCAGCGATAGGTGAGTTCGGCGAGGAGCGTGGTGGGCTCGCCGAGGACCGGGGCGACGGGCGGGCGGCTCGGCGACTCGGCGGCACGGCTGCGCGGTGGCTCGGCGAGGTCGGGAGGCGTCAGCAGGCCGCGGTGCGCCAGGAGTCCCACGTACTCGCGGATATCGGCCCCCACATCCACCCGGTAGCGGGTTCCCAGTTCCTGCGCGATCTGGCCGACGCTGCGGGTTCCGTCGCACAGCTCGAGGATCGCCTTCCCGGTCTCGTTCAGGAACATGGCGCCTTCGGGATACAGCAGCACCGGCCGGTTCCGCACCCGGTCGTGCCCGATGCGGGCCAGGCGCCAGAGGCGCGGGCGGGCGTCAGTCGCGGTAGGCATGATGAATCACGTCGATGAGGGACCAGAGCATCTCCAGCTTGAACTGCAGCGCCTCGAAGGCCAGCCGCTGGCTCTCGACGGTGGTGCAGTGCCGCTGGACGATGGCCAGGCCGTGCTTCACGTCCCGCGGCGCCTGGACCAGACGGCTCTTGAAGTAGTCCATCGCCTCCGGCGGAATCCACGGGTAGTGCCGGGGGAACGACTCCAGGCGCTGCTGGTGGATCCGGGGCGCGAACAGTTCCGTGAGCGAGCTGGCGCAGGCCTGGACCCAGGGCTTCGACTTGCAGAACCAGACGTACGATTCGCAGATGGTCCGGACGGCGGGGAGCACGTGGCGCTCGTCCTCCATCTCCTCCCGCGGGACGCCCAGGGCGACCCCCAGCCGGATCCAGAGTTCGATGCCGCCCTCCCCGGGCCGGGCGCCGTCGTGATCCACGATCCGCTGCAGCCACTCCCGGCGGACGTCAGGGTCCGGGCAGTTGGAGAGGATTGCCCCGTCCTTCCGCGGCACCACCCGCTGGTACGCCAGCCGGTTGGCCACCCACCCCTGGAACTGCCGCCGGGTGAGGGTGCCCTCGTACATCTGCCGGTGAAACGGGTGTTCCACGTAATAGGACCCGTGAAAGCTCCGGAGCGCCGCCTCGAGTTCGTCCGGGGTCAGCGGGCGGCTCAGGTCGGGCAGTGGGGCCCGGGGTGGAGTGGCCAGTTCGGAGGCGCGCAGGGTGGAAGGCATCGGGTCGGCTCAGATCCGGAACCGCATGCCGTCGTCTCCGACCCGCAGGCCGGCGGCGACCACAGCGGCACGCTCGGGGGAGTCCTCGATCAGCATCGGGTTCGAGTTGTTGATGTGGGTGTAGAGCTTCTCCCGGCAGGGGAGCCGGCGCAGCCGCTCGAGGCTGCCGTCGGCTCCGCTCACCGGCAGGTGGTCCATCTGCCGCGCGGTGCGCTCCGAGAGGCCGAGGGCGATCATCTCCTCATCGGTCCAGAAGGTCCCGTCGAAGAGCAGCAGGTCGGCGCGCGCCAGCCGGTCGAGGAGCGCGCCATCCAGCGCGCCACACCCGGGCACGAAGGCCAGCACTCCGCCGCTGCGCCGGTCCTCCACCAGGACGCCCACCGTGTGTCCCGGCAGGTCCCGCCGGGCGAAACGCGGGGGGTCCCCCGCCACCAGGAAGGGGGTCAGCACCAGCCCGGTGTCAGTGCCGTCGTGATACTGCAGCATGCGCGGCGTGTCGAGGGCAAGTTCGTGCTGCGCCACGCGCGCAAAGGCATAGGTCACCGGCACGATCCGTGAATCGTGATTGAGCACCTCGAGCACTGCCCGCGTGGCATAGAGCTGCAGCAGCCGTCCCTCCCGCAGCAGCGCGATCCCCATGGTGTGGTCCAGCTCGGCGTCGGTCGGGACGATCCCCTCCACCGGTACATGACGCACCGCGCCGCCCGGCCGGCCATCCAGGCGGAGGAGCTGCTCCCGGACATCGGGTGAGGCGTTGAGGAGGAACCAGCGTGCCCCGTCCGCTGAGATTGCCACCGATGACTGGGTACGGGGATGGGCCCGCGCCGGATCGGCGCGGGCCACCCGGCAGGAGGGGCACCAGCAATTCCACTGCGGGAAGCCACCGCCGGCCGCGGTGCCGAGGAGGATGACGTCCATGAAAACGCAAACGGGGCCCGCGAGATTCGCGAGCCCCGTTCGGTGCGTCGCGCCTTACAGGGTCGCGACGTACGCGGTGACTTCCATGGTCACGGCGACGACTTCGGCTTCGGGCTTGGTCCAGGTCATCGAAGACTCCAGTGAGAGGAGGTAGGGGCCACTTGGGTGGGATCACCCAGTCAGAGCATGGGTATCCCTGACGCCACCGCCATGGATGCAGGGGCTGTGCCGGACCAGGCGGCCCCTGGGCCTGCGGCAGAAGTCGTTGACCAAGATCGACTTAAGGCAAAGTTGGGCGATGCCACGCTCCGGCGGCTGGCTGGGTCAGGGGCCCCGGTTGGGTGATTTCACCCACTCAGCCCGTGCTTCTTCAAGCGATAGCGGAGGGTGTCGCGGGAGATGCCGAGCCGCTGCGCTGCCCGGGTCTGGTTGCCTCCCGCTTCCCGGAGCGCCTCCTCCAGGGCCATGCGTTCCATCTGTTCGAGGGTCAGGGCCGGCTCGGCGGCCCCGGCCGCCGGCTCGGCGGCTCGGCGACTCGGCGGCTCGATCTCACTCACCCCCCCCGGTGTTCCAGGGGCCTCGGCGCTGCCTGCCGAGCCGCCGAGCCGTCCAGCCACCGAGCCGCCGGGCACGGTGAGCGACAGGTGCTCCGGCGTGAGGTCCGTGTCCTTGCTCCACAGCACCGCCCGTTCGATGACGTGGGACAACTCCCGCACGTTCCCCGGCCAGGGGTAGACGCGAAGCAGCTCCCGCGCCGCCGGGTCCAGGCGGCGGACCGGCTTGCCGTACTTGGTGGCGAAGCGGCGCAGGTAGAATTCGGCCAGGAGATAGACATCGTCGCCGCGCTCGCGGAGCGGGGGCAGGTGCAGGATGATCACCGCCAGCCGGAAATAGAGATCGCGGCGGAACCGCTCCCGTTCCGACTCGTGGGCCAGGTCCCGGTTGGTCGCGGCGAGGATGCGCACGTCGATCTTCCGGTCCCGGACCCCGCCCACCCGGCGCACCACCCGGTCCTCGATGGCCTTGAGCAGCTTGCCCTGCAGCGGCAGCTCCACGTCGCCGCTCTCGTCCAGGAAGAGGAAGCCGCCCTCGGCCGCCTCGAAGAGGCCGAGCCTGGATTCCTTGGCGTCGGTGAAGGCGCCGCGCTCGTGGCCGAACAGCTCCGCCTCCATCAGGGTGGCCGGGAGGGCGGTGCAGTTCACGTCGATGAACGGCTTGTCGGCGCGGGGTCCGGAGGCGTGGATGGTTCGCGCCACCAGTCCCTTGCCGGTGCCGGTCTCACCGGTGATGAGCACCGGCGGGGTATCCTGCAGCGCGGCGATCTGGCGCGCCCGCTCCAGCACCGCGCGCATGGCGGCGGAGTGGCCCACCACGTCGCTGAAGGGCTGGTCGCGCACCGCCTGCTGCCGGTAGTAGGCGAGCTCCTGCCGGAGGGCGCTGGTTTCCCGCGCGCGGTCGGCGAGGAGCTTCAGCTCCTCGAGATCGAGCGGTTTCTTGAGGTAGTCGAACGCGCCGAGCTTCACCGCCTCCACCGCCCCCTGGATGGAGCCGTGCGCGGTCATGACGACGACCGGGATGCCCGGATCGAACTCGCGGATCTTGCGGAGCAGCTCGATCCCGTCCATCCCGGGCAGCCGCACGTCGGTGAACACCACGTCCGGCCGGAGCGAGCTGACCAGCGGCAGCGCGGCCTCAGCGTCGTCGGCCACGGTGGGGTCGTAGCCCGAGGCCTCGAGGAAGGCCTTGATGGCGCGCGCAAGGGTGCGCTCGTCATCCACCACCAGTACGGTGCCGGCGCTCATGCCAGGACTCCGGCGGGAGTAAGCGGGAGCCACAGGTGGACCGTGGTCCCCGCCTGCGGTTCGCTCCGGACCTCCAGCGTGCCGCCATGCTGTTCCACGAACCGGCGTGCGGTGGCCACGCCGAGCCCGGTGCCCTCGGGGCGGGTGGTGAAGAACGGCTGTCCCACGTGGGGCAGCACTTCGGGGGCGATGCCGCGGCCGGTATCGGCGACGGTGAGACGGATCCCCGCCTGGCCGCCGCCGCCGGGGGCGGGCACCGCGGCGATGCGCACCCGTCCCCCGCCGGGCATGGCCTCAAAGGCGTTCGACAGCACTTCCACCAGGGTCTGTTCCACTCGTGCTCCGTCCACCGCGAGTTCGGGAAGATCGTCCGGCAGTGACAGCTCGAGCGTGATGCCGGCACCGCGTCCCCGCTCCGCGAACGCCGGCAGGACCTGCCGCACCAGCGCGGCCAGGGAGTGCGGCCGCGGCTGGAACGGTACCGGCCGGGAGAAGGTGAGCAGGTGGCTGATACGCCGGTCCAGCCGGTCCACCTCCTCGATGATTGCCGCCAGCTGTTCCGGCGCCGCCGGGGAGCCGGGGTGCCGCAGCACCAGCTGGGCCGACGCGCGGAGGCTCGCCAGCGGGTTCCGGAGGCCATGGGCCACGGCGGCCGACATCTCGCCGATGGAGGCCAGTTTCTCCGACTGCACCAGCCGCGCCTGGGCCCGCTGGAGCTGGTCCACCTTGGCCTCCAACTCCGCCGTGAGCCGCTCCTGGTTGCCGCGGGAGTCACGCAGGCTCGCCGTCATCCGGGCAAAGGCCCGCGCGAGATCGCCGATCTCATCACGGGAACGCGCCTCCACCGGGTGCTCCAGGTCCCCCCCTGCCACGATGGCCATGGCCGATTGCAGCTCCCGGATCGGGCGGGCCAGGCTCCGGGCCAGCAGCCACGCCGACCCCAGCCCGGCCATGACCGACGCCAGGAAGATCACGATGAGGCTCCGCTGCTCGGTGCGCACGATCTCCGTGACCCGCGTGAAGGCGCCGGACACACTCGACTCCCGGGTGCGGCGATAGATCTGGCGGTTAAGCGCGGTCAGGGCCGGCTGCAGCCGGCTGCGGATCTCGAGCTGGGCGGCGCGGTAGGCGCGCGGGCGCTCCCCCCGGTCCACCAGCGCGAAGACGCTGTCGCTCACCATCTCGAACTGCTGCTGCAGCGCCCACACCGGCTCCGCGAGGCTGGCCTCCTCGGGGCCGAGTTCGGACTTCCAGCGATCGAACCAGTACCGCACCACCTCGCCGGCGAGCTGGTACTCCTTGCGCGCCCCGGGGTCGAGTCCGGTGAGGTAGCGCCAGACCACCTCGGTCTGGTTGAACATCGCGGTCTCGAGCTCGGCGTAGGTGCGGCTCCGGCCCAGGCGTTCGCCCAGGGCCTCGATGGCGCGGCGCTCCAGCGCGTTGCCGCGGATCGCCTGCACGCCGATGAGGAGCGCCGGGAGCACCATCAGCGAGACGCCGAGCAGGAGCTTCCGCTGGAAGGTCATGGCGGGGAATTAGCGGCCCGCCCGGGGTGGTGGCAAGGGAACCGCGTCGCGGCGGATCAGGCGACGGCAGCCAGCTCCCGGGCGGTGCGGGCCAGCCCCGCGAGCAGCCGGTCGAGGTGTTCCGGACCGGTGCGGGGGTTCATGATGGTGGTGCGGAGCACGCGGCGGCCCCCGAGCACCGTGGTGGTGATCCACCCCTCACCCGAGGCGTTGTAGCGTTGCCGCAGGGCGAAGTTGAGCTGGTCCAGCGATTCCGGGGTGGCGTGTCCGTCCCCCACGTAGCGGAAGCAGAGGATGTTGGATTCCGGGCGGTGCAGGGTCACGAAGTCCGGGCGCTCGCCGAGCTTCTGGTGCAGCAGCAGGGTGGTGTCGTACAGCCGGTCGTAGAGGCGGCCGATGCCGTCCGCGCCGTAGCGCTCGAGCGCCACCCAGATCTTGATGGCGTCGGCACGGCGGGAACACTGGAAGCTCCGCACCCCCTGGTCCCAGATCCGCTCCCCCGCCTCGCCATGGAACAGGTACGGCGCCCGCTGGGCGAATGCCTGGTCGAGGTCCCGCTCCTCGCGGGCGAGCACCAGCCCGGCGGCGAGGGGGAGCAGCATCATCTTGTGCGGATCCCAGGCGATGGTCCGGGCCCGGCCGATGCCCGCCACCCGGTGGCGGTGCCGCTGGGAGAGCAGGGCGGAGGCGCCGTGGGCGCCATCGACGTGGAGCCAGAGGCCGCGGTCCGCGCAGAGGCTCCCGATGGCCTCGAGGTCGTCGAACGCGCCCACCGGGGTCGAACCCGCCGTCGCTACCACGGCCATCACGGCACGGCCCTCCCTCGCCAGCCGGTCCAGGGTCGTGGTGAGGACCTGGACATCGAGCCGGTGGTCGCGCGTCGGGATGGCGATGCCGGCGCGGAGCCCGAGCCCCAGCTGGGCGATGGCCCGGGTGACGGCGTAGTGGGCCTGCTCCCCGTAGACCACCACCGGCGGATTGGCCCCCACGCCCTGCTCCCAGGCGTCGGGGAGGGCCGCCGCCCGGGCGGCGAGCAGGCCGGTGAAGGTGGCCTCGGTGCCGCCGCTGGTGAGCGTGCCGCCGCTGCCGGGGCCGTAGCCGGCCAGGGTTCCGAACCAGCGCACCAGCTGGTGCTCGATTGCGTTGGCAGTGGGAGACATCTCGCGCACGGCGGTGGAGCCGTTCACCGCACTGATGACCGCCTCGGTCCAGATGGTGGCGGGGAGCGGAGCGGAGACCTGGTGGCCGAGATACATGGGGTGCACCAGGCGGGTCACGCCGCCGAGCACCAGGTGCTCGAGCCGGGACACGACCGCCTCGAGCGGCGCGCCGCCGGCCGGGAGGGGTCCGTCGAAGCGCGCGGCCAGTTCCTCGGGGGATTGCGCGGTGGACACCGGGCCGTCCCCGCGTCCGGTCGTCTCGAGGTACCGTGCCACGAGGTCCAGAAACCGGGCCCCGGCCTCCCGGGAGGCATCGGCGTTGAGGGCGTCGAGCAGCGGATCGTGATCGGGCATGAGTCCACCAATCTACATCCGCCCGCCGCGGTCCATGGTGGCGGCCGCACCGCACGCACGCCGGGGCCGCCGGCGCTCTTGTGGTGGCGCGGGGGCAATCATAGCTTTTCAGGTACTCACCGCCGGAGGTCCTCTTTGATGCCGGACCGGTTCCTCAGCTCCGACGATTACGACGAACACGCGCACCAGCTGTACAACGAAGGCCGCTTCGACGAAGCACTCGAACATCTCCGCGAAGGTCTCCAGCTTTATCCCAACGCCGTGGAACTCCACGTGGGGCTGGCCTATGCCTTCCTCGCGCGGGAGGACTACGCCTGGGCGCGGCAGAGCTTCGAGAAGGCCCTCGCGCTGGACGCGGATCATGAGGACTCCCTCGCGGGCTACGGGGAGGTGTTGCTCAAGCTGGGGCAGCGGCCGCCGGCGCTGGCCTCGTTCGATCGCATCCTGGCGCTCGGATTCCGCGAAGATCACGAGCTGATGCTGCAGATCGGCCGCGCCCTCTTCCGGGAAGGGATGCTGGCCGCGGCCCAGCGCTTCTTCGAGTACGCGGTCAACGCCCAGCCGGATTGCCCCGAGGCGGCCGCCTGCGTCGGGTACGCCTGCCACCGGCTCAACGACGACAGCGGCGCCCTCTACTGGCTGCGCCGGGCGTTGCAGATCGACCCGCAATACAGCGAGGCCCGGATCTACCTGGCCAACATGCTCTACGATCGGGGCGAGTCCGACGCCGCGATGCACCACCTGCACCAGACCCTGCCCGAGGATCACTTCGACGAGCTGGGCATCTGGCGGTACGTGGAGCTCAAGAAGACGCTGTTCCGCCTCCGGGAGGACGACGCCGAGCTGCGCCCCTGGCATGCCCGGCTGCTGGAAGTTTCCGGCGAGCCGGACCCGCTGGACACGATGCTGGCGGAAGTCGAGGCGCTGCAGCCCGACGGCACGACCCGCGACCCCACCCAGCTGGAGCTGTTCGGGACCCTGCTCACCGAGCTGGCCGCGATGCAGAAGCGTCCGCAGCCGGCAGGAACCCATACGGTGGCCACCCTCTCCGGCCGCACCTTTCGCGGCACCTGGGAGGAAATCCTGGAGCAGATGAAGAACGCGGACCACGAATGGGTGGACGCGCCGCTTGCCGAGTTCATGGAGGACATGGCCCGCCACGGCGCCGCGGAGACCGGCGTGGTCATCCCCACCACCGATGCGGAGGCCTTCATGCGCGGGAGCGTGCGGGCCGGCGTGGTGCGGATCATCCCGTAGGGGCAGCCCTCGTGGCCGCCCCGGCGGGGCCCGAGCAACACCATGGGCGGCCACAGGGGCCGCGGGGATCTTCAGCCTCACCAGCGGGCGGCCACAAGGGCCGCCCTTACACTATGTGTCCCATGCCTACTGCCGCTCCCGCCTGGACCGCCGCCGTCCGCCGCGAGGTCCTCCCCAACGGCCTGACCCTCCTGGTCCAGCGCGATCGCTCGGCCCCGGTGGCCGCGGTGGTCACCCACGTGAAAGCGGGCTTCTTCGACGAGCCGGATGCCTGGACGGGCATCTCCCACGTCCTGGAGCACATGTTCTTCAAGGGCACGCCCACCCGGGGGGTGGGACAGATTGCACGGGAGACCAAGTCCGCGGGGGGCTACCTCAACGCCTCCACCACCTACGATCACACCGCGTACTACGTGGTCCTGCCCGCCGCCCGGCTGGCCGAGGCGATCGCCGTCCAGAGCGATGCCCTGATGCACGCCGCGATCGACGCCGGCGAGCTCGCCCGCGAGCTGCAGGTGATCATCCAGGAGGCCAAGCGGAAGCTCGATCATCCCGGCGCCGTGACCGCGGAGACGCTCCACGAGGTGATGTACGACCATCACCGGATTCGCCGCTGGCGCATCGGATACGAGCAGCAGCTGGCGGGCTTCACCCGCGCGGATGTGTACGGGTATTACGCCTCCCGCTACGTCCCCGACCGCACCATCGTGGCCATCGTGGGGGACGTGGACGAGGACGACGCCCTGCGCCTGGGCCGCGCAGCCTACGGTGGCTGGGCCCCAGGCTCCGGAGCGGTGGATCCTTCGCCGGCCGAGCCGCCGCGGCGCGAGGTTCGGGCGCGGACCCTGCGCGGGGATGTGACGCAGACCGAAGTCGCGGTGGGGTGGCGCGGCGTGCCGGCCCTCGACGAGCGGGCGATCCCGCTCGATCTCGCCGCCGGGGTGCTTGGATCCGGCCGGGGCAGCTGGCTCTACCGCGCGCTGCGGGAGACCGGACTCGCCACCTCGGTGAACGCCTGGCACTACGCCCCGACGGAGCTGGGCGTCTTCTCGGTGGGCGCCGACTGCGACCCCGAGCGCGTCCCGCAAGTTCTCGCGGCGGTGGCGCGGGAAACCCGCCGGATGGCGGAACAGGGTCCCGCCGCGGAGGAGCTCGACCGCGCCCGCACGCTGCTCGTGGCCCGCTGGTCCCGGGGCATGGAGGAGATGGACGGCCGGGCGGCATCGCTGGCCGGCGCCGAGGCCCTGGGCGACTACCGGCTGGTGGACCGGGAATTCGCCCAGCTCCTGGCCACCACGCCGCAGCAGGTCCGCGAGGCCGCGGGCGCGATCCTCGATCCCGGCGCCGTGAGCGCGGTGATCTTCCAGCCCCGTGGGCGCGGCGCCGACCTGACCAGCGCCGGGCTCGGCGCCACCTTCGCGGCACCCAACGGAAGGGGCGCAGGACCGGGGCCGGCCGCCGGAACGACCAGCCCGCCGGTCCGTCCGGTCCCGGTCACGCGGCCCGCCCCCGTCGCCGAAGTGTACCACGTGGCGCTCCCCGGTTTCGACCTGCTGGTGCGGCGGAAGCCGGGCGTGCCGCTCGTGACCCTCGGCGTCTACGTGCCCCGCGCCACCTTCGACCCCGCCGGGCAGGCTGGGGTGAGCGCGCTGGCCGTGCGGAGCGCGGTGCGCGGCGCCGGCGACCTCGATGCCGCCAGCCTGGCCTTTGCCCTCGAGCGCCTCGGCGGCACGCTCACCACCAGCGTCACCCTGGACTGGCTGGGGTTCGGGACCTCGGTGCTGGCTCCCGCGCTCGGCGAGGCGGGGCGGCTCCTCCACCTGGTCCTCACCGCGCCCCGCCTCGAGGAATCCCAGGTGCTGGCGGAGCGCGGCCTGCTGGTCGAGGAGACCACCCAGGTCACCGATGACATGTTCCGGTACCCCTTTCAGCTGGCGTTCGGCGCCGCCTTCGGCGACCAGGGCTACGGCGTGCCGTCGCTGGGCACCCCCGAGGACCTGGCCAACCTCACGCTCGCGCAGGTGCGCGCCTGGCATCGGAGCGCGCTGCTCGCGCCCCGCGGAGTGGTGGTGGCGGTGGGAGACCTGGCCCCGGAGGCCGCCCTCGGACTGCTGGCGGCCGTCTTTGACGATGGTGCCACCCGGGTCAGTACCCCGCTCCTCACCCCGGTGCCCTGGCGGGTCGGACCCGGCACGGCTCCCCGCGTGAGCGTTCGGCAGAAGGCCCAGTCGGCGTTCGCGATGGCGTTCCCCGGGCCCGCGCGCCGGGATCCGGCGCGGCACGCGGCCGAAGTGTGGAGCGCGGTGGCGAGCGGGCTCGGCGGGCGGCTGTTCGAGGCGCTGCGGGACCGCCGCTCCCTGGCCTACACCGTGGTCGCGTCCAGCTGGCAGAAGGCGCGAGCCGGCGCGTTCCTCGCCTACATCGCCACCGGCCCGGAGCGGGAGGAGGAGGCGCGGCGGGAGATGCTCGCCGAACTGTCACGGTTCGCCGCCGAACGGGTGACGCCGGAAGAACTGGCGCAGGCGGTGAATTACCTCGCCGGCCAGACCGAGGTGCAGCGGCAGCGCGCGGGCGCGGTGGCCGGGGAAGTGCTGGAAGCGTGGCTGGCGGGGGAGGGACCGGGCGAGCTGGCCGCGCCGGCGGAGCGCTACCGGGCGGTCACCGCCGAGGCGGTGCGGGCGGTGGCCGAAACGACCCTCGGCCCGGAGTCGCTCCGGGCCGAGGGGGTGGTACGGGGGACCGGCGGGGGGAAATAGCCGCGGTCAGAACGCCGGCTTGAAGGCGTTGCCGGTGAGGTCACCGAGCAGGCTGTGCCACACGTGCTTGGGATTGTTCTCGACCTCGGTCACGATGGCCCGCATGCGGCCCAGCACCTCCGGCTCCTCCTCGTCGTACACATCGCCCTGGAGCAGCTTGAGCACGTCGAGCCGATAGCGCGGATCGCGGATGAACGCGGTGAACAGCACGTTCAGCCGGTAGTAGACCGAGATGAAGTTGTACCAGTTCTTGGTGCCGCGCCGGAGCGTCGCCTCGTAGGTCGCGAAGGCGTCCCGCCTGGTGTTGCCACTCTTGAGCGCGTTGATGATGTCGGTATGGAGGAAGCGCGCGCTGTTGAGCGCGATGCTCACGCCGGTGGAGAAGATCGGGTCCACGAAGCGGCCCGCATCCCCCACCATGACCCACCCGTCGCCGGCGATCTGCTGCATGGCGTAGCTGTAGTCGCCCTCGTCGGTGAAGGGGCGGACCCGGGCCGACTGGCGCAGCGCGTCGTGCAGCTCCGGCCGGCTGCTGACGGCGTGCCAGAAGAACTGCTCCCGTTCCGATTTCGCCTTGGCGAAATGCTTCTTCTGCGTCACCACGCCCACGCTGGTGATGGTGTCGGTGATCGGGATCTGCCACACCCAGCTGTTGCTGATGGGCAGGAAGTGGACGTAGATGTAGTCGCCCTTCTGCGTCGAACCCTTGCCCATCGTTGCGGTGCGATCGAGGCCATCGAACCAGGTGTGGATGGCGTACTGGTCGAACACCTCGTCCTTGACCTTGAGCTTCAGCCGGTTGCCGAGGAAGGTGCGGCGGCCGCTCGCATCCGCGACGATGCGCACCCGGCAGCCGATTTCCCGCTGCCCCATCTGGTAGCGGATCTCGGGGTAGGGGCCGTCAAAGGTGACGTCGCGCACCGCGACCCCCTCGAAGACGTCGGCGCCAAGCCCTCGGGCGTGGTGCAGCAGCAGGTTGTCGAACTTGCCGCGATCCACGTGGTAGGTGTAGGTCTGGTCCACCCCACGCTGTTCCCGCTCCTCGAAGCGGATATCCGCGGTGCATTCGGCCTCCAGCCCCTCCCAGCCGTGCTCGAACTCCCGCCGCCCGCCCGTCGCGGTCCAGACTGCTCCGAACTTGTGGGGGAATTTCTCGGCCTCCATCACCTTGATGAAATCGAGGTCCTTGAAGACCCGGGTGGAGGAGGGCACCAGGGACTCGCCGACATGCGGCCGCGGGAACAGCTCGCGCTCGAAGATCACGCAACGCACCCCGGCCTTGGCCAGGTAGCAGCCCAGGGCGCTGCCCGCAGGGCCCGCACCGATGATGCCCACGTCATAGTCAGGGGCCAGGTCCATCCGTCCACTCCTCAGGGTTTGGGCCTCCCGGGTGGGAGGCCGGTCAGGGTCGTTCAGGCGGCGCCGGTCGCCGCGGGGGGTCGGCGGACCGGTTCCGTCACGGACACTGCGTCCGTCTCCGCCGCGAAGCGGCGGGCGGGGTAGATCAGTTCCAGCAGCGGCTTGGTCATCAGCGTGGTGACCAGCGCCATCAGCACCATCATGGTGAAGAGGGCCGGCGAGATGACCCCGATGTCCAGGCCCAGGTTGAGCACCACCAGTTCCATCAGGCCGCGGGTGTTCATCAGGGCGCCGATGGCGCCGGCCTCGCGCCATTTCATCCCGCCGACCCGGGCCGCGATCATGGAGCCGCCGAACTTGCCGGCCACGGCGACGAGAATGATCAGCCCCGTCATCAGCCAGGCCTCCGTGCCGCTCACCAGCGCGATGCTGGTCCGGAGCCCGCTGAAGGCGAAGAACAGCGGCAGCAGCAGGACCACGACCAGGTCCTCGATCCGCTCGGTCACCGCCCGGACAAAGGCGGGATCCTTGGGCAGGATCGCGCCCACCAGGAAGGCACCGAACAGGGCGTGGATGCCCAGGTGCTCGGTGGTCCAGGCGGACGCCAGCACCAGCAGCAGCACGAAGCCCAGCAGGTCCTGCGAGACTCTCCCCCGCCGCTCATACACCCGCTGCAGCCAGCGGAGCCCCGGCCGCGCCACGAAGATCATGAGCCCCGCGTAGACCGCCGAACCGCCGATCGTGAGCCAGAGCGGGAGCGATCCCTCCCCCGAGCGCACCGCGGCCACCACCGCCGCCAGGATGCACCAGGCCGTGACGTCATCCACCGCGGCGCAGGCCAGCGCCACCGCTCCGACCGGGTGATGGATCAGGTGCCGCTCCGCCAGGATCCGCGCCAGCACCGGAAAGGCGGTGATGCCCATGGCGGTCCCCACGAACAGGGCGAAGTTCGTGAAGGTCACGCTGTCGTCGGAGAGCCGAGGGTAGAGGAACAGCGCCAGCGTGACCCCGAGAAAGAAGGGCACCACGATGCTCACATGACTCGTGAGCAGTGCCGTGTGCCCCCGGCCGCGCATCAACTTGGGGTCGAGCTCGAGTCCCACCAGGAACATGAAGGCAATGAGCCCCACCTGGCTCAGCGCGCTCAGCTGGCCCAGGCTCGCCGGCGGGAAGAGCGTGGCCGACAATGCCGGGGCCGCCCAGCCCAGCACCGACGGTCCAAGCACGATTCCGGCCGCCATCTCCCCGACCACCTGCGGTTGCCCGAAGTGCCGGAAGACCAGCCCGATGGACCGCGCGAAGACGATGATCAGCGCGATCTGCAACAGCAGGGTGGAGAGATTCGTCATGGCTGCCGGTCTTTCCGCGGTCCCGTGCCCGCCGGTCCCCCCAGGTGGGCGATGATCTGTCGGGCCGGCAGCGTGCCGCAGGTCGGCTCGGTGAGATCCAGGCGAAAGCGGGCCGGCAGGGAATCCCGGCGCACCGCTCCGGCCAGGCTGAGGGTCGCGGAGGCGACGTGCACCTGGATCGGAGTCCCGGCCAGTTCTCCCGCCGAGTCCGGCCAGCCCGTGAGGTTGCCGGTGAGCAGCACGGTACCTTGCTCCCCCCGCAGCAGTACCCGCAGCCCGGGTCCTGATTGCGCAATCCGGAGGTCTCGGATCGCGCCGACGGCGGTGAGGGCGGGGCAGGCCGGCCCAGGGTCCCGGCTCTCCACGACACGCCAGGCCCCCCCAATCGATGGAGGTGCCTGCAGGTGCGACCCCGCCCGGAGTGAGAGCGCGATGCCCAGGAGTGGAACGCCGACCATCGGGGCGTATTGCAGCAAAGCCTTCATGCTTGGTTCGGCCCTCTCGCCGCTGGCACCGGGGGGGCGTGGCCCCCTCGGGGTGGCGCGGTAAGCTGTTCAGTCTGTGATGCTTGGGTGGAGTACCGGCGGTGCAGGTACTGCCGCCGGTCCGGTGCGGAGGCCATGCCTGCCCCGTTCCGCTCCTCCGGTTATTCAACTTGCGTGCCCGGGGGCCCGCCGCGGTGACCCGAAATGGACTCACCAGGGCCCATGGGGCATCCTGGCTAAGTCATTATCCCACAATGTGATCTGTTGGTTCGAGCGGTCGGGGAATGGTCCGGCTTCGGGTTCCCCCCCCGGGCGTGCCGGGTAGGGTGTGGCACGCGTGCCCCCGCTCAGGGACGCGCCTCAACACCCCCGCCACTCACCCGGGCGGGATGGACGGACCGAGGGGAGTGCGGACCGTCGTTCCCAGGATGACGATCTTCTGCCAGATCTTGCTCGAGAGGCCGGTGGTGAGCGCCTCCAGCTCATTCACCGCCGCCAGCACCACGGGGTCATCGAGCTGCTGGGCGTAGAGCGCCGCCACCTTTCCGGCGATCGACAGCATCTCCGAGCAGTAGTCCAGGTAGCGGGTCAGCTGACCCGGGGTGAGCAATCGCTCGGGGGAGGAGGTTGTCGGGGCCCGGTCCGGGAGGAACTGGTCGGGATCCTTGGTGAGCTGGTGCATGTCGACGATGTGCACCAGGCTGCGCAGCTCGTGCAGCGCCGCCAGGGCTTCCCGCCGCCGCAGTCGCCCCTCGATCGTGACCAGGAAGGCGATGGCGATGCCGAGGAACACCACGTCGTTGATGGCGGATTCGAGCAGCTGCACGAAGGCGCCGAGATCGGTGAGCGCGGCGGGCCGGCCCAAGGCGAGGATCGCGAAGGCCACCACCGTCAGCAGCAGGAGTACGACCACCCCAGTGGCCAGACGGATGCCCCAGCGCGGCTGGCGCAGCACGGTGATCCGGGCGCTGGTTTCCTCCGCCACCTGAGCCAGGTCCGCGGCCACCCGGGAGAGGCCCGACTGGGGAAAGCGCTCCGCGATGCGCCGCTCCAGGGTGTGGGCGGTGCCGACGATGAGCGCCGGGTCGAGGCTCCGGAATCGGTGGGTCACGCCGCCAGCAGCCGTTCGACCGCGCGGGCCCGGAAGTCGAAGATCCGGCGCAGCTGCAGCGCGACCAGGGGCCATGCCGCGATGCCGGCCGGTGCCAGCGGCAGGCGGTAGCGCACCTCGTCGTCGATCCGGGTACCGCCGCGCTCGTCGCGGAACCGGTGCCGATGCACCCAGAGCGCGTAGGGCCCCTCGATCTGCTCATCCACGAATTCATCCCCCGGCCGCCAGGCCGTGATGAGCGTGCGCCACCGGATCGGGAGGCCGAACAGTGCCAGCCGGTAGTCGATCACGCTTCCCGCACCCAGGCGGAGGGGGGGTGGCGTCTCGATACGGAAGCGCAGCTCGGGCGGGGTGATCCGCTCCAGGTTGGCCGCGTCGCCAAAGAAGGCGAAGGCCTCCGCCCGCGGGCGCGGGAGCCAGAGGCTCCGGGCAAGCCGGTGGATCACCGGGCGGCGAGCACCTTGGCGACCCGGGCGCGAAAGCTGTCCGCGATCATCCGCCCGGATTCGGTCTCCCGGGCGATCCACTCGGTGTTGCGGAAGGCCCGTACGCTGGAGAGGCCGCGGATCTCGGCCAGGTACGGCTCCACCCGGGCGAAGAGGAAGAGGCCCTCGGTGTTGTTCTCCACCAGGAAATCGCCCTGGATGATGCCGTGCCGCGCCATGCCGTACACCATCTCCCAGTAGCCGGTGGTCTGGCGCCAGGCGCGGTTGAGCGGGTGGTCGGAGCGCAGCACCCCGGTGGCCTCCTCGCTGGTCCGGGGCCAGTAATCGCGGTTGATCGCGTCGCGCGATTCGCGCATCACCGCTTCCCGGCGCAGGTCGTAGATCTTGAGGACCAGGTCCGCGTCGAGGTGGTCGGGGGATTCCTTGAGCATGGGTCGGCTCGGCGAGACGGGGATCAGGGAAGGGTGGCCACGCCGAGGCGGCGCGCCACCACGTCGAGGGCACGGCTGGGCGGGGTGGTGTTCGGGGTGACCACGTCCACCAGGCAGGAGCCGCTGGCCGGACGGGCGTGCAGGATCACATGGCCCCCGTGGCCCAGCAGGCCGACCGCGATGCCCTGCGGGCCGGTGCGGGTGGTGGGCGGTCCGTGGGCGGTGAGGCCGAGGGCCCCGGCGGCCGCGATCGCGAGCGCGGCCAGGGCCTGCTCGTCCGCGAGCGTGGGGGCGGTGATGCCAGTCAGTTCAGTGAGGGCGTGCTGCACGTGGGGCTCGGCGGCCCGGTGGCTCGGCGGCTTGGCCGAGCCGCCGCGCTAGAACATCGAGATGGCCAGGAGGGAGCGGAGGTTGTCGTTGGTGACCCGCAGCCGGGAGGAGAGCAGCCGCACCATGGACCAGAGGATCTTGTAGGCCATGTCCCGGTTGAAGTCGAGCAGGATCTCGAAGTCGGGACGGGAGATCGTCATCAGCGTGACGGGGCCGTTGGCGATCGCGTCGGTGCTGCGCTCGGAGCGGTCGAAGACCGCCATCTCCCCGAAACAGCTCCCCGGCTGCAGCACGGCGAGCGCTTCCTCGCCGGACCCGGGGATGTTGCGGCTGATGCGCACCTCGCCGGCCACGATGATATAAAACCGGTTGCCCGGCTCTCCTTCCTTGAACACGTACTGGCCACCCTGGTACTTCTGCTCCTTGCAGATTTCCGCGACCCGCGCAAGTTCACCTTCGTCCAGGTCTGCGAAGATGGCCGTCTTCTTCAGGAGCTGAAGGTCCATGGTCGTGACCGGTGGAGGGTGAGCGATGGACGGGCGACGTGACCTTCCTGCCGACCCGGAAGCCCAAGGTACTCCCCGGCCGGGGGGGGAGCAAGGTCAGCCGTCACCGACTGCCGGGCGATTCACGGTGGCCGATGCGCTCACCCTTGCCCGGCTGCCGCTGGCCGCGGCCTTCCTGCTCGTTCCGCACGCATCCTGGCGTCTCGTGATCCTCGCCGTTGCCGCCGCCACCGACCTGCTGGACGGATTCCTCGCCCGCCGCATCGGCAGCTCCCGCTTCGGCGGCTTCATCGACCCGGTGGCCGACAAGCTCTTCATGCTCGCCGCGTTCATCGTCGTCGCGGCGTCGGGAGCGCTGGCCTGGTACGAGATCGCCGGGGTGCTGATCCGCGACCTTGTCGCCACGATTGCCTTTCTCGTCACCTTGTTCTCCGGACGCCCGATGGCCATCCCCGCGCGCCTCGGCGGCAAGGCGGTGACGGTGGCCCAGCTCCTGACCCTCGTCGCTTTCCTCACCGGCAGCACGCTCCTCCGGCCCCTGGCCTGGGCCACCGGCGCCATCGCCCTCTACGCCATCTGGGACTACAGCCAGGCCGCCGGCCGGGCCCGGCGCCCGGTGGGCGGCTGAGCCGCCCGCGGCGCCGCGGGCCTCCGATTTCATCCCCGACTCCATCGACCCCCATGACCAACCTGCGGCACGCAACGCTCACCTGGTCCCACGAGATGGTGTTCTCCGGCGGCGAGCCCGGGGGACCCTCGATCCCGATCGATGGCGACGGCGCCGCCGGCCCCAGCCCCATGCTGCTGCTGCTCCTCGCCGCCGGCTCCTGCACCGGATCCGACATCGTGTCCATTCTGGAAAAGATGCGGGTGGAGCTCCGCAGCCTGACGATCGACGTCACGGGAACCCGGCGGGAGGAGCAGCCCCGCCGCTACATCGCGCTGCACCTCCGCTTCCGGCTCTCCGGGGTCGGCCTGGACCAGGCCAAGGCGCAGCGCGCGATTGACCTCTCGCTGGAGAAGTACTGCTCCGTCGTCCACACCCTTGCCCCGGACCTGGCGCTGACCCGCGAGCTGGTGCTCGAGTGATCCGCTGGGCCCTCGGCGCAATCCTGCTGGGCCTGGCGGCACCGGTGGCGGGGCAGGAGCCGCGCGGACTCGAGGCCGGGGCCGCGGGGCTGGTGACCACCGGCCGGAACGGGTTCACCGGGGGCGGGCTCACCTTCGCCGCCCGTCCCGGCGGCGGCGCCCGCCTCCAGGTCTTGCTGGCCGCGGGCCACCGCTCAGGCCGCACCGTGGGTCGAGGGGAACTGGTGGGGCACCTGCTGCTGACGCCGGCCGGGCGCGGGGGGATCGGGCTCTACGGAGTCGCGGGCGTCGCGGGGACCGGCGGGAGGGGTGCCCGTGGAGACCTGGTGCTGGGCGTTGGCGTGGAGACCCGCCCGTACGGGCGCTGGGGAGTGACGGTGGAGGCGGGAGTGGGGGGCGGGGCCAGGTTCCAGATCGGGGTCAGGCGCCGCTGGCTCAGGCCGCCGTCGGCACGCTAAACACAACGCCCCGGCGCACAGGGGGCGCCGGGGCGTGCAGCCGACCGGAGGCGGTGGTGCCTCGGCTCAGTTGACCGACGCGGTCTCGGTCTCGGGTTCCGCCGACGCCGCCGGTCGGTTGGCCACCGGCTGGCAGTAGCGCTCGCCGAGGGTCCGCAGCTGGCCCAACTCTTCCTCGCTCAGGTCTTCGTACCGCTCGGCGAGGTAGAGCATGGTGTCGTCGAACCATTCCTTCATGTGCTCCGGGAGGGCTTCCAGAACTCCACAACGCAGGATGTGGCTGAAGAGCTCGTCGCGGGCCTGGTCAAACAGCCGGGGAGCCTGGGGCGGGGTGGTCCGACGGGGCTTCGCTTTCGCCATTCTTTTCTGTCTCCAAGGGGCCATGAGGTACGGCGAAGAATATAACCTGCGCACCCGCCCCCCGGCAATTCCAGCCGCCCCCCCTCCGCGGCGGGTGGCTGATTAGATTCCTTGCCCTATCGCGACCGGGTGAAGGCCCGACGCCCGGCCGCCGGCGAGGCAGGCATGAGCGAGCACGACGAGATCTACCCCAAGGCGCGCGCCGCCCAGCTGCTCGCGCTGCTTCGGCACCTGGCGGACCGCATCCGGACCCTGGATGGTCAGGGAGACCTGTTGACGGCCGCCCCCGAGTTGCAGCGCCTCCTGGGGGACGCCCGGAGCGAACTGTTCCATTATGAAGTCCGTTGTACCTACGACACACCGGAACTCAGCGAAAGCCGGCGGATCGTCGAGGAAGCCCAGCAGCATCCCTTCATGACCGATGAACCGGAGGACGACGAGCCATGGCGGCCGCCTCAAGCGGGTTGAACCGTTTCTATTACCTGCTCGGCGCAGCGGCGGTCGCCGCCGCCGTGGCCTTGGGCTTCATGGCGCTGCGGAAGCCGGCGGTGAGCATCCCCGCCAACGTGGTGGTGCAAGTCGCCGACACCAGCGGCTTCAGCGGCTACTACCTCGGCTCGCCCACCGCGCCGCTCACGGTGACGGAGTACGCCGATTATGAGTGCCCCGCCTGCCAGCAGTGGTTCACGGTCCAGTTCCCCACGATCGAGGAACGGCTGATCCGCACGGGCAAGGTGCGCTGGCGCTACCGGGATTTCCCGCTGGAGCAGCACCGCAACGCCCGGCCGGCCTCGCATGCGGCCGCGTGCGCCGACGAGCAGGGGAAATACTGGGAGATGAGCCACCGGATCTACACCTGGGAGCCGGACTGGACCCTCAAGGCGGACGGCAACAGCGTCTTCCGGGAGCACGCCAAGGCCCTGGGGCTCGACCTGGCCCGGTATGACGACTGCATGGAGACGGCCCGCTTTGCCGGCCGGATCCAGGCGGGGCGCAACGAGGGAGCGGCGGCGGGCGTCGGCTCCACCCCCACCTTCCTCATCAACGGCCGGCTCTATCCCGGCGGCGGCGCGGTCCACTACGACATGCTCAAGGCCCTGCTCGACTCGCTCGAGCGGCAGCCGGCCCGGTAGGCGGCACCTGCCCCGGCGCCGGGTCGTGGCGGCATGAGCTACACCCACGGCGGGCCGCCCCCGAAGGGCAAGGCGCTCGCCGCGCTCGCGTTCGCCGCGCTGGGCGTGGTGTACGGCGACATCGGCACCAGCCCGCTCTACGCGCTCAAGGAATGCTTCGGCGGCCCCCATTCCCTGGCGCTCACCCGGGACAACCTGCTCGGCGTCCTGTCGCTGATCTTCTGGTCGCTCAACTTCCTCATCTCGTTCAAGTACGTCGTCCACATGCTGCGCGCGGACAACCGGGGCGAGGGCGGCATTCTCGCGCTGCTGGCGCTGCTCAACCCGTCGGGACTCGCGCGCGGCCCTCGCTGGGCGCTGATCTCCGCGGGGCTGTTCGGGTCGGCACTGCTCTATGGCGATGGGATCATCACCCCCGCCATCTCGGTCATCGGCGCGGTGGAAGGCTTGGCGGTGGCGGCGCCGGCGCTGGAGCGCTGGGTCCTGCCCATCAGCATCGGGATCGTGGTCGCGCTGTTCTCGGTCCAGCGTCGCGGGACGGCCATGGTGGGCCAGGTCTTCGGCCCGGTGACCACGCTCTGGTTCCTCTGCATCGCGGCGCTCGGAGTCTACGGCATCGCCCAGGCGCCGGAGGTGCTCGGCGCGGTCAACCCCTGGCAGATGGTGAGCCTGGTGCAGCGGGAGGGATCGGCCGCGTTCTTCGTGCTGGCCGCCGTGGTGCTCGTGGTCACGGGCGGCGAGGCGCTCTACGCCGACATGGGCCATTTCGGCAAGCGGCCGATCCGGCTGGCCTGGTTCGTCGTGGTCCTGCCGGCGCTGCTGCTCAACTACTTCGGGCAGGGCGCCCTGCTGCTGCGGGACCCTGCCGCCGCCGCCAATCCGTTCTACAACATGGTCCCGGGCTGGGCGCTCTACCCGATGATCGCCATCGCCACCTCTGCCGCGGTGGTGGCCAGCCAGGCCCTGATCTCGGGGGCGTTCTCGCTGACACAGCAGGCGGTGCAGCTGGGCTACTCGCCCCGGGTGACGATTGTCCACACCTCCGAGCGCGAACGGGGCCAGATCTATATCCCCCAGGTCAACTGGGGGCTGATGGTCGCCTGCATCGCGCTGATGCTCGCCTTCAAGACCACCTCGAACCTGGCCGGCACCTACGGGGTCGCGGTGTGCGGCACCATGACGTTCACCACCATCCTGTTCTGCGCCGTGGCCCGGGAGCGCTGGCACTGGCCCCGGTGGAAGGTGACCTCCCTCGGCGGGCTGTTCCTGGTGGTGGACCTGATGTTCTTCGCGGCCAACATCGACAAGATTCCCCATGGCGGCTGGGTGCCGCTCCTGATCGCCGGGCTCATCTTCACCCTGATGGCGACCTGGAAACGGGGCCGCATCCGGCTCACCTCCATCATGGAGAGCAGCAGTCTCCCCATGGACCTCTTCCTCGGGGACGCGGTGAAGCGCTGCGTGCGGGTGCCCGGCACCGCGGTCTTCATGACCTCCCACGCCGGGGGCGCGCCGCCGGTGCTGCTGCACCACGTGAAGCACAACAAGGTGCTGCACGAGCAGGTCATCCTGATGTCGGTCCGGACCCGCGACATCCCCTACGTGCCCAGCGACGAGCGCATGACGTTCAAGGAGCTGGGGGAGAAGTTCTACGACCTGACGGCCGAGTACGGGTTCATGGAAAGCCCGAACGTGCCGGACCTGCTGCGGGGGCTCCAGGCGCACGGGGTATCGGTGCGGCCGCTGGAGACGACCTACTACCTGGGCCGCGAGACGCTCATCGTGACCCCGGAGCGGAAACCGCGCGCCGAAGATGCGCCGCCGCCGCTGTCCACCTGGCGCAAGCGGCTGTTCGTCATCATGAGCCGGAACGCCCAATCCGCCACCGCCTTCTTCGGCCTGCCGCCGAACCGGGTGGTGGAAATGGGGGCGCAGATACAGTTCTAGGCGATTGGGCGATTGGGCGATTGGGCGAAAAATGGGCGGCCCCCAGCGTGGTGGGCCGCCCTTCAGCGAACGACTAATCGCCCAATCGTCGAATCGCCTAACCGCCTAGTGCTTCGCCCACACCGTCGTCTGCCCCGCCACGTCGAAGGTCAGGACGTCGTACGGGTCCTTGCTGGTGTTCATGCCGGGGGAGGCGCCAGGCATGCCTGGCGCGGTGAGGCCCGCCACCTTGGGCTTCTCGCGCAACAGGCGGTGGATATCGGCGGCGGGCACATGCCCCTCCACCACATACCCCGCGACCACCGCGGTGTGGCACGAGACCAGCTTCCTCGGCACGCCCAGTTCGGCCTTGATGGGCGAGACATCGGCCTGCTCGATGGACTTCACCGTGAAGCCGTTGGCCTCGAGGTGCTTCACCCACTCCTTGCAGCAGCCGCAGGTGGGGGAGTGGTAGACGGTGATGCTCGGCGGCGCCGCGGGCGTCCCGAACGACGGAGCCGCGGCGGCCGCGAGGGTCATCAGGGCGGCGGCAATTGACACAGTGTTGACCAGGCGCATGGCACGTTCCATTCCGGTGAACTGATCCCGCCACGAATCTAACCGCCCAACCGCCCAACCGCCCAGCCGCCTCCTACCCTTCCTCACTCTCGTACTGATCCTTGAGGCGTGCCACCACCGTGGGGTCGGCCAGGGTCGTGGTATCCCCCAGGGCGCGGCCTTCCGCGATGTCCTTGAGCAGCCGGCGCATGATCTTTCCGCTCCGGGTCTTGGGGAGGTCGGCGGAGAAGAGGATATCGTCGGGCCGGGCGATGGCGCCGATCTTCCGTGCCACGTGATCCTTGAGGTCGTCCTTCAGCTCGGCGGTGGCCCGGTTCCCCTCCTTGAGGGTCACGAAGGCGGCGAGGGCCTGCCCCTTGAGGTCATGGTGCTTTCCCACCACCGCCGCCTCGGCCACCGACGGATGGTCCACCAGCGCGCTCTCCACCTCCATGGTGCCAATGCGGTGGCCGGCCACGTTCAGTACGTCGTCCACCCGGCCCAGGATCCACCAGTAGCCGTCCTCGTCCAGCTTGGCGCCGTCGCCGGCGAAGTACTTGTCGCCGAAGCGGGACCAGTAGGTCTGGCGATAGCGCTCGTCATCCCCGTAGATGGTCCGGAGCATCCCCGGCCAGGGCTCGGTCAGCACCAGCAGGCCGCCGCCCACCGGGAGGGGCACGCCCTTCTGGTCCACCAGCTGGGCCGAGATACCGGGGAAGGGGATCGTGGCCGAGCCGGGCTTGGTCGTCACCACGCCGGGGAGCGGGGTGATCATGATCCCGCCGGTCTCGGTCTGCCACCAGGTGTCCACGATCGGGCAGCGGCCCCGGCCGATGTGCTGCTGGTACCAGATCCAGGCCTCGGGGTTGATCGGCTCGCCCACGGTGCCCAGCAGGCGGAGGGTGGAGAGGTCGTGCCGGGCGGGGAGCGCTTCGCCCCACTTCATGAAGGCGCGGATGGCGGTCGGGGCGGTATAGAAGATGGTGACCCCATAGCGGGCGATGATCTTCCAGAAGCGATCCCGCTCCGGCCAGTCGGGGGCGCCCTCGTACATGAGCACCGTCGCCCCGTTGGCGAGCGGCCCGTACACCACGTAGGAGTGGCCCGTCACCCACCCCACGTCGGCGGTGCACCAGAAGAGGTCGCTTTCCTTGAGGTCAAAGACGTGCCGCATGGTGGAGGTCACCTGGGTCAGGTACCCCCCGGTGGTGTGCACGATCCCCTTGGGTTTCCCGGTGGTGCCCGAGGTATAGAGGATGAAGAGGAGGTCCTCCGCATCGAGCGGTTCGGCCGGGCACTCGGGGGACGCCTGGTCCAGCAGCCGGTGCCACCAGTGGTCCCGGCCCTCGACGATGTTGGCGAATGACTCGTCTCCAGCGGCGGCGCCGGGCCGCCGCTGCACCACGATCACGTCCTTGATGCTGGGGCAGGCGGCCACGGCCTCGTCGGCGAAGCGCTTGAGCGGCAGCACGGTGCCCCGGCGGTAGCCGCCATCCGCGGTGATGAGGCAGACCGCCTGGGCGTCATTGATCCGGTCCCGCAGCGATTCGGCCGAGAAGCCGCCGAACACCACGGAATGGACGGCGCCGATGCGGGCGCAGGCCAGCATGGCGATGGCGGCTTCCGGGATCATCGGGAGGTAGATCGCGACCCGGTCCCCCTTCTTCACGCCCAGCTTGCGGAGGGCGTTGGCGCAGCGACCCACCTCGCGGTGCAGCTCCCAGTAGGTGATGGTGCGCCGGTCCCCCGGCTCTCCCTCCCAGATGATAGCCGCCTTGTTGCGCCGCGCCGTGTGCAGGTGCCGGTCAATGCAGTTGGCCGCGATGTTGAGCTTGCCACCCACGAACCACTTCGCGTGAGGCGGAGTCCACTCCAGCACGGTATGCCAGGGGGTGATCCAGTCGAGCGCCCGGGCCTGCTCCTCCCAGAAGGCGAGCCGATCGGCCCGGGCGGACTCATACAGGGCCGGCTGGCCGTTGGCGGCGGCGGCGAAGACCGGGTCCGGGGGAAAGCGCCGGGTCTCGGAGAGCAGGGTGCTGATCTGGTCGGTCATGGGAGACGGGGGTGCGAGGAAGCCGCGTGGCCCGAAGGCCCGTCGCAGCCGAATGCCGCGGGGGCCCCCGGAGGATGCCGCCCGCCCCTGCACTAAGGCAAGTGGGGCGTGATCAACATCACGATTCCGGGGCCCCGAAATGGAGGCTTGCAGTTGGCGGAGGAGTACCGCGCGGTGCGAGGAAAAAGTCGTGGCGGTGGCCCAACGACAGTTTGTAACTCCAAGCCATATAAGGGGTTGGCGGAGTGGCACCGGGATCGCTTTTTACCCGGGCGGAGGCCACAAGGTCTCCGACAACCGATCCGCCCGATAAGAGCACACCCGGAGTGATCCGGGGCCGCAAAACTAGAGGTCTCCAGCGCACCGAATGGCGCGCGTGAGATAGCTCGGTGCCGAAGGCGGGTGCCCCGCGCGATCCCGCGCGATGCACCCCGCGCGAAGTCCAGGCCGGCGGAAGCATCGCGCTCTCCTTGAGGGAGCGCCGGAGGCAACCATGCAGGCGACCCACCCCGCAGTACTCGAACTGTCCGCCCCCGAGCATCTTGGCCTCGAGAGCCGGACCATCTTCCGCCAGCACGCCGTGGGC
Organism: Gemmatimonadota bacterium; assembly: GCA_033763675.1. GTDB lineage: Bacteria > Gemmatimonadota > Gemmatimonadetes > Gemmatimonadales > GWC2-71-9 > JADJOM01. Next base: position 26,127 of record JANRJZ010000058.1, read on the forward strand.
CTGCTCGATCAGCTGCCGGAACGGACCGGCCGCCTGGTGATCGACCTGCGCGGCACCCGGACCGTGGATTCGGCCGGTCTCGGCGCGCTCATGCTGATCCAGCGCAAGGCGTCGGAGCGGCGCCAGGTGGTGGTGCTGAAGCGGCCCAACGACGAGCTGCGCTTCCTGCTGGTGCTCACCAAGCTCGATGACCTGTTCGAGGTCGAGGCCGACGCGGCGTAGGGCTTATATTGGGGCATGGGTGCTTCCCAGTCCCGGCGGCGGGTACTCTTCGTCGAGGACGAGCCCGCCCTGCGCCAGAGCTACGAGCGCGCCTTCCACGCCCGCTTCGCGGCTACCTTCGCCGCGACGGGCCGGGAGGCGCTCGAGCGCTTCCGGGAGTCGCCCCCCGAGGTCGTGGTGCTCGACCTCCGGCTGCCGGACACCGACGGCATCGCCCTGCTCCGGCAGTTCCGGGAGGAGCGCCCGGAGATTCCCGTCATCATCACGTCCGCCTACATCAGCCTGGAGCCCCAGCTCCAGGTGCTGGACCTGCCCCATCACGGATACCTGGTGAAGCCGTTCGACCTGAGCGACCTGGCCCGCCGCATTGATGCCGCCCGCTGACGCCCCGCTGGTGGAGGCGCGCGGGCTGGCCCGCCGCTACGGTCCGGTCCACGCCCTGCGCGGCGTGGATCTCGACCTGCATCCCGGAGAGGTGCTGCTGCTGCTGGGCCCCAATGGCGCGGGGAAGTCCACCCTGCTCCGGTCGCTGGCCGGGCTGCTGCGCCCGCAGGCGGGCAGCGTGATGATCGCGGGCCGGCGGCTGTCGGGCGACGATCCCGATGCCCGCCGTCCCATCGGGCTGCTCTCCCACCAGTCGCTGCTCTACGACGAGCTTACCCTGCTCGAGAACCTGGTGCTCGCCGGACGGCTGTACGATCTCCCCGATCCGCGCGGCCGGGCGGAAACGGTGCTGGCGCGGCAGGCGTTGCTGGAGCGGAAGGATGACCGGCCGCGCCAGCTCTCCCGCGGGATGCAGCAGCGGGCGGCGATCGCGCGGGCGCTGATGCACGATCCCATCCTGCTGCTGCTGGACGAGCCCTTCACCGGGCTCGACGCCGTGGCGGGGGACCGGCTGCGGGCGCTGCTGGGGGAACTGCGCACCGCCGAGCGCGCGATGGTGATCGTGACCCACCACGCGAGCGAGGCCTGGGACCTGGCCACGCGGGTCGGCGTGCTGGTCGGGGGGCGGTGGGGCTTCCTCGGCCCCCGGCCGGCCGACCTCGCCGCGTTCCACCTGACGTACCAGGAGGTGGCGCGTGGGTAGGGCCCTGCGGCATGCCCTGGCGATCGCGGGCAAGGACCTGCGGATGGAGCTCCGCACCCGCACCAGCCTGCTCTCCGCCGCGGTATTCGCGGCCCTGGTGCTGATGGTGTTCAACTTTGCCCGGGACCCGACTGCGGTGGCGACGGTGGACCTGGCGCCCAGCATCCTGTGGGTGACGGTGACGTTCGCCTCGGTGGTGGCGATGAACCGCGCGTTCACCGTGGAGCGGGAGAACGGCGCCTTCGACGGGCTGCTGCTGGCACCGGTGTCGCGCGAGTCGCTCTACCTCGGCAAGTACCTGGCGAACCTCGCCTTCGTGCTGATCGTCGAGGCGATCACCCTGCCGCTGTTCGTGCTGTTCTTCAACCTGGACCTGGGCGGTGCGCTGCCGGGCTTGCTGCTCACCCTGCTGCTGGCCACCATCGGGTTCGTGGCGGTGGGCACGGTGTTCAGCGCCATGGTGGCCAAGACCCGGTTCGCCGAACTGATGCTGCCCATCCTGCTGCTGCCCTTCATGGTGCCGCCGCTCATCTTCGCGGTGAAGACCACCGTGCCGCTCTTCGCCGGCCGTCCGTTGAGCGACGTGCTCCCGGGGCTTAGGTTCTTAGCGCTGTACGACGTCGCGTTCGTGACCCTCTCGGTCCTGCTTTTCTCCGCCGTGGTGGATGAATGACCCCTGATGCCGCGCGCGCCCGCTCCCTGATGACCCGGGGCGTGGTGCTGACCGTGCTGGCGCTGATCGGGCAGGCCGCCGTGATGCTGCTGGCGATCCAGTTCACCCCCGTCGAGGCCCGGCAGGGGATGGCCCAGAAGATCTTCTACGTCCACGTTCCCGCCGCGGTCATCGCGCTGTGGGTGGCGGTGCCACTGACGGCCTTCGCGGGGCTGCTCTACCTCTGGCTGCACGACCCGCGGCTGGACCGCTTCGCGGCCGCCAGCGCGGAAGTGGCCACCGTGCTGTGCGGGATCGTGCTCGCCACCGGCCCGATCTGGGGCAAGCCGATCTGGGGCACCTGGTGGACCTGGGATGGGCGGCTGACCCTCACCCTGTTCCTGTTCTTCCTGCTGCTGGGCTACCACACGCTGCGCGCCGCGATCCGCGACCCCGGGGACCGGGCCCGCTTCAGCGCCGTGCTCGGGGTCATGGGCCTGGTGCTGGTGCCGTTCATCCACCTGAGCGTGTACCTGTGGCGCGGCCTGCACCCCCAGCCCGTGGTCCTCAAGCCGAGCGCCCCGAGCCTCCCCCCGGAAATGCTGCGCACCCTGCTGAGCGGCTTCGCGGTGGCGTTCCTGCTCTACGTCGGGTTCGTCACCCTGCGGTACGGCATTCAGCTGGCGCGGGACGCCCGGGAGGCCGCCCATGCAGGCTGATACCACGCCGGCGCCCGCGGACACCGTCGCCCTGACGGCGCCGGCCGAGGTGCCGTTCATGCCGCCCCATAACGGCGGCTACATGGTCGCGGCCTACATCGTGGCGGGGACGATCTACCTGGTGTACGCGGCGTCGCTGATCCTGCGGGCGCGCGCGGCGCGGCGGTAAGGGCGCCGGCCCGGCGCCGGCCGGCAAGACCGGCCGGTCGCCCCTATCGGCCGTCGTCCCGGCGGAACACCAGGCAGGCGTTGATCCCCCCGAATCCGAACGAATTCGACAGGATGAATTCCGGGTCGGCCGCCTGGCCGGTACCGGTGAGGTAGCCGAGGTCGCAGGCGGGGTCGGCCTCGGCGAGATTGACGGTGGGAGGGAGCCAGCGCCGGGCGGTGGCCAGGGAGCAGATGGCCGCCTCGAAGGCGCCGCTCGCGCCGAGAGCGTGGCCGTAGTACCCCTTGGTGCCGCTGACGGGAATCGTGGCGGCGGCCTCCCCGAAGACCTGCCGGATGGCGCTGGTCTCGGTCGGATCGTTGAGTGGCGTCGAGGACCCGTGGGCGTTGATGTAGCCCACCTCCCCCGGCCCGATGTGCGCCCCCGCCAGGGCCTGACGCATGGCGCGGGCGGCCTGGGTTCCGTCGGGGCGCGGCACCGTCATGTGCCAGGCGTCGTTGGTGGTGCCGTACCCCACGATCTCGGCGTAGACCTTCGCGCCGCGCGCGAGCGCCCGGCCCCGCTCCTCCAGCAGCAGCACCGCCGCCCCCTCCGCCATCACGAAGCCGTCCCGCCCCCGGTCGAAGGGCCGGCTCGCCGCGCCCGGATCATCGTTGCGGGTGGACATGGCCCGGATGATGGCGAAGGAACCGAAGCAGAGCGGGGCCAGGGGCGCCTCGGCACCGCCCGCCAGCATCACGTTGGCGTCGCCGCGCGCGATGGCCCGGTAGCCGTCGCCGATCGCCATGGTGCCGGAGGCGCAGCTCATCCCGTTGGTGGCGTTGGGGC
>JANRJZ010000059.1:0-15485 GCA_033763675.1 Gemmatimonadota bacterium
CCCCGCAGCACGAAGCTGACGTAGCGCGGGCTGCTGCCCTCCAGTCCGGTGCCACCCACGAAGAGCCCGTACTCCCCATTCGTGGAGTTGGGGAAGTGGAAGATCTCCGACTCCAGGGTGAAGCGCTGCTCGGCGATGAAACGCGGCTCATACAGCACCCCGCCCGGCCCCATCGTGATGTGGAAGCCCGGCGGCATCCGCACGAACGTGAAGAGCGTATCCCCCTGGCGATCGGGGACGGTGCTCAGCTGCGCCGGCCGGTCCGTCACCCACTTCCACCCGGGCGGCGGCGCCAGCTGCAGGGCGTGGAGCGGAGCAGCGCCGCCTACGATCCCGGCGGCGAGGGCGAACGTGATCAGGCGCATCGGGTTGCCTTGAAGTAAAGGTGATGGAGGGTCAGGCCCGGGCCGGCGCCCGGCCGTACTTCTGGGTCGCAAAGCCGACGATCAGCCCCACGATGGATCCCGGGATCATGATCTCCCAGAAATACACGTTCCCGGTGGCCGGATCCTTGCCCAGCGCGAACGGCAGCGCGAACAGCGCGCCGATGCCGAACCCGATGAGCAGCCCGAGCGGCAGCGAGTTGAGCCGCTTGGCGATCCAGCCGATCAGCACGCCGGCCATCAGCCCCTTGAACATCGACCCCATCACGATGGTCATGATCTGTGGCGCCACCTCCGGCGCGGAGACCAGGGCGGTTAATCCGTCCAGCGCCCCGAGGACCCCGCCGAGGATGAGACCGAGCAGTGGCTTGTTCATGCAAAGACTCCGGAATGAAGATGAAGACGTTGAGCCCCTTGAATCCCTGTTACCCGGTCGACCCCCCAGCCTTTAGCCTGAGTCGTCACCGTCGTTACCGTCGCTACCATCGCTACCGTCCCTACCGCCCCCGCCACGCCAGGAACAGCAGCCGCATGGCCAGATAGCTCAGGACCAGGATGATCGGGGTCTGGTACTTGAGATACAGCCGGCCGAGGCGCTCCGCCACCGTCTCCCGGTGGGCGAGGACCGGCAGCCCGTCCAGGAACCGCGCCACCTCTGCGGCCAGCTCCGCCGCCCCGGCGTACCTGCCGCCGGCATCGGGGGCGGTTGCGCGCGCGATCACCGAAGCGAGCGGTCGTGGAATCTCCGGGCCGGACAGGCTCCGGAGCACGGCGCCGAGACTGAAGACGTCGCTCCGGGCATCCACCTGATCCACCTCGCCCCGGGCCTGCTCCGGCGCCATGAAGCCTGGGGTGCCGAGGACGGTACCGGCGGCAGTGCTGATCTCCGCCGGGGCGCCGCCCCGGGCGGCATCCGGAGTGGCCGGAACCGGCGCCGGGGAACCCTCCTCGGCCGCCGCTGCCCCGGTGACCTTGGCGATGCCCCAGTCCAGCACCAGCACCTCGCCGAAATCCCCAACCATGATGTTGGCGGGCTTGAGGTCCCGATGGATGATGCCCTGGGCGTGCGCGAAGCCGACCGCTTCGCAGACCCGGAGGAAGACGCGCAACACCTCCCCCAACGGCCGCGCGGCGGCAAAGTGGTCCAGCCGCTCCCCTCGCACCAGCTTCATCACATAGAAGACCCGGCCGTCCGCGAGCTCGCCGGCATCGTGGACCGGCACAATCCCGGGATGTTCCAGCCGGGCAAGGATGCCAGCCTCGCGGACCAGCCGTTGGGCCACCCCGGGTAGCGCGACCTCGGGCCGCAGCACCTTGAGTGCCACCTCGCGGCCCAGGACGCGGTCCCGGGCCCGGTAGACCATCCCCATGCCCCCTTCGCCCAGCAGCTCACCGGCCTGGTACCGGCCGCCCGGCACATCCGGGCCGACGAGCGCGCGCTGCAATTGCCGAAGCGCCGCGTCGGAGAGTTCGCTCATTCCGGCTCCACGCCGAGCAGGGCCCGGGCCTCGGCCCGGAACTCGGCCTCGCTGCCGGAGAGGAGGCGTAGGCGCTCGAGGAGGTGGCGGCGGAACTCCCGCCGCGCCCAGGCGAGATGGTTGGTCACCTGGGTCTCCGGCAGCCCGAGTTCCTGGCCCAGCTGGCGGTAGGATGGTCGCTCGGTTCCGGCGGTCGGCAGGAGATCGTAACGCCGGAAGACCTCGAAGCGAATGGCGCGCGGCGTGCCGGCGCACTCGGCGGCGAGCGCATCCACGGCCAGCGTGAAGAGTGACCTGACCCACTCCTGGTGAAACCGCTGGTCCGCCTCCGCCTCGGTGACCTGTCCGGCCGCGGCGAATGCCCGATCGGCGCCGGCAAAGTCCAGCTCCAGCGGCACCAGCCCGCCGCCTCGCTTGAGCCGTCGCTCAGCCCGGTGCGCCTTGGCCGCGAACCGGTCGAGACAGACGCGGAGGAACGTGCGAAAGCGGGCCTGGGCCGGATCGTAGCCCGTAAAGAACTCCCGCTCGAGGGCCCGCGCGAAGAAGTCCTGGGTCAGGTCCTCCGCGTCCTGCGCCGTCCGGTTCCAGCGCCAGCGGAGATGCAGGTAGATCGGCCTCCAATATGCCGCCACGAGGGTGCCGAAGCTCTCCCGCCGGACCCCCTCGTCCGGGTCGGCCAGCGCCTCCAGCACGGAGATGCGGGTCCGCGGGAACCCCTGCCCCGCACCGGGGAAGGCTGGGTCGGGAGCGGTCGTCATGCGGCGCGGATTGGGTGCGCTGCGGAGCGCGCGTTCAAGGTTCCAGCGCAGGTGCGGGTCAGCCTTCCGTCCCGTGAAGAAGATGTATAATTACGCATGACTTCGACCACCCCCCGCGCGCTCGAACCCTTCAGTCCCCAGTCCGCCCTCGCCCGAGCCCCGGAGATCGCCACCGAAAGCGCCGATTTCCGTGCCGTGCTGACGGAGATCAGCCGGGTGATCGTGGGCCAGCAGGTGCTGCTGGAGCGGCTGCTGATCGGCCTGCTGGCGGACGGCCACCTGCTGCTCGAGGGGCTCCCTGGGCTGGCCAAGACCCTGGCGGTGCGCACCCTCGCCGCGACGATCGACTGCGACTGCCGCCGGGTGCAGTTTACCCCCGACCTGCTGCCGGCGGACCTGATCGGGACCCTGATCTACAATCAGCGTGCCGGGGATTTCACGGTCCAGAAGGGGCCGATCTTCACCAACATCCTGCTCGCCGACGAGGTGAACCGGGCCCCCGCCAAGGTGCAGAGCGCCCTGCTGGAGTCCATGCAGGAGCGGCAGGTGACGATCGGGGGCGAGACCCACCGCCTGCCGGACCTCTTCCTGGTTCTGGCCACCCAGAACCCGCTGGAGCACGAGGGGACCTATCCGCTCCCGGAAGCGCAGGTGGACCGGTTCCTCTTCAAGCTGATCGTGACCTATCCCTCGCGCAGCGAGGAGCGGGAGATCATCGACCGGATGACCGACCAGGCCGAGCCGACCACGCGGGTCGTGATCCACCCCGACCGGGTGCTGCGGGCCCGGGAGATTGTGCGCGGCCTGTACGTGGACGGCAAGATCAAGGAATACGTGCTGGACCTCGTGGCCGCGACCCGCGAGCCGGACAAGTGGAATCTCAGGGACCTGGTGGGCCTGGTCCAGTTCGGCGCCTCGCCCCGTGCCGGCATCAACCTGGTCAAGTCGGCCAAGGCGCATGCCTTTCTGGCCGGCCGGGCCTACGTCCTGCCGGAGGACATCAAGGCGATGGCCCACGACACCCTCCGGCACCGGCTCATTCCCACCTACCAGGCCGAGGCCGACGGCGTCACCTCCGACCAGATGCTCGACCGCCTCCTCGCCGCCGTCCCCGTGCCGTGACCCCGGCGGAACTGCTGCGGGAGGTCAGGCGGATCGAGCTGACCACCCGTGAGCTGGTGCGGGACCTCGTCGCGGGCGATTACACCAGCACCTTTCGCGGCCGCGGGGTCGAATTCGCCGAGGTGCGGGAGTACCTCCCCGGAGACGACGTCCGCAGCATTGACTGGAACGTCACCGCCCGGCTCGGCGCCCCATTCGTCAAGCGCTTCCACGAGGAGCGGCAGCTCACCCTCCTGCTGCTGGTGGACGTGAGTGCTTCCAGCGGCTTCGGGAGCGCCCGGCGCACCCGCCGGCAGTTGGCCGCCGAGGTCGCGGCCGTCCTCGCGCTCGCCGCGACCCGGCATCGGGACCGGGTGGGTGCCGCGTTCTATTCCGACCGCGTCGAGTGGTTCCTGCCACCGAAGGGCGGCCGGGCGCAGGCGCTGGGCCTGGTGAGTCAGGTCCTGCAGTACCAGGCCGAAGGGCGTGCCACGGACTTCCCGGCGGCGCTCCAGTTCCTCGACCCGTTGCTGCGCCGTCGCGCCGCCGTGGTGGTGCTCTCCGACTTCCTCGATCCGGAGCAGTGGCGCGGACTCGACCGCCTGGCCTGGCGGCACGACGTCATCGCCATGCAGCTCACCGATCCCCGGGAGCGGGCCCTGCCGCCGGTGGGACTGGTCACGCTCTGGGATCCGGAAAGTGGTGACTGGCAGGTGGTGGACGCCGGCGATCCGGCGGTCCGCGAGCGATTCGCCGAGGAGCGGCATGCCTTCGACGAGGCGCTGGGCCGCTACACCACCCAGCGGGGCATCGACCTGCTCCGGCTGGAGACCGATCAGCCGTTCGGGGAACGCCTCGCAGCGTTCTTCAGCCGGCGCGAGCTGCGACGGGTCTGACGGTGCGCCGGGTCCTCCTGGTCTCCCTTCTCCTTGTGATGGCTGCAGGCGTCCCGGCCGGCAGCCGGGCGCAGTCGCTCGACCTCCGCGCCGAACGGAGCAAGGCCACCCTCGGCGATCCGATCTCCTTCGATGTCACCGTCCGGCTCCGCCCGGGCAACGAACTGATCGACGTCTACCCCCGCACCCTGGTGCAGCCGCCCAAGGGGATCCGGGTGCTCTCGGCGGATACGCTGCGCCCGGCGGGCAACGGGGTGTATCGCGGCAAGGCACGGATGGCGTTCTACCGCGTGGGCCCGCAGCCGGTGCCGACCCTGGCGCTCCTGTACCGCGCCGCACCAGGCGATCCCCCCGACACGCTCCTGCACATGCCGGTGTCGATCGAGATCACGCCCATTCTCGAGGCCGGCAACCCCGCGCTCCGCGACATCAAGCCGCTGCAGCCGCTGGGCGGCCCGGTCTGGATCCAGGTCACCACACTCCTGGCGCTGGTGGCCGGGGCGTCCTACTGGCTCTGGCGCCGGGGCCGGGACCGGATCCAGCGAGTGGCGGAGCCGGCGGTGCCCCTCGCGGGGCCGTTCGATGCCGCCCTCGCACAGCTCGAGGCGCTGGAGGCGGCAGCCCGCGCCAGTGGCAATGGCATCCTGCCGCTCTACAGCGGGGTGGCGGATGTGGTGCGAGACTGCCTCCGCCGGGTCGGCGCGATCCCCCACGCCGGCCTCACCACGGATGAGGTCGGCGCGCGGCTCCCGGAGTGGCTCGCCACCGCCGACGGCCGCGGCCGCTGCCATGCGGTGCTGGCGGAGGCGGACCTGGTCAAGTTCGCCCGGGTGCGTCCCGACCTCGGCACCGCCGCCGAACATCTGGCCCGAACCCGTTCGCTCCTTGAAGGCTGGCGGGACGCCGCCGCCCCACCGGGGCCCTGATGCGCTTCGTCGACCCCTGGTTCCTGCTCCTGCTCCTTGTGCCGGCCTCGCTGGGCCTCCGGCGCTGGCTCGCGCGGCGGAGCCCGCCGGCGGACCGGATTGCCTTCCCCGCCCTCCGGTTTGCGCGCGCCGCGAAACCCACCCTGCGGGCGCGCTTCCACCGCCTTCCCGGACTGCTGGGTCTGCTGGGCGCCAGCCTGCTCATAGTGGCGCTGGCCCGGCCCCAGGTGCCGGGCGAGGCCGAGCCCACCCGGGTCAAGTCGCGCAATATCGTGCTCGCGCTGGACATCTCCAGCAGCATGAAGGCGGCGGACTTCCAGCCCGGCAACCGCCTCTCCGTGGCGCGGCTGGTCCTGCGCGACTTCCTCAAGCGCCGCAACGGCGACCTCATGGGGCTGGTGGTCTTCGCCGGCCGGGCCTTCCTGCAGGCGCCGCTGACCACCGACCTCAGCGTGCTGGACCGGCTGGCGGAACAGGTGGACATCGGGCTGCTGCCGGACGGCACCGCGATCGGCAGCGCCATCACCCTGAGCCTCAACCAGCTCAAGAACCTGCCGCGCAACGCCTGCGCCATCGTGCTGATCACCGACGGCGCCAACAACGCCGGGGAGATCTCCCCGGTGCAGGCGGCGGAAGCGGCCCGCGCCCTGGGGGTGCGGGTCCACACGATCGGGCTCAGCTCCGCCGACACCTTTTCGGTGGCGCTGAACGGGGTGTGGACGGTGCGGAACGTCAACGCCCGGCTCTCCGGTCAGGACGAGGCGGTGCTCAAGGACATCGCCACCCGCACCGGCGGGCAGTTCTACAAGGCCACCGACCCCGCCATGCTCGGCGAGGTCATGAAGGAGATTGATCCGCTGGAGCGGATCGAGGTGCAGATCAGCGAGACCCGTGAGTGGCACGAGCTGTTCCCGATCCTGGTGGGCATCGGCCTGGCGCTGCTGCTGCTGGAGACGCTGCTCGCGGTCACCTGGCAACGGCGGCTCCCATGAGCCTCTTCGCGCAGCCCTCGGCGTTTGCGCTCTTCCTGGTGCTGCCCGCGCTCTGGCTGCTCTGGCGGCACGCGCGGCGGGAGCGGGAGGAGGCGCTGCACCGCTTCGGAGATCCGGCGCTGCTGGGCCAGAGTTCCCACCTGCCGGTGGCCCCGCGCGGGCCCCGGGCCGCGCTCCGGTGGGTGGCGCTGGCCTGCGCCGTGTTCGCGCTGGCGCGTCCCCAGGTGGGCCGGCAGCCCAAGCCCCTCGCCACCACCGGCCGGGACATCGTGATCGCCCTCGACCTGTCCCGCTCCATGCGGGTGGCGGACGTCGGCGGCGATCGGCTCCGGGTGGCCAAGCGGCTCGGCTGGCAGCTCGCCTCGGCCCGTCCCGGTGACCGGATCGGGCTGGTGGTCTTCGGCGGCGCCGGGTTCCTGGCGCTGCCCCCCACCGGCGACCTGGGCACCTTCCAGCTCTTCCTCGACGCCGCCACCCCGGACGATATCGGGGACCCGGCCAGCGACATCGCTGCCGGCCTCCGCGTGGCGGAACGCGCGCTCCGGCGGGAGGGAACCACCGTGGGCTCCCGCGCGGTGCTGCTCCTCACCGACGGCGAGCGCAACGAGGGGTCGATCGCCCCGGTGATCGAGCTCTACGCCAAGTCCCGGCTGCCCGTCTTCGCGGTGGGAATCGGCACCGTGGAGGGGGGCCGGGTGCCCAATGATTCCGGAGCCACCGAGGGGCCCTGGCACCTGGACGGCATCGGCCGGGAGGTGATCTCGCGGCTCAACGAGGGCGGCCTGGACTCGCTCACGGCCGCCACCGGCGGGGTCTATGCCCGCTTCGATGACCCGCGCGCGCTGGAGCAGCTCACCCTCGCATTGCAGAAGCTTGAGGCCCGCACGCTCGCGGCCGAACCCGCCACGGAGCCGATCGAGCGGTATCAGTGGCCGCTGGCCGCGGCAATCCTCTGCCTGCTGCTCGATCTCATCCTGGGCGACCGCAGCAGCAGACGAACCGCCGAACCGCCGAACCGCCGAACCGCCCAACCGCCCAATCGCCCAATCGCCGGATCGCCGAACCGCCGAACCGCCGAACCGTTCCGCACCCCGGCGGCAATCCTCCCGGCCCTGCTCCTTGCCCTCCTCTCCTGCTCCACGTCACAGCGGCAGGTGGCCAGGGGGCAGCAGCTCTACGATCAGGGCAAGTATCTCGAGGCCTACGAGGCCTACCAGGCGGTGCTGCGGCAGCAGGGCGGCTCCGATGTCCGCTACAACGCCGGCAACGCCCTGTACCGGATGAGGCAGTACAACGAAGCCGCGAAGACCTGGCGGGATGCCCTTACCGGCGCCCCCGACCAGCTCCGCCACGAGACCTATTTCAACATGGGCAACGCCTTCGTCCGCGCCGACGAGGATGCCAACGCCCTGAGCGGCTACCTCGAGCGCGCCATCGACGCGTACGAAGAGGCGCTGCGGCTCAACCCGGCGGACCAGGACGCCAAGTGGAACCTGGAAATCGCCCTGGCGCGCCGCGGCGATCCCGGCCAGGATGGCTCCCCGGGGCGCGGGGGCCGGGCGGACTACGGCCGGGGCAGCAACGAGGAGGGGTACGAGGGGAGCCGGGAGGCCGCCGTGGGCGCGATGGCGGGGGGCGGCTCAGGCGGCGACGAGGGGGAGTCGGTCGAGGAAATGGACCCCGAACAGGCCCGGGCCATGCTCGAGGCCATCGAGCGGCAGCAGCTCTCCACCCACGAGGGTCGGCGGGCCAAGTCCACCGGCCAGGGGGACCGGGACTGGTAGCGTTGTGAAGCTCGTGGGAGCTCCCGTCGTCTCACTGACGGATCCACCCTGTCACATCCCGCGCTGTCGAGGGCCCATGCGCACCGCCCGGCTGCCCGCCCGCGTCATCTGGCTGCTGCTGACCGCTGCAGCATCCCTGCCGCCGCTCGCGGCCCAGTCGGCCGCGGACCGCGCCGCCGTTCTCGCCTTCTCCGATACCCTGGCCCGCGCCACCCGAGTGGAAGAGATCCGGGCCCTGGAGGGCGCGAAGCTCCCCGGGACCACCGGGCTCATCCGGGCCACCCTGGCGGCGCTCCGCCGCGGTGAGCTGGGGGAGGACCGTGCCCCCTACGACCAGGCGCTGCAGCTGATCGAGCGGGCCATCGATGCCGAGAAGCAATGGCCGCTGGCCTGGTACGGCCTGGGGCTCGTCCACATCGCTTCCTACCGCCGCGCCTATGTGGTGAAGGCCTCGAACTACACCCCTGCAGGCATGTCGTACCGCGAGGCCGCGATGCGGTCCTTCATCCGGGCCATCGCGCAGGACTCGACCTTCGTGCCGCCCGCCGATGCCCTGGCGGGGATCGTCCTTTCCCTCGGCCACCGGGTCCTGCCGAAGATCCTCGTCGAGCCGCTGCGGCGTGTCTCCCTGGTTCCCGGGTCCTCACCGGCCGTCTCGCTGGCGGCCGCCAACGTTGCCTACTTCAACCGCCGGTACCCGGAAGTGCTCGACCTGCTGGGGGACTACCGCCGCCGGGGGGGGGATCCCGGTGTGGCGCGGCTGGAACAGGCCCGGACCCTCATGGCGCTGGGGCGCCCCGACGAGGCGGTGGCGACGTACCTCGCCGGGCTGGACGGCCTCTCCCGGATCGGGAGCCTCAGCTATCGGGACGACCTGGCGTGGATCGCCTCTGTGGAGGAGCTGCGAACCTTTGACAGCCTGCCGCTCGCCGACCTGCCGCAGTTCATCAGCCGGTTCTGGCGCGAGCGGGATGTCCTCAACCTCCGGTTACCCAACGAGCGGCTGGCGGAGCACCTGCGGCGCTGGGTGTATGTGCACGAGGAATTCCTGACGCAGCGCCCGGACGACGTCCCCGCCGCCGCCGAAGGTTTCGGGCCGCAGGACCAGGGCTCGCTCTTCGAGGTCGGCGCAGTGGCCCAGGTGCTGACCGAGTCCACCGGTGGCACCCCCACGTTCCGGGCCTACCGCCGCACCCAGTGGGAGATCGACGACCGCGGCGTGATGTACCTCCGCCACGGCGCGCCGACGAAGAAGGTGAGTTCCGTTGCGGGCCCGCCCAATGAATCGTGGGCCTACGATCTCCCCGAGGGGCGGCGGGTGTTCCATTTCATTGCCTCCCGCGCCTTGGGCACCACCGCGCCCACGACCCTGACGGCCACCCTGCCCCTCGATGCCGACATGCTCGAGGCGCGCGCCGAGCTCGATGGCCGGTACGCCCAGCTCGCCAACCGGATTCAGCGGATGGAAATGCAGGCGCGGTCCCAGGGGCAGTTGACGGCCCTCGTGGTGAGTCAGCTCGCCCTGGAAGCCCAGGACGGCGGCGTCACGCAGCATGACGCCATGCGCGCGTCGGAGCGGGGCCAGCAGTCGGCCTTGCAGCTCTCCACGCCGAGCCTCCCCCCCGAACTCCTCTGGCGCGAGGCCGCCCGGGCCCGGACCGCCATTGCAGCCGCAGTCTCCAGCGACGGCTATCCGCCGCGCTTCGAGTCATCGCTCGACGGGATCGTCCAGCTCCATGGCGTTGGGTTCGGCGCCGGGGAAGCCAGGCGGATCCTCCTCGTGTTCGCGGTGCCCGGGGCGCGGCTGGTCCCGAAGCCCAGGCCGGATGGTGGCACGGGGGTGCTCTACCCGATCGCGTTCCGGGTGATCGCCCTGGACCGCGTCACCGGGCTGGTGCGGCAACTCGACACCACGCGCACCTTCCTGGCCCAGGATACCCTGCGGGGCGAGCAGCACCTGACCGGACTGCTGGAACTGCCGGTGCCGGCGGGGATCTACCGGGTGCGCGCGCTGATGACCCAGCCCGGCTCGGTGAGTGGCACCGGCATCGGGCGGGACAGCGTTGCCCTCCCGGGCTCCCCCCGGGAGATGGTGCTCTCCGACCTGATGCTCGGGCGGACCGCAGGCGGCATCTCCTGGCGCTACGGCGGCGAGGAGATCACCCTCAATCCGCTCAACGCCTTCCCCCGGGGGGCCGACGCCGATCTGACCTACGAGGTCGGCGGGCTGGTCCAGGAGCAGAGCTATGCCGTGCTCACGACTGTCCGGAAGTCCGATGACAAGCCGGACGCGAAGCCGCTGGTACAGGTGGGCTTCGAGTTCACCGCGACCCAGCCCCACGAACTGGTTCGGCGCGGCCTCGGCCTGGCAAACTTGAAGCCTGGCAACTACCTGCTGACCGTCATCGTGCGGGAAACCGGCTCGAGCCGCGAGGTGCGCCGGACCCGGGCACTTAACATCCTGGCGAAGTAGACTTGCCCTGCACTTGCCCTAACCCGTTCTCCCGATTAGGTTTTCGCCGCTCGACATATCTCCTCCCGGTGCCCACACCAGGCGCCGGGCGTCCACGTCCAAAGGAAGGTGTCATGGCCCGTCCGTACGAGGCGGTCTATATCTTCGATTCTGCGCTCGAAGAGCCCGCCATCACCGAGAAACTTACCCGCTACCACGCCCTCACCCCTCAGCCAGCCGGCGAAGAGGTGAAGTTCAACCATTGGGGCAAGCGGACCCTCGCCTACGCCATCAAGAAGCGCGACACCGGGTACTACGTGATCGCTAACTTCAAGGCGGAGCCGAGCCAGCTCCCCGAGTTCGAGCGCGCCATCAAGCTGGACGATGGCGTCCTCCGCCACCTCGTGGTGGCCGACGAGCACGACTACGCCCCGGTCCGGGACGCCTCGGACCGCAAGTTCGAGGAGGATGACGAATGAAGCGGATGCGGAAGGGCGATCCCCTGGCCGAGGCCGGGATCCACTACATCGATTACAAGGATGAGAAGATGCTGCAGCGCTTCCTGACCGAGCGGGGGAAGATCCTCCCCGCCCGCCTGTCGGGGATCAGCGCCCGGCACCAGCGGCAGCTCTCGACGGCGATCAAGCGGGCCCGGTTCCTGGCCCTGCTGCCGTACATCAAGCGGGGCGTGAGCTGACCCTCCCCGCCGGCGTGCGGCCGCCCGTACCCGGGAGGGCGATCCTCCTGCTGGCGGCCTACGTCATCCTGTTCCCGCCCCTGTTCGTGCTGGGGCCGCTCGCCGGGCTGCTCATCGCCTCCCGGCCGGCGACGGTCCGGGAGTGGGCCTGGATCGCGGTGGCAGCGCTGTGGCTCGCGGTCAGCCTCTGGAATCCCGGCGGCCTGGCCACCCAGACCATCCACGCCTGGGCGCTGTTCGTGACGGGAGCCTTCGTGGCCCTCATGCTGAGCGGCCGGGTGCGCCTGGTGACCGGCGCCCTCCTGGCCACGGTCTTCGGGCTCGGGGCCGCCACGACGTGGAACTGGTGGCTGGGAACACGGTGGCAGGAAGTCCAGCTGGCGGTGGCCCACAGCGGCTGGGAGTTCTGCCGACAGCTGCTGCAGGAGGGGCTGGTGCAGGCGCAGCGGGACGAGTCGCTCCGGCTCTTCGTGGACCTGCTGGGAGACGGGGTCGCCGTCATGGCGCAGCTCCTTCCCGGGATGCTGGTCCTCGCGGCGCTCCCCGGCCTGGTGCTGGCATGGGCCTGGTATCATCGCATCGCGCGGCGCCCCATCGGGCCGCCTGCGGGCCGGTTCGCCGAGTTCCGCTTCAACGACCAGCTCATCTGGCTGGTGGTGCTGTGCGTGGCGGCGCTGGTGCTCCCGCTGCCGGCCCGCGCGGTCGACCTCACGGGAAACCTCGCCATCGTCATCGGCGGGCTCTACGCGGCCCGCGGTGCCGCGATCCTGTGGGGCACCCTCGACGGCTTCCCCCTGCTGGTCCTGGGGGTGATCGTGGCGGGCGTGATCTTCGTTCTTCCGGTCGTGCTGGGGGGCTGCTTTGCCCTCGGCGTGGCCGATACCTGGGTGGATTTCCGGCGGCGGCTGGCCGTCGCCGATCAGCGAAGGGAGTAACTCGTGGAAGTCATTCTGCGCGAAGACGTGAAGTCGCTCGGCAAGGCCGGGGAGATGGTCAAGGTGAAGCCCGGCTATGCCCGGAACTTCCTGCTGCCCAAGGGCCTGGCCTACGAGGCCACCGAGGGGAACCGGAAGCGGATCCTGGCCGAGTCGAAGGCCCGGGTGGCGCGCATGGCGGAGGAGAAGCAGGCGGCGGAGACTTTCGCCCGGGCGCTCGGGGCGGTGAGCATCACCCTGTCCCGCAAGGCCGGCGAGGGAGACCGCCTCTTCGGCTCGATCACCTCCCAGGACATCGCCGATGCCCTGGCGGCCCAGGGGCACGCGGTGGACAAGCGGAAGATCGAACTGGAGCACCCGATCAAGATGACCGGGCACCACACCGTGCCGGTGCGGCTGCACCACGAGGTCACCGCCGAAGTCAAAGTCAACGTCGTGGCGGAATAGCCGCGTCAGGATGACCGTCGCAATCCGGTACGTGGATGGCCCCCGCCTGGCCCGATCACTCCTCGCCGCGGCGGACTGGGTGGCGGCCGGGCGGGAAGAGATCAACCGGATCAACGTGTTCCCCGTTCCGGACGGGGACACGGGAACCAACTTCAGCCTGACCCTCCGATCCGTCGCCGACGCCCTCCGGGCGCTCGGCGACGCGCCGCTCGTGGACACCGCCCGGACCGCCGCCCGCGGCGCGGTCCTCGGGGCCCGTGGCAACTCGGGCATGATGCTGGCCCATTTCCTCCTGGGCTTCGCGGACGCCATGGAGGGCAAGTCGCAGGCCTCCGCCCAGGAGATTGCCGTCGGCTTCCAGCGCGGGGCGGACCAGCTTTACGCCTCCCTGGATGATCCCCGGGAGGGCACCATCCTCACGGTGGCCCGCGAGGCCGCGCTCGCCGCCGAGCGGGCCGCCGCCGACTCCCCGGATATCCTCGTGTTCATGACCCGGTTGCTGCGGGAAGGGGAAATCTCCCTGGCGCGCACCCCGGAACTGATGGCCGTCCTGCGGGAGGCGGGGGTGGTGGACGCCGGCGGCATGGGGTTCGTCCGCATGCTGGAGGGAGTGGTGCGCTACATCGAGGGCGACCCGATCCTGCCGGCCAGCCCGATCAGCGAGGCGGAGGCCGGGATGGCCCCCGCCGCGCACGTGGAAGTGGCGGCGGAGCGGGACTTCCAGTTCTGCACCGAGGTGATGGTGCGGGGAAACCAGCTGCCGGCGGCCAACGACGTGCGCAGCCAGCTCCGGGGGTTCGGCGGCTCGATCCAGGTCGTGGTCACGTCCGACATCCTCAAGATCCATGTGCACACCGACACCCCCGATGCCGTCTTCACTCTTGCGGCGCGCTGGGGCGCGATCGAGCAGACCAAGGCGGAGGACATGCGGGCGCAGCACCGGCGCCTCGCCCATGGGGACCGCCGCCCGGTCGCCGTCGTCGCGGACTCTTCCGCCGACCTGCCGGACGCGATCCTGGACCGGCACCACATCGCCCTGGTCCCCCTGCAGGTCATGTTCGGGGAGGAGACGTTCCGGGACCGGGTGGAGCTGAAGCCGGCGGACTTCTACCGCCAGATGCGGGTGTCCAAGGCCCACCCCACGACGTCGCAGCCCACGCCGGGGGAATTCGTCCGGGTCCTGCGGGACGCGCGGGCCGAGGCGGACGAAGTCGTCGCGGTGCTGCTGGCGAGCCGGCTGTCCGGCACCTACCAGTCGGGGCTCGCGGCGGCCCGGATCGGCGGGATCGAAGGGGTCCACTTCGTGGACAGCGCCAGCGCCTCCCTGGGCCTGGGGATGCAGGCGCTCCGGGCGGCGGAACTGGCGGAGTCGGGTTGGGGGGCGGCGGCGATCGCCACGGAGCTCCGCCGGATCCGGCGCCAGTCGGGCTGCTTCGTGACGGTGGACCGGTTCGACAACCTGCTGCGCTCCGGCCGGGTCACCCGAGGCCGGGCGTGGCTCGCCGGGATGCTGGACGTCAAGCCGATCCTGACCCTGGATGAGCAGGGCGGGATCATCCCGGTGGACCGGGTCCGGGGGCGGAACAACGTCGTGCCCCGGGTGTTGAGCCTGGTGGAGAAGCGGCTCTCCCCCCGCCCCAGGACGGTCCGGTTCGGCATCGTCCACGCCGAGGCACCGGAGGTGGCGGAGCGGGTCCGGGCGGCCCTGGTGGCGGCCTACCAGCCGCGCGACGTGTTCGTGAACCTGGCCACCGGGGTCCTGGGGGCCCACGTCGGGTTCGGCGCCTGGGCGCTGTTCTGGCAGGTCGAGGACGGCACGCCCAGCCATCCGGGCGGGGGGAGCTGATGCCGGGGCGCCGGGCGGGGCCGGTCCCGGGGGGCGACGTGGGCGCCGCCGTGACCGCGATCGAGGATCTGAAGGGGCGGGACGTCGTGGTGCTCGACCTCCGGGGCCTCACCGACGCGACCGACTACTTTATCGTAGCGTCCGGTACATCGGACGCCCATGTCCGCGGGATCGCGGACTCGGTGCTGGAGAAGCTCCACCGCCAGGGGCTCAAGGCCCATCACGTCGAGGGCCTGACGACCGGGCGGTGGGTGTTGCTGGATTTCGTGGACTTCGTCGTCCACCTCTTTCATCCCGAGGCGCGGAGCTTCTACCAGCTCGAACGCCTCTGGAGCGATGCGCCGGAGCTCCGGTCCGGCGCCTGAACCGGCAGGTGAGCTCATGATCGGTCGTATCGCGCTGGCGGCGGCCCTGGTGGCCGGGGTCCCCGCGTCCCTCGAGGCGCAGTACTACTTCGGGCAGAACAAGGTCCAGTACCGGACCTTCGATTTCCAGGTCCTGCGGACCGAGCACTTCGACATCCATTTCTATCCCGAGACCCGCCAGGCGGCGCTGGACGCGGGGCGGCTCGCGGAGCGCTCCTACCTGCGGCTCTCGCGGATCCTCCGCCACGAGTACCGGGAGCGGAAGCCGATCATCCTCTACGCCTCCCACTCCGACTTCCAGCAGACCAACGCCCTGGGCGGCGAGGGGCCGAGCGAAGGCACCGGCGGCGTCACCGACTTCTTCAAGCAGCGCATCATCATGCCGTTCACCGGCTCCTACGACGAGCTGGAACACGTGCTGCAGC
>JANRJZ010000060.1:0-3001 GCA_033763675.1 Gemmatimonadota bacterium
CCGCCCTACCGCCCTACCGTCAGCCTGTGCTCCCGCAACTCCTCGTAGTACGGCAGGCACTCCGCCAGCAGCGGCTCCAGCTCCGACGGGACGTTCCGGGGGCGCGGGCGGTAGGGCTCGAAGCCGGTGGAGCGCTCCACCGCCTCGTACCAGTGCCGGGCCCAGATGCCGTCGGTGGCGCGGCGGCCTGGGGGCCAGTGCAGCATCCGGTCGTCCCAGGGCACGCCCATCAGGTCGCAGAACCGGCCCAGCACGCCCCGCGGGTCCCGGAGGACGTCGTCGGTCTCCAGCACCGGCGGAGGGGACCCCGTCCGCTCCCGGAGAAACCGGAACAGCTCCACCTGCTGGGGCAGGCCGGTGTCACGGAGCGCCGGCGGGCCCATCTTGGCGGCCAGGGAGGGAAGCATCTCCGCCGGGTGCCGGATGAGGAAGGCATTGCGGAGCCGAAGCAGCCACTCCCCGCGGAGGTGGGGCAGCCAGTGGTGGGCCATGTGTTTCTGGTAGTAGATCGCCCGGCCGCCGGGGATGGGGCCTACCAGCCCGGCGACGACCTTTTTCCAGTCGCTCTCGTGATGGGCGATGACCTCCTGCACACCGGGATGGGCCACCTCCACCCGGGTGAGATAGTGGGCGTAGAGGGGTTCGTCCACCACCCAGGCGTCGGGACGGTTCTCCCAGGCGCGCATCATGGCGGTGGAGATATTGCGCGGGCCGGACCACATGGCGATCCGGGTGCCGCCTCCCGTGGCTTCATCTCGCATGATTATTCATCGCTTGTTGGCTCGATCCTCGCCGGATATCGTTCTGCCCCAATGACCGCCCCCGGCGAGGATCACCTGACATGATGCGGACCAGCCTGCTCTGGCTGTCGGAACAGCAGCGCGTCTTTCACTTCGTGCGGCGCAACCCGCTGGCCCGGAAGTTCGCCTCCCGGTTCGTGGCCGGGGAAAGCGTGGAGACAGCGGTGGAGGCCGCCCGGGAACTCAACCGCCGGAAGATTACCGCCACCCTGGACCTGCTGGGCGAGAGCATCACCAGGGAGTCGGAGGCGGCCCAGGCCCGGGACACCTACCTCCAGATGCTGGACCGGATCGCCGAGACGGGGGTGGACGCCAACGTCTCGCTGAAGCTCACCCAGATGGGCTTCGACATCAGCGAACCCGCCTGCCTCGCCAATATGACGGCGATTCTCGAACGCGCCAAGGCGCGTGGCAGCTTCGTGCGGCTGGACATGGAAAGCTCGGCCTACACCCAGCGCACCCTCGATTTCTTCTTCCAGCGCCTCTACCCCGCCTACGGACCGCACGTGGGGGTGGTGATCCAGTCCTGCCTGCGCCGCTCCGCGGCCGACGTGGAGCGCCTGATCCAGGAGCGGGTGCGGGTGCGGCTCTGCAAGGGCGCCTACCTGGAACCGCCGGACGTTGCCTTTCCCGACAAGGCGGATGTGGACCGGACGTACGTGGAGCTGATGGAGCAGCTGCTGCTCCGGGGCAACTACCCCGGCCTGGCCACCCACGACGCCACGATCATCGCCCACGCCCGGCGCTTCAGCCTCGAGCGCGGGATCGACCCGGCGCGGTTCGAGTTCCAGATGCTCTATGGGGTGCGGCGGGACCTGCAGGACCAGCTCCGGGCCGCGGGATTCAACGTCCGGGTGTACGTTCCCTTCGGGACCCAGTGGTATCCCTACCTGATGCGCCGCTTGGCCGAGCGGCCGGCGAACATCGCATTCATCCTGGGCAACGTGGTGCGGGAGGCGGTCCACCGGTAGCGATGAGCGAGGCGACCCTGGGCGGCTACATGGCACAGCATGACCGGGCCGCCGCCTTCACCGGCCGGGATGGCCAGCCCTACTCGGTCGGCATCCACCTCGACGAGGAGCCGGACGAGACCGGCCGCTACGGCGCCTCGCTGCTGTTCGTGCGCTGGTCCCCCTCGGGGGAGCGCCCCACCGGCCATGTCGAATCCGGCATCCTCACCTGGGGCCGCACCCCGGAGGAGGCCGATGCCCGCCTGAAGGCCCTGTCCCTGTACGACGTGAAGGCCGCGCTGGACGAGGCCATCGGGCGCGATCCCGGCCCATGGTGAGCGGCACCGTGCTGGAGCGCGACGGCTCGGCCTACCGGGTGCTCACTCCCGGGGGAGAGGTCCGCGCCGTGCTGCGGGGCAAGGTCAAGCGCGACACCCCGCACGTGGTGGTGGGCGACCGGGTGCGGCTCGACCTCGAGGGCGAGGGGGGGGTGATGGGGATCGCGGGGGTGGAGGCGCGGACCAGCCTGCTGGCCCGGCGGGTGCCGGAGGGGCGGGGCACGCGGCCGGTGGTCGCCAACGTGGACCAGGTGCTGGTGGTGACCGCCTCGGTGGATCCGGCGCCGATCCCGCAGCTGATCGACCGGCTGCTGGTGGTTGCCGAGGCCAACGAGCTGACCGCCGCCGTGGTCATCAACAAGACCGACCTCGATCCGGGCACCGCCCTGGCGGCCCGCATGGAGCTGGCGGGCTACCGGGTCTTTCGCACCAGCGCCCGGAGCGGGGAAGGGCTGGAGGAACTGCGCGCGGCCTTGCGGGGGCGGGAGAGCGTCGTGACGGGGCCCAGCGGCGCGGGGAAGTCGAGCCTGCTCAACGCCCTCGAGCCGGGGCTCGGGCTCCGCACCGGCGAACTGAGTGCCCGCGTGCGCCGGGGCAAGCACACGACCGTGGCCGCCGTAATGGTGCCGCTCGCCGGGAGCGGCTACCTGGTGGACACCCCGGGGTTCAGCGAGGTGGGGCTCTGGGGGCTCGCGCCGCGGGACCTGGCCCACTGCTTCCCCGAGTTCCGTCCTCTGGTGGAGCAGTGCCGCTTTCCCGACTGCAGCCACACCCACGAACCGGGCTGCGCGGTGCTGGGCGCGGTCGGCACCCGTGTATCGGCAGACCGGCACGAAACCTACCGCACCCTCCTCGCCGAGATCAAGGGCGAGCCGCAGGCCTGGGAATAGGAGGGGCGGGGCTGAGGGGCGGG
>JANRJZ010000061.1:0-7931 GCA_033763675.1 Gemmatimonadota bacterium
GGCGGGAGCGTGTTGTGCGGGTGAGGGGCGATTGGGCGATTGGACGATTGGGCGATTTGTGCTGGGTAGCCAGAGCACCCGATCAGCCAATCGCCGAATCGCCGAATCGCCGAATCGCCTGATGCTGCATCTCCTCTTCACCGGCGGCACCATCTCCATGCAGCGGGACGAGCGGGCCGGAGGCAACATCCCGGCCCACGGCGGCGCCGCGCTGGTGGGGTTCGCGCCGGAGCTGGAGCGGGTGGCGCCGTACCGCATCGAGGACTGGAGCCGGCAGCCGGCCTGCCACATGGGGCCGGCGGCGCTCTGGGCGCTCCGGAACCGGGTGGCGGAGGTGATCGCGACGGAGCGGCCCGACGGGATCGTGATCACCCACGGGACCGACACCATCGAGGAGACGGCCTATCTCCTGTCGCGAACGCTGGAGGCGGCGGTGCCGGTGGTGGTCACCGGGGCCATGCTCACCTCGAGCGATGCCGGCTGGGACGGGCCGCGCAACCTCACCGACGCGGCGCGGGTGGCCGCCGCGCCCGCGGCGCGGGGCCGGGGAACGATGGTGGTCTTCGCCGGGGGGATCTTCGACGGGAGCCAGGTGGCCAAGATGCAGGCGACGGCGCTCCGCGCCTTCGGGGCGCCGCACGCGGCGGCGGTGGGAACGGCGGGCGAGGGTGGCGTGCAGTTCACGGCGCCGGTGCCGGCCCGGCGCTCGCTCGCGGTGCCGGGGGGGGCTGCGGGCCCGGGTGGCGCTGGTGCCGATGGTCATCGGCGACGAGGGCGCGCTGCTCGACCTGGCGCGGCCGGCCCACGACGGCGTGGTGCTGGTGGCGTTCGGGAGCGGCAACCTGCCGCCCGGCGCGGTCCCGGCGATTCACCGCTGGCTGGAGGAGGGGAAACCCGTGGTCCTTGCCACCCGCTGTCCCTTCGGCACCGTGACGCCGGTCTACGCCTTCGAGGGCGGCGGCGCCACCCTGGTGCGCGCGGGGGTCATCCCTGCCGGCGCGCGCACCGTGGCCCAGGCCCGGATGGAGCTGGTGATCGCCCTCTCCGCCGGCGCGCCCTATGGCGCGGGGGGCTGACGGTGCGATTTCCCGAGCGGCTCGACATTCCCGAGGACGTGCTGGAAATCTCCCGCGTACTGGAGGAGGCGGGGTACGCCGCCTGGTGCGTCGGCGGCGCCATCCGCGACACCCTGCTCGGCGAGTCCAACTCCGACTACGACATCGCCACCTCCGCGCGCCCCGACGAGGTGCAGCGCCTGTTCCGGCACGTGGTGGCGGTAGGGGAGCGCTTCGGCACGGTGGCGGTCCGCACCCGCCGGCGGCACCACGAGGTCACCACCTTCCGCCGCGACGTGAAGACCGACGGCCGCCACGCGGTGGTGGAGTTCGGGGCCACGCTGGAGGAGGACCTCGCCCGGCGCGACTTCACGATCAACGCCATCGCCTACCACCCCCTGCGGTACGAGTGGCGGGACCCGTTCCACGGGGCGGCGGACCTTTCCGGCCGGCTGATCCGGGCGGTCGGGGAGCCGGAGCAGCGCTTCCGCGAGGACTACCTCCGGATCCTCCGCGCGCTCCGCTTCGCGGCACGGTTCGAGTTCGCCATTGAGCCGGAAACCTGGGCGGCCATCCTGCGCTCGGTGCCGGGGCTGGCGCAGCTCTCGGCGGAGCGGGTGCGGGAGGAGTGGTTCAAGGGGCTGCGCACCGCGCGGTCCATCCCCCGGCTGCTGGAGCTCTGGCTCACGAGCGGCGCGGCGCGACTCTGGCTGCCGGAACTGCTCGCGGAACACTCCACCACCCCGACCCCGACGGTGTCCCCCACCGGCTCCCCGCTGGTGCGGCGGCACGGCACGGTGGGCCGGCTCCCGGAACGCGCCGCGGCGCTGGAGGGATTCACCGGCGCCCGCGCGGGGGAAGTGCCGCGGGATCCGGTGCTGCTCACGTCGCTGCTCTGCCTGGACCCGATCGCGGTGCTGGTGCGACTCAAGGCGTCGAACGCGGAGATCGCCCGCGCGGCGGCCATGGTGACCGGGCCGCCGGAGCCGGCGGGCAATGGCGCGGTGGAGGTGCGCCGCTGGATGGCGGCGGTGGGCGACGCGGCAGAGGATCTCACCGTCCTCTGGCGCCTCCGGCACGGGACGCAGCCCGGGTGGGAGCCGGTGCTCAAGGGGATCCGGGAGCGGGGGGAACCACTCACCCGGAGGCAACTCGCGGTGAGCGGACAGGACCTGCGGGAAGCCGGCGTGCCGGCCGGGCCCGCCATGGGGCTCCTGCTGGACCGGCTGCTGGCGCTGGTGGTGGATGACCCCTCGCTCAACGACCGCGAGACCCTGCTGCGCCACGCCCGGAGCCCCGGATGACGGCCCTGATCTTCGCCCTGGTGGCGGCCGTGGGGAACCTGGCCGGCGGGTGGGCGGTGGTCCGCCACGAGCGGCGGAGCCTCGCCGCGATCGAGCTGTTCCTGGCCTTCGGGGCCGGCTTCATGCTCAGCGTGGCGCTGCTCGAAGTCGCTCCCGAGGCGATCGCGCGCGACCCCGCGGCGCCGCTCTACATCCTGCTGGGCTACCTGTCGGTGCACCTCGCCCAGCACGTCCTGGTGCCGCATTTCCATTTCGGCGAGGAGACCCACCGGATCAGCCCGCGCCAGGGCCTCAGCGCGCTGGCGGGGCTGCTGCTGCACACCTTCTTCGACGGCGTGGCGATCGCCAGCGGCTTCTTGGTCTCCGGCGCGCTCGGGCTGCTGCTCTTCCTGGCCGTCTTCCTGCACAAGCTGCCGGAGGGGGTGGCCATGGCCAGCGTGATGCTGGCGGGAGGCCAGAGCGCCGGCCGGGCGCTGGGGGCGGCGGCGCTGCTGGGCGTTGCCACCGTGGTGGGCGTGCTGCTCACCGAGGTGAGCGCGCCGCTCGTCAGCCACGGGCTGGCCATCAGTGCCGGGGTGACGCTCTATGTGGCCGCATCCAACCTGGTCCCCGAATTCCAGGCCCGGCGCGGCTGGCGCACCCCGCTCGCCTTCTTCGGCGGCGCCGCGGCGTTCCTCCTGACCCGCCTCCTGGTCGAGGCGGGGGGCCACTAGGCCCGCCCCGTTCCCCGATGACCGCTCCCTCGCTCTTCGCCCTGCCGGAACCGCTCGCGGCCCGCATGCGCCCCGCCACCCTCGACGAGTGCCTGGGCCAGGAGGCGCTGCTCGGGCCGGGCCGCGCGCTGGGGGACGCGATCCGCCGGGGCGATGTCGGGAGCTGCATCCTCTGGGGACCCCCGGGGACCGGCAAGACCACGATCGCGCGGCTGATCGCGCAGCACACCGAGCGGGAGTTCGTGGAGCTCTCGGCGGTGCTGGACGGTGTCCCGCGGGTCAAGGAGATCATCCGGGAGGCGGAGCAGCGCCGGGTGCTGGGACGGGGGACGGTGCTCTTCTGCGACGAGATTCATCGCTTCAACCGGGCCCAGCAGGACGCCTTCCTGCCGCACGTGGAGCGGGGCACGGTCACCCTGATCGGCGCCACCACCGAGAACCCGAGCTTCGCGCTCAATGGGGCGCTGCTCTCCCGCTGCCAGGTGTTCGTGCTGGCGGCGCTCACCCCGGCGGTGATCACGTCGCTGCTGGAGCGGGCCCTCACCGACCGGGAGCGCGGGCTCGGGGTGCTGGAGCTCGGCGCCGAACCGGGAGCGCTGGCGCTCCTCGCGGAGCAGTCGGACGGGGACGCCCGGCGGGCCCTCACCGTCCTGGAAAACTGTGCCCGGCTGGTCGGACCCCGGGGCGGGATCACGGCCGCGGGGATCGTGCAGGCGCTGGGCCGCCGGGTGCCGGCCTATGACAAGAGCGGCGAGGAGCACTTCAACCTGCTCTCCGCCTATCACAAGTCCCTCCGGGGAAGCGACCCCCAGGGGGCGCTGTACTGGATGGCGCGGATGCTCGAGGGGGGGGAGGACCCGATGACGCTCTTCCGCCGCGCCATCGCGATGGCGGCAGAGGACATCGGCCTGGCGGACCCGGAGGCGCTCAAGCTGGCGGTGGCCGCGCGGGATGCCTACCACATGCTGGGCCCCCCCGAGGGCTACCTCCCGCTGGCGGAGATGACCATCTACCTGGCCACGGCGCCCAAGTCCAACCGGAGCATGCTGGCCCTCCGGGCGGCCCTGGATGCGGCAAGGCGCACCCCGGCGGAGCCGGTGCCGCTCCACATCCGGAACGCCCCCACCGACCTCATGAAGGACCTCGGCTACGGCGCCGGCTACCAGTACGCTCACGACAGCCCCACCGGCTACCTGGCCCAGGATTACCTCCCCGAGACGCTCAAGGGCGCCGCCTTCTACCAGCCGGGCGAGATGGGGTTCGAGAAGCGGATCCGGGAGCGGCTGGAGTGGTGGGGAAAGCAGCGGGAAAGCGGGGGGTAGGGGGTGACGGAGAAACGGAGAAGCGGAGAAGCGGAGAAACGGGCTCCCGGCTTCCCAGCCGTCCCGTTCCCCTGTTCTCCTGTTCCCCCGTTTCTCCGCTTCTCCGAATTCCCCGCCTATATTGCACCCATGCGCACCCTCTCCCTGGCCCTCGTGGCCCTGACGCTTGCCTGCGGGCCCGGAGCCGTCAACCCGGCCAGTATTCTCCAGCCCGATGTCAAGCTGCACCGCCTCGCCGTCCGCAACGTGGGGTTGAGCGGGGGGACGCTCGATGTGGGGCTCGCCTTCCACAATCCCAACAAGGTGGTCCTCAAGGGGGTGGGGCTGAGTGCCGGGCTCGACATCGAGGGGACCCGGTTCGGGGACGTGCTGCTCGACAACCCGTTCACCCTCGCGGCGAACGACACCACGGTGCTCACCGTCCCGCTCACCTTCCGCTGGTCCGGGGTGGGGAGCGCGGCGCGGGCGCTGCTGGACTACGGCGCGGTGAACTACACCATCGCGGGGAAGTTCACGGTGAACACGCCGGTGGGGGCCAGCTTCGAGGTCCCGTTCACGGGGCAGGGGAACGTGCCCCTGCTCAAGCCATAGCGGGAGGGCGGTCCGCATTCGCGACCTGATCACGATCGAGCCGCCGGCGGAGCGCGCCGTCCTGGTGGGCGCCCCGCGCAAGGGCTCCGAGGACGCCGACCACCTCACCGAGCACCTGGATGAACTCGCCCGGCTCACCGACACCGCGGGCGCGGTGGTGGTGGGCCGGCTGTCGCAGCAGGTGGCCTCGCCCAACCCGGCGACGCTGATCGGCGAGGGCAAGGTCGAGGAGCTCCGGGCCCTGATGGCCGAGACCCGCGCGACGCTGGTGATCTTCGACGAGGAGCTCACCCCCAACCAGGGCGCCAACCTCGAGAAGGAGCTCAAGTGCCGGGTCATGGACCGGGCCGAGCTGATTCTCGACATCTTCTCCACCCGGGCCCGTACCCACGAAGCCAAGCTGCAGGTGGAGCTGGCCCAGCTGGCCTACCTGCTGCCGCGCCTGGCGCGGATGTGGACCCACCTGTCCCGGATCCGCGGCGGCATCGGGCTCCGGGGCCCCGGCGAAACCCAGCTCGAGACCGACCGCCGGATGATCCGGCGCAAGATCCAGCTGCTCCGGGAGAAGCTGCAGGAGTGGGAGACGCACCGCGAGGTGCTGCGGGCCAACCGGACCCCGCTGCTCTCGGTGGCGCTCGTGGGCTACACCAATGCCGGCAAGTCCAGCGTGCTGCGGATGCTCTCCGGCGAACACGATATCTTCGTCGAGGACCGGCTCTTCGCCACCCTCGACACCCTCACCCGCGAGGTGGACCTCGGCGAGGGGTGCCGGGCCCGGGTGTCGGACACGGTCGGCTTCATCCGCAAGCTGCCCCACCACCTGGTCGCGAGCTTCCGCGCCACGCTGGAGGAGGTGCGGGGCGCGGACCTGTTGCTGCACGTGGTGGACGCGAGCCACCCCGGCTGGGAGGAGCAGATGCGGGTGGTGGACGACGTGCTGGCGGAGCTGGGTGTGGGGGAACTGCCGCTGGTGCCGGTGTTCAACAAGATGGACCAGGTGGCCGATCCCTCCGCCTTCGCGGCCCGGGCCCGGGCGCTCTATCCCGACGCGCTGCTCGCCACCACCCAGCGGCTCGACGGCCTGGAGTCGGTGAAGGCCGAGCTGCGACGGCGGGAGCGGGAGCTTCGGCCCCCGGTGGTGGTGCTGGTGCCGCTCGCCGACGGCGCGCGGCTCGCCTCACTCTACCGCCTCGGAGAGGTGGTGGACCAGTCGGTCTCGGGGGAGTTCCACCGGGTGCGGGTGCGGCTGGCGCCGTGGCAGGCGGACCAGCTCCGGCGGGACGGGGTGGCTGTAGTGGAGGAGCGCCGTGAGGAGCGGCGGGCGGCAGGGTGAGAGACGATTGGGCGATTAGGCGATTGGGCGATTAGGCGATTGGGCGATTGGGCGATTTGTGCGAAGGGCGGCTCCCCATGCCGGAGAGCCGCCCTTCGTCGCACCTCTAATCGCCCAATCGCCTAATCGCCCAACCGCCTCATGCCTTCCCCGACAGCACCGACTCCAGGATCAGCCACCGGTTCATGCCGGCCAGCTTCTGGTGCATCTTGGTCATCGGCGGGCCGCCAGCCGCTTCATCCTCCTCGATCTGCAGGTCGGCGAGGGCCTCGAGGCCCTTGCTGGCGAACTTCCGCAGCCCCTTGTCCAGCGCCATGCCGGCGGTGCGGAAGTTGAACAGGGTCGAGAACTGCAGGGTGTAGCCCAGGTCGGCGAGCTGCTGGTTGGTGATCAGGTTCCCCGCCTTCTTCGCCTTGCCCCAGTACAGGGAGGGCGAGAGGTTGAAGCCCAGCATCTGCTTCGGGTAGTACTTCCGCACCCCTTCCGCGAACGCCAGCGGCTGCTCCAGGTCCACGTTGTTGAACTCGGCCCAGATCACGTCGCAGCCCAGCTCCGCCGCCTCCCAGGCATCCTCCACCGCCATCTTCACCCCGCCGGACGACTCCCCGGGCAGGGCGCCGTCAATCGAGTCGGTCCGGGCGATGATGACCAGGTCCTCCCCGGCGGCCTCGGCGGCGGCGCGGATGGCCTTGAGCTTGGCCAGCCACGTGGCACGAGGGACCAGCACCTTGTCGCGCTTGGCCTTGCCCACGTTCACGATGTGGCCACAGGTGCGGTCCGCGGGATCCTGGTTCTCGAGGTGGACGCCGCCCACCCGGGCGCGCACCAGCTCGGTGGCCAGGGCAAAGGTCTGGGTGGGGCCGCCGAAGCCGGCCTCCATGTCCATGAACATCGGGGGGATGCCGAGCAGCTCCTTTCCCTCGGTGTCGTAGTAGTGGGTGTGGCGGGCCCCCTCGATCCCCTTCCAGAGCTCCAGCGCCAGGTCCACCATCTGGTGCGACTGATACACCCCGATGTCGGGGTACATGTTCTTCACCGCGGCCAGCTGCCAGCCGCTGCCGTAGAGCGCCTTGAAGCCGAGCCGGGTCATGATGGCCGCGGTGTAGGCGTCGTAGGCGCCGGCGGTGTGGAGGAAGGAGCCCTTGTCCCGCGCCTCGTGCAGCAGGCGGCGAAGCTTGGTGCCCGGACGCTCCTGTTCCGGTGGGGCCAGCAGCTTCGCGATCTGATCCGTGGGATAGACGGCGTGCTTGCTGACGGGCGCGGAGGTGGCCATGGTCGGGCTCCTTGGGGGTGACTTCATGCGGCGCGGGGGACACGGTATAATTATCAAATGTGAAATGTTTCACAAGCCCGGGAGTTCCCGGCCGGGGGTCGGGATTCCGCGCACGGCGCTTGCAAGGTGCTGGGGGTGACGGGGGTGGAGGGGACCCGCTACCTTCGTATTCCGGCAGTACAACTCCTTGTGGCACTTCACTTTCACGACAGGGTACGGCGGTCATGGCGGACGGTCTGGAGCAGCTGCAGGAGCGGATTGCGCGTGGAAATGCCACAGTCGGCGTCGTGGGGCTTGGCTACGTCGGGCTTCCCCTCGCCGTGGAGGTCGCCCGGAGCGG
>JANRJZ010000062.1:0-9761 GCA_033763675.1 Gemmatimonadota bacterium
CCGGCTCGGCGTGATCTGGCGGGGGCGGGGACAAGCCCCGCCCCCTACCGCCCTACCGCCCTACCGCCTAATTCGGCGCGTGCACCGAGGCGGCGCCGTAGTTCCGGTTGAATCCGATGGCCGGCCCGTTCACGCTGAAGCCGTACTCATTCTTGGTCTTCCCGATCCACTGCCGCACCGAGCCGGGGAACGGATCCTTGCGGCCATTGCGGCCGAAGGGGTCGGTGTACCAGACGGTGGGGCCGTCCTCGTTGTCGATATTGTTGTCGTTGACGTCGATGAACCGGCGCACCCCGTTGAACCGGGAGCGGGCATCATCGAACGCCAGCCCCGTCAGGGTCCCGTCGTTGGTGGACTGGGCGCAGAGGTCGTTGTTCAGGTCCCGGGCCGGGTCCAGCACGTCGCACTCGGCGATGGGCCGGCCGGTGATGTTCACCGCAGCCGGATCGTAGAATCGGCTGGGGAAGAACACCTGGAAATAGGGGTTGAAGTGGGCGATGGTCCGCCCCCCCTCGGTGCGCACCGAGTTGGAGGTCTCCCAGCTCTCGTGCAGCGCCGCGTTGTAGTCCGCCCGCTGGTTGGGGCCGACGTGCAGGTGCTGGTCCACGCAGGTCCGGTCCGGGATGATCCGCTGGCCACCGCCATTGGGGGAGTTGGCCGGCGTGGGCACGCCGACGTCCACCCGCTGCCGGTCGCAGGTCCGGTTGAACCCGCCGGCCTGCCCGATCGCCGACATCAACGTCACGTGCATCTCGGTGCCGTCGGTGCACTGGATGTGGTAGGCGATCTCGTGCAGGTTGTTGGTGAAGGCGTCCTTCGAGTGGGTGCCCTGGTGCAGCTTGGCCAGGACGTCGCACTTCACGCTGAAGAGCGCGCCGGTGAGCCCGTCCTTCCGCACGAACTCCACGTCGTTCTCCCAGTCCACCTTGTGCCCGACATGGTCTTCCCGCCGCGGATTCTGCGGATCCCAGGTCTCCAGCGCCTCGTTGGCGAGGCCGAAGGGGATCGGGCCGGTGCGGCCGAAGAGCTTGGAGCCCCGTGGATCACGGCCGTGCTCATGCCCGAAGCTGCAGCCGGTGGCCGGGTCGACCGCCGGATGCCAGGTGTTGTAGCGCTTGCCGTCGGGGCCCACGACCGAGTAGCGGTCATGTTCCGTCGGGGTGCAGGTGTCCCCGGTACCGGGAACCCAGATCCCGAACTGGACGGCCGGGCCGGTTTCCTCCACCGGGGAAATGCCGGTATAGCCGCCGTCGCCGCAGCCGGCGAGCAGCAGGGTCGGCGGGACCAGGGCGCCGGCCGCGAGGCGGCGGAACGAACGGAGCGAGGGATGCATGAGATACCTCCTGGCGGGAGTCGGCTAGTGCAGCGTGAGGCCGACGCCCAGCTGGAACAGGCTGGTGTTGGCGGAGAGCCCGGAGACAGTGTCGTTGAAGCGCAGGTCGGCACCGGTGGTGCCCATGAAGTTCGCGAACGGCACGATGGACATGCCGCGGCCGACCGGGACTTCGTAGCCGACCCCCACCTGACCCGCGAGGGCCTGGGTCGAGGCGTCGTCATCATTGTCCTTGGCGGAGTACTGGGCGATGCCGAAGCCGGTCTTGAGGTAGAACCCGTTGGTCTTCATCGGATAGAGCAGCACCACCGCCTGCACCGCGCCGAGCAGGTAGTCCACCTGCCCTTCGTTGTGGTACCAGAGTGTGGTCTCCGCGCCGATCAGGACCTGCCGGGTCACGGTGGCGCCCGCCCGCAGGTAGCCGGACGCGCCACCATCGCGGCCCGAGCGGCAGATCGAGCAGGAGAGGCGGGCCGACCCCATCCCGACCCCGCCGCCGAACCAGAGGCCGCGACGTTCCGGCAGCTGCTGGGCCTCGAGCGTGTGAGCGGCGAGCGCGGCAAGAGACGCGCACAGCGCCGCGCGGTAGAACCAGCGCATGGCAACTCCGGGCAAGCGAGAGTGAAGCGAATTGGGACTGGGACTGGAGGGGAAAGTGCTACATCGCGGGGAAAAGGGCCGTGACCCGGGGCACAGGCCGCGAGTGAGGGGCCGCCTCAGGGACCGATGGGTGCGACGGGGATCACACCCGGAGGGATCGGGCCGGGGAACAGCAGTTCCCAGCCCGGGGCAAGTCGCGGCCCGGGCGCCGGACCGGCGCGCAGCAACGTAAACGAGCCGTCGGCGGCCGCCAGGTCCACGCTATACCCCAGGTCCGACAACGCGGCCGCCGTCATGAGGCTGAGCGGCTCCAGCGCGCCGTCGAGGTACGGGGTCATCAACTCGGTATCGAAGGTGGACTCCTCCCAATGCACGTCCCGGCTGCCCGTCGGGGACTGGTTCCCCTCGACCGGTACGGTGGTGGCGGGGGTCCCGGTGGCGCCCCGCAGCGCCCAGTATCCCAGCTTGCCCCCGGTGCCAACGTAGCGCGGCGCGGTCGTACCGGCATTCGCCACCAGGGCCCGCCCCGCCCACAGCGAACCGATGCCGACGGCGTGCCCCACCTCATGCAAGACGATGGCCGGGAGGAAGCTCGCATAAGCCTGCAGGTCGGCGGCATCGAGGATGACGGCCGCGACCGACGGAAGGGCTGTGACGGTCCGAAGCGCACAGATGCCGGTGCCCCCGAGGATCCCCCCGGCGCCATCAATCGGCACGACCAGGACGAAGATCAGCAGGTCATCGACGGTACCGGTGAAGGCGGGCTGTCCGGTGAAACAGCTGTCGGCGGGCAGCGACACGGAGACGTCGGGAACATCGCCCACGATCAGGGCGCGCCAGCGGACCACCGCGGAATCGAATGCGGCCTGAACCGGCTGGCTCAGCGGGGCGACCGGGAGGAGGGCGATGTCCCAACTGGAGGTTGTCGCGACACCGGTGGCGCTGAACTGCGCCGTCTGTCCCGCCAGGGTGCCGTGGCTCGCGGTCAGGCTGTTCGCTCCAGGCCCGAGCGCCCAACCGTACAGGCGCGCGATCCCCCCGGTATCTGTCAGGGCGTACGGCGCAGGCAGCGAGCCGCTCCCGCCGGAAACGGCGAACCGGACGGTGTCCCCCTCGATCCCGAATCCCAGGCTGTCGAGGATCCGCACCGCGACAGGCATGGGAGACGGTGCCCCGGCCCGCACCGTCTGGCCCGACCCGCCGATCGCGACCAGACTCGCCGCGGCGGGCTGCACGGCGGTGGCGGTGAAGAGCACCTCTGGCTGGGGACCGAATGGGTTCCCCACCCGGGCGCGCAGGGTCTGGGCGCCGCGCGTGGGCCCAAGAGTCCAGACCCCGGGGCTCGCCTGGCCACCGCCATCGGTGAGGCGGCTACCGCCCGCCGAGAGCGTTCCCCCGCCACTGACGACGGTGAAGACAACCACGACATTCGGCACTGGATTCCCGAACTGGTCCGTCACCAGTACCACCGGGGAAACGGGGAGGGCCCGCCGCACGGCCGCGCTCTGACCGTCACCGGAGACAGCCAGCACGGTGTCCGCCGGACCGGGCAGGCCAAGGGTTTCATACCGGATGCTGTCTCCCGGAAGGCTCGGGGTCTTGAGGATGAGCCGATTGAGCCCGGCCCTGGTCCCCAGCCGCCAGACGGCCGCCCCGTCACCCAGGCTGTTGGTCATGGAATCGGCCTGCACCAGGGTCCCACCCCCAGCGGTGATGGTCCACTCCAGCCGCTGCGAGGGGACGCGGTTCCCGTATCGGTCCGCGATCCCGACGATGGGGGGCTCCGGGGTGATCTCGTTGACCGTGCCGGTGGTGGGGCCGAAGGCATAGGCCCAGTCCACGGGGGGCCCGGCCTGGAGAACAGCCTGGAAGTCGGCGGGATCACCCGCCAGCCCGCGGGAGGACGCGCGGAGGCTGCTCCCCGCAGTGCGCACCGTACCCACCGTCCAGCCGGGAGCGCGGGCCTCCCCGGCCGCATCGGTGCGTACCACCGCCGGGCCGGCATAGCTGCCGCTGTTGGCACCCACAGTGAACGATATCGGGATCCCTTCCACCGGCGTTCCGAGCGAGTCGGTGACGCGGACCGTCGGCGCGACCGGCACCGGCGTGCCCACCTCCACCGGCTGGCTATCCCCCGCCACCTTGGCAAGGATGCGCCCGGCATGCGCGAACGCCGTCTGGGTGAACTGCGCGGCGGAGCTGGAGACGGCGAGATGCTGGGGCCCGATCGTGGCGCCCAGGTGCCAGGCTCCCGGCGTCGCACGTCCCGACGCACTCGTGGTGGCGCTGAGGGAGTCCACGGTACCGTGGCTGGGCAGGAAGCCGACCGGCGCGCCGCCGATGAGGTTGCCGTACTGGTCGCTCACCTCGAATTCCAGCGGGGTCAGGGGCTGACCGGCGGGAGCATAGATGGTGTCGACTGCCCCCCCGACCAGGCGGATGGCGGCGGCCGGGCCGGCCGTGACGAGGGCGGAGAGCGAACCGTAGAAGTCCGGCGGGCCCGTCCCGGCGTAGACGTGCAGTAGCGCGCCCCCGGCCACCGTTCCGAGGGTCCAGCCACCCAGCGTCGCCACACCCTCCGCGTCGGTGACCTGGGTCGCGCCCGTCACCGTCCCTGCCTGGCTGTTGGTCGGGGAGAAAACGAGTGTCGTGCCGGCGATCGGATTGCCGAACCGGTCCACCAGCCGGACCGACGGCCGGATCGGCGCGGGGGACCCGGCCGTCACCGTCTGGTTGTTTCCGGCGAGGATGATAACGCCGGCCGGTGGGCCGTGGACGACCGTTGCCAGGGCCGTGGCCACCAGATGGGGTGCTGAGAAGACGCGGGCCGCGAGCTGCTGGGCCCCGACCGTCCCGCCCACCGTCCAGCTGCCGGGGGACGCGATGCCCTGGGCGTCGCTGGCCGCCTGCGGCTGCCCGATGCTGCCGCCATTGAGCAGGGTGAACTCGACCAGTTGGCTGCTCACGCTGTTCTGGTCGGCGTCGCGCACGAGGAAGGTCGGGGTGATCGGCGTGAGGGAGCCTGCGGGGACCCCGGAGAGCGTCCCGCCGATGACCGTCAGGGAGGCGGGGGCGCCGCCGAGGAGGACAATCGCGTCACTGGCGATGGGATCGAGGCCGGGGGCCGCAAACTGCAGGCGGTGCGAGCCCACCCGTCCGCCGATGGCCAGGTCGGCAAAGGTGGCGCGCCCATCCTCGTCGGTTGGGACCACCAGGGTGCCGAGCAGGCTCCCTCCGCCGCTGGACAGGCTGGCGGTGATCGGGACACCGGGCCGGGCGGTGCCGCGTCCATCGTTGCCCACGAGTTGCACGGCGGGTTGCCGTGCCAGCGGGAGCCGGCTCCGGGCACTGGGAGACGGGGCGGTGACCAGCAAGAGGGCCTTCGGCTCGCTCCCGGACGGGCCCGTACCCCCATCTCCCCCGCCGCAGGCGGGGCCGACGAGCGCCAAGACCAGGACGACAAGAGGAAGCGGGCGGGACATCACGGTGTGATATACCGTGCGCCCCGCCCGCCGTCCAGATCCGGCCAACTAGTCCTGCTAGGGTCGGTACACCTTCACCACCCGGCCATTCTGGTCCACCGCCATGATCGGCGTGCCGAGCCGGTCCCGCGTCAGGTCAATGACCGGGCCCGCTTCGACCTCGCCGGCCCGCAGCGTCGGCTGGGTGGCCAGGTTGAAGAGGTCCGCGGCGTTGGCGTTCACGTTGTAGCCCAGGTCCGCCATCGACTGAATCGAGGTCTTGCTGAGCGGCCGGGCGTTGCCGGAGATGTAGCCGGTCATGACCTCGCTCCGGAAGACGCACTCCTCCCAGTGGGAGAGCGCGGTGCCGGCGCCACCGCTGTTCTCGAGCGGGACGGCGCTCCGGGCCAGGACCTCGTTGTTCGCGACCGTGCAGCTGCCCTGCGTCGCCGGGGTCACCGAGGCCGAGCCGCCCTCCGTGAGATAGGCGTTGTTGGCCTGGGTCCCGGTGAAGAAGGGGTTCGTGCCGCTGACCAGGTTCTGCAGGCCGAAGGTGCTCCACAGGGTGCCGTAGCCCAGCACATGCCCCATCTCGTGCAGCGCCACGTCGGACAGCGAGCCGTTCAGCTCGAGGTCGGCGAGGTCGGCGGTGTCGAACTTCATATACCCGAGGATGGTCAGGTTGCCGACGTTGCGGATGTAGCATGGGCCCGCTGCCCCTAGGATCTGGCCCGGGCCGTCAATCGGCACCAGATCGACGTAGATCAGCACGTCGTCAATGGTCCCGTTGAAGGTCGGGTTGCCGCAGGTGGAGGCATTGAGCTGGCCGGTGAAGTTGGCCAGGTCACCGATGATGACCTGCTCCCACTTGGCCTTGGCGGCGCTGAAGGCCGCCTGCTGACTCGGGGTGCCACTGCCGAGGAACTGGATATCGATGGTGAACTGCGAAGTGACGTTGGTGCCCGTCGCGTTGAACGTCAGCGGGCTGCCGGTGAGACCGGCGGCGGTGGCGGTCACCGTGTTGGGACCGGCGGCGGTATCGAGGGTCCAGGAACCAATGACGGCCCCGCCCCCCGCGCCCGTCACCTGGTTGGCCCCGGTAATGGAGCCGTTCCCCGCCGTGAGCGCGAACGTCACCCCGACGCCGGCGACGCCGTTGCCGTCCAGGTCCTGCGCGGCCACCGCGGGTTTCGCGGTAACGGTCGAGCCCTTGAGCAGCGACTGGGTGGTGGCGCTGGTGGCGACCAGCACCGCCGCCGGGCCGGCGGTGAGCGTCACGCTCCCCGACTGCACCCCGACCACCTGGGAGGCGGTGAAGGCGAGCGCCTTGCCCCCCGCCGGCCCACGCATAGAGAGATTGGAAAAGGTGGCCTGACCGCTGGCGTCGGTGGCCACCACGGTGGTGCCGGTAAGGGTACCCGATCCGACCAGGGCCGCCGTGACCGCGATGCCCGCCGAGTCCACCGGATCGCCGTTGATGTCCACCACCTGGACCACCGGTGCGGGGGCCATCAGCGACCGACTCACCGTGGTGCCAGGAGGCGCGGTGAGCAGGTCCAGCGCCGCCGCGATACCCGGTTCAGGACCGGTGCCGCCGTCCTTCGATCCGCTGCTGCAGGCGACCACCAAGCTCCCGCTCACTGCAAGGAGGAGCGGGAAGTGCCACATCAACGCCCGAGCGCGGCGAGCCGCGCCGGGGGACATCCGGGGGGTATCCATAAGCCGGACCTGCGGTTAAGGGATGTACAGGGATCTTACCTACAGTAGTCAGATACCACCGGGTCGCAAGCCCCGGGCCAGAACGATTGACAAGCCTGTGAAGGACGGCCATCCTCCCCGGACCCCGCTCCCGTCCCATCCGATCAGTGAAGGTGCTCCGTGAAGTACCCTGACGCCCGGCATTACCTCGGCGGCCAGTTCGTCGCCGGCGGCCCGCGTTTCCTCGACGTTCACAACCCCGCCGATGGCCAGGTCATCTCCCGGGTCCCGCTCGGGGATGCGGGCACCGTCCATGCCGCCGTGACGGCCGCGACCGCGGCCCTCCCCGGCTGGGCCGGCACCCCGGTCAAGGAGCGGGTCCAGGTGTTCTTCCGCTACAAGACCCTCCTCGAACGGCATATCGGGGAGCTCGCGGGGCTGATCACGGAAGAGCACGGCAAGGTGAAGGGAGAGGCCGAGGCGGAGATCCTCAAGGCCATCGAGCTGACCGAGTTCGCCTGCTCCCTCCCGCAACTGGTCGCGGGCGAGGTGCTGGAGGTCAGTCGCGGCGTGGAGTGCCGCCTGGAACGGTACCC
The DNA here is from genome assembly GCA_033763675.1 of Gemmatimonadota bacterium. GTDB lineage: Bacteria > Gemmatimonadota > Gemmatimonadetes > Gemmatimonadales > GWC2-71-9 > JADJOM01. The sequence goes on from JANRJZ010000062.1 coordinate 7,689, forward strand.
GCTCGGCGTGGTGGCCTCGATCAACCCGTTCAACTTCCCCTCGATGGTCCCCCACTGGACGATTCCCAACGCCATCGCGCTCGGCAACTGCTTCATCATGAAGCCCTCGGAGCTGGTGCCGCTCTCCGCCGCGCGGATCGCGGAACTGCTCAAGGAGGCTGGACTGCCTGACGGGGTGTTCAATGTGGTGCATGGGGACCGCGAGGTGGCGGAGGCCCTGTGCGATCACCCCGGCGTCTCGGCCGTCACCTTCGTGGGGTCCACGAAGGTGGCGCAGGCCGTGTATCGCCGGGCGACCGGAAACCTCAAGCGAGCGCTCTGCCTGGGCGGCGCCAAGAACCATGTCATCGTGATGCCGGACGCCGATCCCGAGATGGCCTCGGGCGGCGTGCTGGCGGCGATGGCCGGCTGCACCGGGCAGCGGTGCATGGCGGCGTCGGTGATGGTGGCGGTCTCCGCCACCCACCATATCGTGACGCGTCTGGCGGAGCAGGCCCGCAAGTTGGTGGCGGGCCGGGATGTCGGCCCGGTGATCACGCCGGCGGCCAAGGCGCGGATCGAAGGCTTCATCACCGAGGCGGAGCGTCAGGGCGCGCGGGTGCTGGTGGACGGCCGGGGCGCCACGGTGGCCGGGAAAGAGGGGGGCTGGTATGTCGGGCCCACGGTCATTGACCAGGTGCGGCCCGAGATGGCGCTGGCGCAGGAAGAAGTGTTCGGGCCGGTGCTCGCGATCGTCCGGACTCCCGGCCTGGCGGAGGCGCTCGCGGTGGAGAATGCCAGCCCCTACGGCAACGCCTGCTCGATCTTCACGGAATCCGGGGGAGCGGCGCGGGCGGCGATGGAAGGCGCCAGCGCGGGCATGGTCGGGGTGAACGTGGGTGTGCCCGTGCCGCGGGAGCCGTTCGGCTTCGGCGGGTGGAACGACTCCCGCTTCGGCGTGGGAGACATCACCGGCAAGAGCAGCATCGAGTTCTGGACCAGGACCAAGAAGATCACCACGAAATGGAACCGGGAAGCCGGGACCAACTGGATGTCCAAATGACCGCGACCGCGACCGCCCGTCCGACGCTGCCCCCGTGCGACCACCGGCCCCGGCCCTACACCGGGCTCTCCAAGGCGGAGGTGCTGGCGCTTCGGCAGCAGTACACCAACCCCGCGATCTTCACGCTCTACAAGGAGCCGCTGATGATCGTCGAGGGGCACATGCAGTACCTCTTCGACGAGACCGGCCGGCGCTACCTGGACCTCTTTGCCGGGATCGTCACGGTCTCGGTGGGGCACTGCCACCCCCGCGTGACCCGGGCGATGCAGGACCAGCTCGGCATGCTGGCCCATACCACGACGATCTACCTGCATCCCAACATGGCCCGGATGGCGGCGAAGCTGGCGTCGAAGATGCCCCCGGGGCTCGACGTCACCTACTTCGTGAACAGCGGCAGCGAAGCCAATGACCTGGCGATCCTGCTGGCCCGGGCGTTCACCGGCCACCACGACGTGATCGCGGTGCGGAACAGCTACCACGGCGGCTCCCCGGCGAGCATGCCGCTCACCAGCCATCACACCTGGAAGTATCCGCAGCAGCTCAACACCGGCGTGCACCACGCCCTCTGCCCCGATCCCTACCGGAGCCCCTTTCCCGGCACGCCGGAGGAGATCGCCACCCGGAGCGCCAACGACATCCGCGAGCTGGTGCGCTACTCGACGCCGGGCCGGATCGCGGCGTTCATCGCCGAGCCGATCCAGGGAGTGGGCGGCGCCACGCACGGGGCCCCCAACTACCTGCGGGAGGCCTATGCCGCCGCCCGGGCGGCGGGGGGGCTCTGCATCGCCGATGAGGTGCAGACCGGATTCGGACGCACGGGGGCGCAGTACTGGGGCTTCCAGAACTTCGACGTGGTGCCGGACATCGTGACCATGGCGAAGGGCATCGGGAACGGCGCCCCGCTGGCCGCGGTGACCACCCGCCGGGAGATCGCCGAGAAGCTCACCCAGCGCATCCACTTCAACACCTTCGGCGGCAACCCGGTGAGCATGGCGGCGGGGCTGGCGGTGCTGGAGGCCATCGACGAGGAC
>JANRJZ010000063.1:0-5294 GCA_033763675.1 Gemmatimonadota bacterium
GCGCCGCGGTGCGCGCGCGGATGGGCCTGACATGACCACGACGGAGTGGTAACGGCCGTGGAGGCGCTCCTGCAGCGGCTCGCCGAGCTGGTGGTCCTCCTGGACCTGGGCCCGCTCGCCAAGTCGGCCATCAAGGCGTCCCTAGTGTACGGCGCCTTTGTCCTGGCGCTCTACCTCTTCGAACGCCGCGCCGGCGTGGCCGACGCCCGCTTCCGCACCCGGAGCTTCGCCCTCGACGTCCTCTACACCCTGTTCTACAAGGGCGGCTTCTACACCATCCTGGTGCTGGCGGCGATCACCAACGCGCTCCGGTCCGAGCTGGACTTCCTCCAGCTCAACCTGCTCCAGGGCCTCCCCTGGTGGCTGGGACTGGCCATCTTCTGGGTGGCTGGGGATTTCGTCACCTATTGGTGGCACCGGCTGCAGCACGCCAACCGGTTCCTCTGGGCCTTCCATAGCGTCCATCATTCGCAGGAGCAGATGACGGCGCTGACCGCCCAGCGACGCCACCCGATCGAGCACTTGAGCATGGATGTGCTGCTCTACTTCGGGATCTTTCACCTGGTGCTCGGCATCCCGACCCGCGGCTGGGTCCCGCTTGGCGTGTTCATCACCTGTCTCTCCGCGATGCAGCACGCCCAGGTCAGCTGGCGCTTCGGCCCGCTGCACCGGCTCTTCGTGAGCCCGAGCTTCCACGCCTATCACCATTCCGTGGAGGCGCGGCACGCCAACGCCAACTACGCCTTCGTCTTCAGCTTCTGGGACTATCTCTTCGGCACCGCCGTGACCGAGCCCGAGCCCCCCGCGAAGTACGGGGTGGCCGGGCTGGACATGAGGGAGGGAGTGATCGCCCACCTGGTGCATCCCTTCCGCCTGCTGTGGCGGTGGCGGCGGGGATACCAGCCGGCGCCGGCCGTGCCGGGAGCAACCGCCGGCGAGACCCCCGCGCCCCTGACCTGAGGGCGGCGCGCGGCCCCTCTGCCCAGGTCAGCCCGAACCCCCCGGTGAGCGACCCCACCCTCAACGACCAGGCCCTCGAACTGGCGCCGCTGCTCAAGCGGGCCGGCAGCGTCATCGAATCCGAGATTCGTGGCTGGAGCATGGGCGGCACCCTCGCGCCGGGCACCCGCATCCGCATCCACTGCGGCACCGCGGCCAGTTACCCGGTGGGTACCGTCATCGCCTTCGTCGGCGGCGTGGGGCTGGTGGGTCACCGGGTGGTGGGACATGGGCGTCCGCGTGCGGGCGGCGCGCTGCTCCTCACCCGCGGGGACGGCACCCTGGTCTGCGATCCCCCGATCGAGCCCGGCCGGATCCTCGGCGAGGTCATCGAGTGGCGCGATGGCGTGACCTGGCGCCCGCTCCCCGCCGCGCCCCCCCGGGGAGTCCTTGGGCGGGGCACCGCCGCCGGGGCACTGCTGCTGGTTCGGATCGCCCTGGCCGTGGACCCGCGCCTGGCGGCCCGGATCGCGGTGCTGCTTGCCGCCGTGGCCCGCCGGCTCTCGCCGCCCCTCCCGCCGCCGTGACCGACGCCCAGCGGCTGCTCCTCACCCTGCTCCGCCGCGACACCCGGCGTGACGCGATGCCTGCGTTCACCGCGGAGACGTGGAATGAGCTGCCCGCCGTCGCGCCGCGGGACCTCCATCCCTACCTCGCCTGGCGGCTCCCCCACCTCGTGGACGCGGCCGGGATCCCCGCCGGCGTGGTGGAGTCGCTGGATCTTGCCCGCCGCGGCGCCGTCGTGGGCCACCTGCCCCGGCAGGCGCTGCTGCGCCGGATCGCCGGGGCGCTGGATGGCGCGGGGGTCCCGTTCGTCGTGCTCAAGGGAGCGGCGCTGGCCCACCTCGCCTGGCCCGACCCAACGCTGCGCCCCATGGGCGACATCGACATCTCGACCCGCGCGGACCTGATGGACCAGGCGTCCGCGGCGCTCATCACCAGCGGGATTCCCTACTCGGCCCGGATGGAGTTGCGCCGGGCGGCCGCCAATCCGATGGAGACCGCCACCGTCCGGATCTTCGAGGCGCCGGGGACACAGGTGGTGCTGGAGCTGCATGGCACGGTCCGCTCGATGGCCGCCGCCGCGCCGGCGTGGCTCGAGCTGGCATGGGCCCGGGCCACCCCCAGGGACCTGGGTGGCGTCACGGCCCTGGTGCCCCACGCCGAGGACATGCTGACCCACTTGGCGATTCATGCCAGCCTGCAGCACCAGTTCGCGATGGGCTTCCGCCCTCTGCTCGATATCTCACTCTGGCTGGAGCGGGAGGGCAGGAACTGTGATTGGCCGGCACTGGGCGAGCGATGGCGCCGGGACGGCTGCCTGACGTGGGGCTCGCTTACGCTGGTCCTGGCGCGGGACCTGCTGGCGGCGCCGGTTCCGCCGGACATGCTGGATCCGGCGGGGCTGCCGGCAGAGTTCGCCGAGCTGCGGGAGCTGGCGCTGGCGCAGGTGTTCGAGGCGGAGCGGACCCTGCCTCCCACCCTCGCCCGCCTGGCGACCACCCCCACCGTCGGCGGCCGGGGACGCTGGCTGCTGCACCGGCTCACGCGGTGGTACTGGGAGGGTCCGCCGGGAAGCGATCGGGGACCGCTGGAAGTCCTGCGGGGGGCGGCAGCGCGGATCTCGAGCGACCTGCGCACCAAGCTCCCCGCCTACTTGCGGGGGTGGCGCGACGGTTCGCTGCGTGGGGTGGAGTTCCGGCGGCGGCAGGCGCTGGCGGCGGGACGGGAACGGCTGCTGGAGCTGGTCCGGCGGGTGGAGCCGCCGCGTCAGTAGTCGAGCGGCAGCCCGATGGTCTTTCCATCCCGGGCCGAGAGGTAGATCCCGATCAGCAGCTCCAGGGAGCGGAGCCCCTCGCGGCCGTCAGTCTCGGGCGGGGCCTCACCCCGGAGCGCCTTGATCACGTTGTCGTAGTAGAGCGGATGGCCGTAGCCGTACACCGAGGTGGTCTCGTAGCTGGCGTTCTTGACCAGCTCGTCATCCGGATCCGGGGTCTCGAAGTGCCAATGCTGTATTTCGTTGACCGCCACCCCGCCCAGCCGCACGGTGCCCTTCTCACCCAGCACCGTGATCGATCCCTCGAAGTTCTTGCCGTGCGCCAGCATGGTGACGCTGACCGAGCCCAGCGCGCCATTCCGCCACCGGACGTTGGCCACCCCGGTGTCCTCCACCTCGATGTGCCGCGCCAGGGTCCCCAGGAAGCTGTGCACGCTCTCCACCGGCCCGATCAGCCAGTCGAGCAGGTCCACGTAGTGGCTGGCCTGGTTCATGAACGCGCCGCCGTCGAACTCCCAGGTGCCGCGCCACGGGGCGCTGTCGTAATAGGACTGCGGCCGGCTCCAGAAGACGTTGACGCTCACCATGAAGATCCGGCCGAAGCGGCGCTGGTCGATGGCCCGCTTGAGCAACTGGATGGTCGCGTTCCGCCGGTTCTGCTTCACCACGAACAGCTCCACCCCGGCCTTGTCGCAGGCCGCCACCATGGCCTGGCCGTCGTGCCACCGGGTGGCCATCGGCTTCTCGGTCATGACGTGGCGTCCTGCCTCCGCCGCCTGGATGGTCTGGGCGGCGTGCATGCCGCTTGGCGTCGCCAGCACGATCACGTCGGCGCTCGACTGGGCCAGCAGCTGTTCCAGCGTCGGGAACCCCGCCACTCCGGTCCGGGCCACCGCCCGCTCCAGCGCGGCTGGGTCGGTATCGCAGACCGCGACCAGCTCGGCCCGCTCCTGGTGGCGCTCCAGCGCCTCGATGTGCTTCTCCGCGATCCGGCCGCACCCCACCAGGGCAAAGCGGATGCGGCGATTGGAGATGGGGATGGCTGAGAGAGGCATGGGGTGGATTATACCCGGGGGCATGAAAACGGGAAGCCGCCGTGAGGTGGGGCGGGCCTTGTGCCCGCCGCTCAGCCAGACGCCAGCGAGGCTGCCGAGGGGGAGTGCCGGAGGGTGCGCCGCGCGGCGGTCCCGCCAATCCTGTGCGGCCACCCTCCGGCGCGACAACTTGGCAGACTCGCTGGGCGGGGACAACCCCCGCCCTTACAGATAGGGATCAGTCCTTGGTCACACCCGACAGCCCCACCAGTTTTCCGTTCCCGCTCCCCCGCAACACCCCGCGGCTGTCCAGCACCAGGGGCGCCTCTCGCAGCACCCGCTGGTAGTCAACTTCGGAGTGGTCGGTGACGATCAGCGCGAGATCGGCCGCCCGGAGCGCGGCATCGGTCAGCGGGACGCTGCGCATCGGCAGCCCCTGGATCGGGGTGTGGCCGTCGTCCTTGATCTCGGGGCAGTGCGGGTCGTGGAAGCTCACCACCGCGCCCTTCACCTGCAGCAGGTTGATGATGTCAAGCGCCGGGCTCTCCCGCAGGTCGCCGATGTTCTTCTTGTAGGCCACGCCGATCACCAGGACCTTGCTCCCCTTCATCGCCTTCATCCGCTCATTGAGCGCGTCGCTCGCCTTCTGCACCACGTAGGCCGGCATCTCCGCGTTGATCTCGCTGGCCAGCTCGATCATCCGGGTCTTGAAGTGCAGGGTCCGCATCTTCCACGAGAGGTAGTGCGGATCCAGCGGGATGCAGTGGCCACCCAGCCCCGGCCCGGGGGTGAACTTCATGAAGCCGAAGGGCTTGGTCGCGGCCGCCTCGATGACGCCCCAGACGTCGAGCCCCAGCTTGTCGCAGGCCTGGGCCAGCTCGTTGGCCAGCGCGATGTTGATCATCCGGAAGGTGTTCTCGTACACCTTCACCAGCTCCGCGGCCTCCGGGCTCTCCACCGGCACCAGGGTGTCGAACACCTTGCTGTAGAGCGCCATCGCCGCCGCGTTGCAGCGCCTGGTGATGCCGCCGATGACCTTGGGGGTGTTGCGGGTCTGCCAGGTCGGGTTGCCCGGGTCCACCCGCTCGGGGCTGAAGCAGAGGCCGAAGTCGGTCCCCACCTTGAGCCCGGTCGATTCGAAGATCGGCAGCAGCACCTCGCGGGTGGTGCCCGGATAGGTGGTGCTCTCGAGGATGATCACCTGCCCCACCCGGAGCCCCGCCCGGCACGACTCCGCCGCGGACACCACGTACGACAGGTCCGGATCCTTGGTCTTGTTGAGCGGCGTTGGGACGCAGATCGAGATGACGTCGCAGTCCCTGAGCCGGGCGAAGTCGGTGGTGGCGGAGATCAGCCCCTGCTTCACGTAGCCGGCGAGCGTCTCGGCCGGAACATCCTCCACATGGCTCTTCCCGGCGTTGATCCCGGCACAGACCGACTCGCTGATGTCGCAGCCGATGACCTTGAAGCCGCTCCGGGCGACC
>JANRJZ010000064.1:0-6873 GCA_033763675.1 Gemmatimonadota bacterium
CCTGGCGGGAGCTCTACGCCAACCTCCGCTCAGCCGATCCCCTCAATTTCGAGCATTATCCCCAGCGTTTGAACGCCGCCTACAAGAAGGTCGGGGGTTCGGACGCCATCTTTACCGGGTCGGCCCGGCTGGAGGGCGCGGCGCTCCACCTCGGGGTCATGAATTTCGCCTTCATGGGCGGATCCATGGGGTCGGTGGTGGGGGAGAAGAGCGCGCGGCTGGCGCGGCGCTCGGCCGAGAAGCGGGTTCCCATGGTGCTGGTGTGTACCTCGGGCGGCGCCCGGATGCAGGAGGGGGTCTTCTCGCTCATGCAGATGGCCAAGACCTCCGCCGCCATCGCCCAGCTCTACCAGCTCTCCGTTCCCTACATCACCATCCTGACCAACCCCACCACCGGCGGCGTCTCCGCCAGCTTCGCCATGCAGGGGGACGTCATCCTGGCGGAGCCGGGCGCGGTGATCGGGTTCGCGGGGCAGCGGGTCATCAAGCAGACGATCGGCCAGGACCTGCCGGCGGGATTCCAGACGGCGGAGTTCCTGCTGGAGAAGGGCCAGATCGACGACGTGGTGCCGCGGGCGTCCCTGAGGGAAACCACCGCGCGGCTGCTGCGGCACATGCGGGGCCAGCGGCTGGCGGAGGAGAACGGGGAGTAGCCGCGCCGGCGGCTGGAGCGGCGGAGCATCGAGCGGGCGCCCGGGGTGGGGCGCCCGTCGCGCATTCAGCGGCATGGGTAGTTAACACCCCGGCTTGACGTTTGCCCTCTCCGGGGTATCGTAGGGCAGGACGATCCTCCTCCTGTGCCATCCGAGGCCACTTTGCGATTCCGGTCCCGCTCCCCGTGTCCGGCCTGCCCAGCGCGGGTCCGGGCCGGACTCGCGCTTGTGATCCTGGCGGCGGCCCCGTCGGCCTGCTCCGATAGTGTGGGTCCGGGCAAGGAACCGGTCGCGGCCACCGTGACGGTGAAAGTCACCGGGGTGGGGGCGCCACAGTATGAGGCCAGTCCCGAGGGGATCTCCATCCTCTCCTGTACGGTCGACCTGGCCGCCTCGGTGCGAGGGACCGGCACGGCCAGCTGGCGGGGGGCGACCTTCCGGTGGTATCCGGGGACCGATCTCACCGTGGCGTTCGACTCCGCCAGCCTGACCTCGACCGAAGTCGGGCAGTCCTGGGGCCAGTCCACCATCGCGAACGGTCGGGCGCTGACTTCCGGCTGGATCTTCAGCGCTACGGTGCCGTTCACGGTGACGGTGGAGTATCGCTACCGGTTTGACGGCGGCACCGACCAGGCCACGGAGCGGGCGCAGTTCACCTGTCAGCCGGCGCTTCCGGACCATCCCTCCTCGCCGACCATCACCAACCTGTCGCTGCAGCCGGCCTCCGGCATCATCGAGCCGGGGGACACGCTGACAATCGCGTACACCGCCACGGCGGAGGCCGGGCTGTGGCAGAGCCTCGTTGCCGTGACCGGTGCGTGCGATACCGCCCGCTACATTCCAGGTCAGCTGGCCGCAACGGCCACGACGACGGTCTCGTTCACGCTTTCCCGATCTTGTGGGCTCGGGCAGTCCATCAGCGTTGCCGTCCTCCTGTTGGACGCCGCCTTGCAGCAGACCTCTTCGGGAGTGGCCTCGGCGCTCACGGTCCAGGACCTGACGCCCCCCGTGCTCGATATCGCGTTCGGGCTCGGCGGGCTCGATCGCGTCGCGGCCGGAGACTACTTCGTGGGGGATACTCTGACGTTCACTCCCTACGTCAGCGAGAACCACCGCCTGCGGACCATTCTCTGGGAAGTGCAGCCGGCGGCCGTCACGGACTCCGCTACTCCCCTGCCTTCCAGCGTCAGTATTCCCGTGCTCAGGCTTCCGATCCGAAGCGAGTGGGGGCCGGCGGTGCAGCTTGCGTTCCGTGCCCGGGACGAGGCCGGGAACACCAGTCCGGTGGTCACGGTCAACACCGACAGCCTCCGGCTGTATCCCGATGTCCCCCGGCCCACGGCGTGGCGGGCCGTTGCAGGGGACACCAGGGACGTCTTGCCGGACAGCAAGCGGGGCGTGTTCTACCTGCTCCTGGCCAACCAGCGGCAGTTACTGACCCTGTCGCTCACGGACGCCGCCCTGCTGGGGACGTTGAATCTCCCGGGCTATTCGGGGAGCTTCGACTTCACCCCCTCAGGGGATTCCCTGTTGCTCGCCTATCAGGACGAGCCGGCGCTGGGTGTGCTCGATCTGACGGGTGGCCGGCCGCAGCTCGGGCGCTATCCCCTGTCCGCGGTGGATACGGCACAGGGGCAGTATCTCGATGCCATTCGCACCACGTCCAACGGCAAGGTATTCCTTCACCTGTCCGGGCCGACGCTGGCCCAGGCCCGCCTGCTGGAGCTGGACCTGGCGACCGGGGTCGAGACACTGCGCCAGGATGCCGGGAACAATGGCCAGGTCCAGAACTCGATCGAGCGGTCGCCGGGGCACGGCTTCATGGTCACGGGAGATGGAGTAGCCGTGGCCCAGCTCTACACCGCGGCCACGAACCAGTTCGGGCCGCTCACGCAGCTCAGCATCCCGACCGGCGTGTTCGGCTCGAGCACTGACGGGCAGGTGCACGCGGCTGGGCTCCAGATCCTGGACGCCAATCTTCAGTTCGTTCGCCGAGTGCGTGCGACCTTCGGCGGCGGGGTACCCCCCTCCTTCCTGGCGCCGAACGGCCAGCATCTTTACTACGTTGAGTCCCGGGGGCTGATAAGAACCCGTGTGAGCGATGGGCAGGTGGTGGAGCGGAGCAGGCTCCCCATCCTGATCGAGCGGATTCGAGTCTCGGACGACGGGCAGTGGGCGGTCTATCACGGGCTGCGGGGCTTCTCCAGCGGCCAGGTGGGGGTCATCGACCTGCGTTGAACCTCACGCTCCCGGCGGCGTCAGCGGCAGCAGGTAGTGAATCGGGTGGTCGTAGAACACCGGCTCGAAGACCGCCGCGTCGGCGTCCGCCATGAAGGAATGCCGGAGCTCATCCGGCAGGCGACGGTCGATCTCCCGCGCCAGCGCGCGCGCCTCCTCCACCCGGCCCTGGAGCTTGCCCCGGGCCACCTCCTCGCAGGCACCGAAGAGCACCCACCAGTAGGTCTCGTCCTCCTCGTGCTCGACGATATCGATCGGGAAGAGATGGCAGATCAGCGGCCGGTCGGCATAGGCCGAGCAGCCCTGTGCCGGCCCGAGGTAGAAGGGACAGCGGCACCCCTTCCGGTTGAGCCGGGTGGCGGAGCCCTTCCCGTAGAGCCGCATGTCCAATGTTCTGGCGCTGGCCTGCTCGGCCGGCGTGAGGTAGACCAGGCTGCGCTCGCAGCGCTCGCAGTCCGGGCAGAGCGAAAATCCCTCGGTGAATTCCCGGAAGCCGGGAATCGCCAGGAGTTCGGTCACGAACGGATCGGGCAGGGCGGTGTAGCGGGACATGGATGGTCGCGGTAGGTTGCTCGGCGATTGGGCGATTGGGCGATTGGGCGATTGGGCGATTGGGCGATTGGGCGATTGGGCGCCGACGGTGCAAACCTAACTCCTCTCCTCCACCTCTGCATCCGGCGACGCGCGTGGGCCTCAGCTACCAGCAGGCGCTGGAGTTCCTCTTCCCCCGCACCACGTCCATCAAGTTCGGGTTGGACACCACCCGGGCCCTGCTGGCGACCGTGGGCGACCCCCAGGACGTTTACCCGACGATCCACATCGGCGGGACCAACGGCAAGGGCAGCGTCTCCACCCTCGTGGCCTCGGCGCTTCGCGCCGCCGGCTTCCGGGTCGGGCTGTATACCTCGCCGCACCTGGTCTCGTTCCGGGAGCGGATCCAGGTCGATGGCGCGCCCATCTCCGAGGCCGCTGTGGCGGCGTGGACCGGTACCCTCGCCCCGGAGATCGAGGCTCGGCGGGCCACTTTCTTCGAGGCGACGACGGTCATCGCCCTGGCGGACTTCGCCGCCCGCGGGGTGGACATCGGGGTGGTGGAGGTGGGCCTCGGGGGCCGGCTGGACAGCACCAACGTGTTGACCCCCCTCGTGAGCGGCGTGACCAAGATCGAGCTGGACCACATGAAGTACCTCGGGGACAGCCTCGAGGAGATCTCCCGGGAGAAGGCCGGGATCGCGAAGCCGGGGGTGCCGTTTGTCATCGGCGAGACCCGGCCCGGGCTGCTGAACGTGATGCGGCTGGAGGCGGGCTCCACGGCTCGGCGGCTCGGCGGCTCGGCGGACATCCGGGTGCTGCCGCCGGAGTACCTCTGGACCGGCCCGCTGGGGCTCCAGGGGACCTTCCAGCGGCGGAATGCCGCCGTGGCGCATGGCATCCTGATGGCCCTTCCCCCGCCATACCGGCCCGCCCCGGAGGCGATCGCTGCCGGCTTCGGGGCCGCGCGCATCCCCGGGCGGTTCGACCGGCGGGGGAAGTGGCTGTTCGACGTGGCGCACAATCCGGATGGGATGCTGGCGCTCACCCAGGCCATTGCCCGGGCGGACCTGCCGCGCCCCCTTCATGCCCTGGTTTCCATCCTGGGGGACAAGGCCTGGCCCGACATGCTGGTGCGGCTGGACGCGGCGGTGGACCGGGGGGTGCTCACCGTGGCCCCCACCGCCCTGGGCCGGGGGTGGGATCTGGGCTGGCTGGACGCCTGGCTCCGGGAGGCGGACCGCCCCCCTGCGCAGGCGCCCTGGACCCTCACCCCCGATTTCCGGCAGGCCATCCGGGAGGCGGAGGCGGGGGCCGGCACGGTGCTGGTCACCGGGTCCTTCCATACCGTCGGCGACGTCATGGTCGAACTGGGGATGGAGCCGTAGGGTGGTTTGAGGGGTCGGGCCGGGCTATTTTCCCGCCCTATGCAACCCCAGCCCCTGCCGGGCTTTCGGGACTTCTACCCCGCCGAATTCGCCCTCCGGGCCTACATCTTCGACCACTGGCGGCGGACCTGCGCCCGCTATGGCTTCGAGGAATTCGACGGCCCCCCGCTGGAGCCGCTGGAGCTTTACACGGCCAAGAGCGGGGACGAGATCGTCGGCCAGCTCTACAACTTCATCGACAAGGGCGGCCGGGAGGTGGCCCTCCGTCCGGAGCTGACGCCGACGGTGGCCCGGATGGTGGCCGCGCGCGCCGGCGGGATGAAGAAGCCGATCCGGTGGTTTTCGATCGGGCAGATGTTCCGCTACGAGCGCCAGCAGCGGGGCCGGCTCCGGGAGTTCTTCCAGCTCAACTGCGACCTGATGGGGGAGCCGGGCCCGCTGGCGGACGCGGAGCTCATCGCGCTTGCGGTGGACCTGATGCGGGCCTTCGGGCTGGGGCCCGGCGAGGTGCGGGTGCGCCTTTCCGACCGCCGGGTGCTGCAGGCGCTGCTTCGCGGGGCGGGGGTGACCGAGGCGCAACTTCCGGTGGCCTACGGCGTGATCGACAAGCTGGAGCGGATGAAGCCGGAGCAGCTCGCGGAGCTCCAGGATGGCCGCGACACCAGATTTGGTCCCGGAGTCGGGCCCCGCCTGCTGGCCGTGGCGGCGCTGCGCGGCTGGCCGGCGGTGCGGGCCGCGCTCGAGTCGACCGAGGGCGGTGCCGCGGCGGGGGCGCCCCTCGGCGAGGTGCTGGAGGCGCTCAGGGCCATGGGGATCGCCGAGTTCGTGGACGTGGACCTGACCATCGTGCGTGGCCTGGCCTACTACACCGGCACGGTGTTCGAACTGTTCGACGCCGGGCGCTCGCTCCGGGCGATCGCGGGCGGGGGCCGATACGACGGGCTGCTCAACCTGCTGGGCGGCGTGGACCTGCCGGCCGTGGGCTTCGCCATCGGGGACGTGGTCCTGGGGGAACTGCTGCAGGAGCGGAATCTGGCCCCCGCGCCGGCGGCGGCGGTTGACGTCTTCGCCGCCGGGGTCACCGCTGAGGACCTCCCTCACGTGCTGCGCCTGGCCCATGAGCTTCGCGACCAGGGGTTGCGGGTCGAGTTTGCGCTCCGCGCCGAGGGGCTGGGCAAGCAGCTCAAGCTGGCGGACGCGCGCCAGGCGGCGTTCGCGGTGGTGATCGGCCCCGATGACCGCGCGCGGGGTGAGGTGCAGTTGAAGGACCTGGCGGGCAAGGGGCAGGAGGCGGTGGCGGAAATAGAACTGGCGCGCGTGCTGCACGCTCGGCTTGCCGCCCGACCGCCCGACCGTCCGACCGCCGGACCGTCCGACCGTCCGACCGCCTGAACCACGAACTCGACCGACGACGGGATTCCCGATGGCCGACGACAAGAAGCTCACCACCCGCGCCGCCGACTTCAGCGCCTGGTACAACGAAGTGATCATGCGGGCCGAGCTGGCCGACTACAGCCCGGTGCGCGGCTGCATGGTCATCCGGCCGAACGGGTACGCCATCTGGGAGCAGATGCAGCGGAAGCTGGACGAGATGTTTAAGGACCACGGGGTCCAGAACGCCTACTTCCCGCTGCTGATCCCGCAGAGCTTCCTTTCGAAGGAGGCGGAGCACGTCGAGGGGTTCGCGCCGGAGCTGGCGGTGGTGACCCACGGCGGCGGCAAGGAGCTGGAGGAGCCGCTGGTGATCCGTCCCACCTCGGAGACGATCATCTACTCGATGTACGCCAAGTGGATCCAGAGCTATCGCGACCTGCCGATGCTCATGAACCAGTGGGCCAACGTGGTCCGCTGGGAGATGCGTACCCGGCTGTTCCTGCGCACGGCGGAGTTCCTGTGGCAGGAGGGGCACACCGCCCACGTGGACGAGGCCGAGGCCGAAGCCTTCACCCTCAAGATCCTGCAGACCTACCGGGCCTTCGCCGAGGAGTGGATGGCGATGCCGGTGCTCACCGGACGGAAGACCGACAGCGAGCGGTTTGCCGGGGCGCTTCGTACCTACTCCA
>JANRJZ010000065.1:0-6893 GCA_033763675.1 Gemmatimonadota bacterium
CTACCTCACCAAGCCCTTCGCGCTCGAAGTGCTCCTCGCCCGGGTCAACGCCCTCACCCGCCGCCAGCTCGGGACCGCCACCAGCATCCTCCGCTTCCAGGACCTCGAGATGGACCGGCTCCAGCGCCGGGTGAAGCGCGCCGGCCGGACCCTCGACCTCGCGCCACGGGAGTTCCGCCTGCTGGAGTTCTTCCTGCTCAACTCGGAGCGCGTCATCACCCGCACCACCCTGCTGGAAAAGGTCTGGGACATGTCCTTTGACCCCGAGACCAACGTGGTGGACGCGCACATCTCGAACCTCCGGAAGAAGCTGGAGGAGGGCGGGCGCAGTCGCCTGATCCAGACCATCCGGGGGGCAGGGTACGCCCTCCGGCCGGCCGAGCCGGACTGATGCGCTCCTTCCGCATGGCGCTCGCCCTCCGCACCGCGGGCGCGGTGCTGGCCCTGACCCTGCTCCTTGGGGCGATCAGCGCCCTGGCGCTTCGCGCCCTGCTCTACCGCCAGCTCGATGACACCCTGGTGCACCTGGCCGAGGTCGAGGCCCAGGCCGGCGCGGCGCACACCAGTTCGGAGTTCAGCTTTCATGAGGGGGTGCTGCTCACCGCCACGCCGGGGCCGAGCGCGGAGCTGACCCGCTACGCCCAACTCTGGACCAGCGATGGCGCGCCGCTGCTCCGGAGCCGCAACCTCCCGGCCGACCTCTTCCTCCCCGCCGACGCGGTCGCCGCCGCCCGGGACGGCCGGGTGGTCTGGGACACCCATGAGTGGCGAGGACAGCGCCTTCGCTGCGTGGTGTATCCGCTGCAGCTGGTCGGCGCGGCGCACGGCATGCACCTGCTGCAGGTGGCGGCGCCGCTCGCCCCACTGGAGCGCACCCTCCGGGACTTCATCCTGCTGGGGGGGGCGCTCACGCTCGTGGCCGGCGGGGCCGCGTTCGGGGTCGGGTGGCGCATCGCGGGCGCGGCCCTCCTCCCCACCGCCGAGATCACCGCCCAGGCGGAAGCCATCCGCGAGGGCACCCCCGCCCCCAGCATCACCGCCCACGCCGACATGGACGAGTTCGCCCGGCTGGTCCAGGTGCTCAACGCCATGCTCGGCCGGCTGGACCAGGCCTCCGCCATCCAGCGGCGCTTCACCGCCGACGCCAGCCACGAGTTGCGCGGGCCGCTGACGGCGCTCCGCGGCGAGCTCGACCTCGCGCTCAAGCGGGACCGGACCCCGGAGGAATACCGGGTCACCCTCGCGCGCTGCCGGGGGGAGGTCATCCGGCTCACCCGGATGGCGACCGACCTGCTCACCCTGGCGCGAAACGAGGCGGGACTCACCCCGCCGGACACGGCGGAAGTGGACCTGCGGCTGATCGCGGAACAGGTGGCGGGACGGCACCGGGCGGTAGCGGGTGCGCGCCGAGTGGAGATCACCGTCGCTGGCCCCCCGGTCGCCGTCCGCGGCGACCCCGCCCTGCTCGAGCGGGTGGTCGGCAACCTGGTGGACAACGCGGTTCGCCATTCCCCGGAGGGCGGGACCGTGGAGCTCACGGTCGCGGCCGGGGAGGAGGTCATGCTGACCGTCCGCGACCAGGGCCCCGGTGTCCCCCCCGGCGACCAGGCCCAACTCTTCAGCCGCTTCTTTCGGGGAGAGACCCGCCAACGGGAGGACACCGGCACCGGCCTCGGACTCGCCATCGCGAAGACGGCCGCCGAAGCACATGGCGGCCGTCTCGAGTTCCTGGGGAACGATCCCGGCGCGGTGTTCCGGCTGGTGCTGCCTGCCGGACTCAGGCCGTCGTGAAGGTGAAGGTCATCCCGTAATGGCCGTCGTGCCTCCAGTGGTCGTCCATCGCCCCCACCGGTTGGCCGTCGTGGGTCCCGCCCATCATGCCGCCGTCCACCCAGTGCCCGCCCTGGCCGGTCCAGTCACCCATCCCCAGGCGGTGGCCCTGGGTGTCGGTCATGCCGGCCCCGACGTGCATGGTGTACTGGGTCCCAGGGGCGAGCGGGTTCGACGGGGTGCAGGTGAGGATGGTGGAGTCCGGGCTCCAGCTGCAGGTCATCGGCACCGTGGGACCGGTGACGCCGCCCGTGTGCAGGTCCATGTACTGCTCCATCCCCGGACTCATCGAATGCTGGAACGTGAGCACGATCGTGGTTCCGGTGTTGACGGCTGTCGCGTTGGGCGCCGGGGAGATGGCCGTCAACGAGGACGTGGCGGGACCGGTCGAGTCACTGCACCCGAGCAGCAGGGGAAGCAGGGCCAGGGCGGGGACGCCGAGTGAGGTGAAGCGGGACATCGCAAACTCCGGTCTGGAAGAAGGGAGAGGAACTGCTCGCCGGGCGGAGACCGTCCGGTCGAAGGGGGTCACGGCTTGCCGGGGGCGCCACGCACCCGCCGCACGACGCGGGGGGCGGCCGGGAACAGGGCCTCGAGCCGCGACTGCTGCTCCGGCGTGAGCACCGCCACTGCCTGGCCAAAGGCCTCTTGCCGGGAGATCATCGGGACGTGGCGGAGCTGGTGAGCCTTGACCCCTTCGCGGGTGTAGCGGTGCTTCTCGCTCCGGATGGCGAAGTGCAGGGAATCGAGCCGCGCCGTCTGCTGCCAGGAGAGCCCCAGATCGGTGCGCTTCGCCAGCAGCTGGGCCACGACCGCATGAGGCGGCAGGCTGCGGAGCCCGGCGGGAACCGGGGGATCCCCCTGCGTGGCGCCGATGGTGGCGGCCAGGGCCAGGGCCTGGATCAGGGGATGGGCGAACATGGGGTACCTCCTCGGTGGTGGCGACGGCGTCCAGCGTCCGATCTTCGCCATCAATGTTCGTGGGGGAGGCTGAATTGGGCGTGATCACCGCCTTACCATTCCTTTAACCTTTCGCGACAGGGGGGCCTGAATGCCGCAGCACGACCACCATGCCCACGCGCACGCCCACCCCGCGCCGGCCGCTCCCCCCGCCGGAGGCCCAGCGCCGGTACCCACCCCGGCGGCCCACCACGACCATGCCTCCGCCATGGCCGATCCCGCCATGGCCAGGGCGATGGAAGCGGACATGCGCCGCCGGTTCTGGATCGCCCTGGCGTTCACCATTCCGGTCGCGATCATCGCAGGCCACCTGCCCGGCCTGCCGATGCTGGTCCACCCGCCGCTCGCCAGCTGGCTCGGCCTCGCGCTCTCGACCCCGGTGGTCTGGTGGTGCGGCTGGATCTTCCTCTCGGGCAGCTACTGGGCGCTCCGGCGGCGCCAGCTCGACATGTCGGTCCTGATCGCGACCGGCGTCCTGGCCGCCTGGCTGAGCAGTCTCTACCTCACGGTGATCGGCGAGCCGACGGCCTACTACGAGGCCGCCGCCATGCTGGTCACCTTCGTCCTGTTCGGGCACTGGATGGAGATGCGCTCCCGGCGCGGGACCTCCGATGCGCTGCGGGCGCTCTTCGACCTCGTGCCCCCGACGACCACCGTCCTCCGCGACGGCGTGGAGCGCACCCTGCCCACCGCCGAGGTGGTGGTGGGAGACCTGCTGCGCCTGCGCCCCGGCGACCGGGTGCCGGTGGACGGTGAGATCGTGGAGGGCAGCACCCAGGTGGACGAGGCGCTGGTGACCGGCGAAAGCCGCCCGGTGCCAAAGGCCCCCGGCGCGGCGGTGGTGGGTGGTGCCATCAACGTGAGCGGCGCCGTGACCATGCGGGCGACCAAGGTCGGCAGCGACACCGTGCTGGCCCAGATCGCGGCGCTGGTGGCGCAGGCGCAGAACTCCAAGGCGCCACGGCAGCGGCTGGCGGACCGGGCCGCGGCGGTGCTCGTCGTCGTGGCCGTCGGCGCCGGCCTGCTCACCTTCCTCGGTTGGACCCTGCTCGGCGACGCCCCGTTCCTCACCGCCCTCACCTTCGCGATCTCCGCCGTGGTCATCGCCTGCCCCGATGCCCTGGGGCTCGCAACCCCCACCGCCGTCGCGGTCGCCACCGGCCTCGGCGCCCGGCACAACATCCTCATCAAGGACGCCGCCACGCTGGAGGCCGTCAGCCGAATCGAGACCGTGATCCTGGACAAGACCGGCACCCTCACCGAGGGGAAGCCCCGCGTCACCGACATCGTGCCGGCGCCGGGCACGACCCAGGAGCAACTGCTCGCTGTCGCCGCCGCCCTCGCGAGCCAGTCCACCCACCCCCTCTCGCAGGCCATCGCCGCCGCGGCCGCCGAGCGGCGGCTGCCCTCCGCCGGTGCGGTCACTGAATTGGTGGATCATCCGGGTCGCGGCGTACAAGCCATGGTCGCAGGCGCACCGGTCCTGCTGGGCAACGTGGCCCTGCTCCAGGAATCGGGGGTGGATGCGACCGGCGTGGCGGCTGAGGGGGAGCGGCTGGCCGCCACGGGCCGGTCCCTGGTCCATGTCGCGCAGGGGGGGCGCCTGCTGGGCCTGGTCGGGATCACCGACGCGCTGCGACCCACCACGAAGGAGGCCATCGCCGAACTGCACCAGATGGGGGTGCGGACGATGCTCTTGAGCGGGGACCTCGCGGCCACCGCGCGCCGGGTCGCGGCGGAGGTGGGGATCGACGACGTGCAGGCCGAGGTGCGGCCGGCGCAGAAGGCGGCAGAAGTCCGGCGGGTCCAGCAGACGGGACGCTTCGTGGCCATGGTCGGCGACGGTATCAACGATGCCCCGGCGCTGGCCCAGGCCGACGTCGGCATCGCGATCGGCGCCGGCACCGACGTCGCGATCCAGGCGGCGCAGGTGGTGCTGATGCGCTCCGACCCGCAAGACATCGCCCGGGCCATCCGCCTGAGCAAGGCCACGGTGCGGAAGATGAAGCAGAACCTGGCCTGGGCCAGCGTCTACAACATCCTCGCCATCCCCGTGGCCGCTGGGGCCTTCTACCCCTCCCTCGGCTGGTCACTCCGGCCCGAGGTGTCGGCGCTGCTGATGTCGGTCTCCTCGATCATCGTGGCGCTGAATGCGGTGTCGCTGCGGCGGACGCGGTTGTAGGCGGCGCGGCGGCGCGATCAGCACGCCCGATCGCCCAATCGGCTGTCTCCCCTCCCCCCGCTCGCCCGTGAGCTCCCACCGGGCGCCTGAAGCTGCGGGCAGGGCTCCCCCACAGCACGGGAGAGGCAGCAACGCGCCCTGCGGGAGCATCACGGGCCTCGCGGGGTAGCACCGCCCAATCGCCCAATCGCCCAATCGCCCAATCGCCCAATCGCCCAATCGCCCAACCGCCCAATCGCCCAATCGCCCTATCGCCCAATCGCCCAATCGCCCAATCGCCCAACCGCCCTGCGGTCCCTACCCCGCCGTCCGCCCCCGCGACCGCAGACGCCGCCGCTTCTCCTGGTACATCCGCTGATCCGCAATGCGCAGCAGGTCCGCCTCGTCGGCGGCGTCGTCCGGGAACACCGCGATCCCGATCGAGACCCCGACCCGGCACTCCCCCACCGGCATCGTGATCGGGCGCTCGACCTCCTGTTCCAGCTTCCTCGCGAAGTCGGCCGCCTGCCACGCCCCGCGAATGCCGTCGAGCAGCACGGCGAACTCATCGCCGCCGAACCGCGCCACGACGTCCGAGGTCCGGAGCCAGGCCCGGACCCGCTCCCCAGTCGTGCGCAGCACCAGGTCTCCCGCCTCGTGCCCCCACGCGTCGTGGATCGCCTTGCAGCCGTCGAGGTCCAGGAACAGCACCGCCAGCCGGCCCGCGTCGCGCCGCTGCCGGTGCAGCGCATGCCGCAGGTGCTCCACAAAGAGCGCCCGGTTGGGCAGGTCGGTCAGCGCGTCATGCAGGGCGAGGTGGGTCAGGGTCTCCTCGGCGCGCTTCCGCTCCGAGATGTCGCTGAAGATGGCGCAGTAATGGGTCACCGTCCCGGCGTCGTCCCGGACCGCCACGATGCTCAGCCACTCGGGATACTCCTCTCCGGACTTGCGGCGATTCCAGATCTCCCCCTGCCAGGAGCCACACTCCACGAGGGCGCGCCACATCTCCTCGTAGTATGCCCGGGGATGGCGACCCGACTGCAGCAGCCGGGGATTCTGGCCGATCACCGCTTCGGGGGCGTAGCCCGTGACCGCCGTGAAGGCGCGATTCACGAAGAGGATCCGCCCGGCGGCGTCGGTGATGCTGATGCCGACCCGCGCATTCGCCACCACCAGGCTCGCCAGGCCTCGAAGCGTGGCTCCCGGTCGTCGGCCGGCATAACAGGCAGCTACCGGCTCGGGCCGGACTCGGGCCGTGGCGGCTTGGGCGGATGGCTGATCGCCCAGACGTAGGCCGCGACCGCCCGCACGTCCAGCTCGTTCATGGCCGTCTGCCCCCGCGGCGGCATCGGCTCACCGGTCATGGTGAGGTTCTCCGGGATCCCGTGACTCACCTCCCGGACCAGCCACTCGTAGGAACCGGGGCCGTGCCACCAGATGGCGTCGGCCAGGTCCGGGCCGTAGGCACTGCCGCGGCCGTTCTGGCCGTGACAGCGACTGCAGTTGGCTGGACCGTGGAACAGCGCTTTCCCCCATGCGATGGCGGAATCGGTCACCTCGCTGGGCCGCTCCCGCGGGACCACCTGCCCGGCAAGTGCTCCCGCGCCGCCAAGCAACAGGACGATCCCTGCCACGATGATCGGTCGCATCTCCTCCTCCCTCCGGGTCAGGGCACCCCGCTCAGGCCACGGCGGCCCGCCGTCCCCGGGCCCCGTGCAGCAGGGTCCGGAGCGCGGCCAGGGGTCGGGTGTTCACCACCGCCTCGGCGGTGGCCCAGCCGCGCCGGGCCTGGCCCACACCCCAGCGCATGAAGTCCAGTTCCGTTGTGGCGTGCGCATCGCTGGAGATCGCGAGCCGCACCCCGTGCCGGAGCGCCGACTGGATCGCGACGTCGTCCAGGTCGAGCCGGTCGGGCTGGGCGTTGACCTCGAGGATCACCCCC
>JANRJZ010000066.1:0-2162 GCA_033763675.1 Gemmatimonadota bacterium
GCCAGCAGCGGTTTGAGCACCCGGGTGCCCACGTAGTAGCTGCTGGCGAAATTGACCACGGCGCACAGGCGCAGGCGGCCGGATACCTCGCGGATGACCCGGTCCTCGTCCAGATACAGGTTGAACGGTGGCATGGGGATGGGCGGCAGGCCCCATTCTTCGCGGAACCGGTTCAGCTTGCTCCAGCCCTGCAGGGTGGCTTCGGAAAGCAGCAGCGTGCCGCCTGGCCGGAGGACGCGTTCCAACTCGTGCAAGGCGACGCATTGCTTCTCCCAGTCCGGCAGGTTGATCACCACGCGGGTGACGATCACCTTGTCGTAGCTGTCAGCCGGCTCAGCGAGCCGGGTGATGTCGCCCACGTCGAATTCCATCGTGCCGGGCAGGCCGGGGGCCAAGGCTTTGAGGCGTTCCTGCGCCTGGGTGATCATCTCGGGAATGTAATCCACCCCGCGGATGCTGATTTTCTTCTGCTGGGCGTAGCAGGCGGTGGAATAGCCGTTGGCGCAGCCGACATCGAGGACGCGGTCGCCGTCGTGCAGCCGGCTGGCGATTTCCGCGATCTCCTTCTCGATGACCAGGACATCCGACCAGGAGGCGGCGGGCGCCTGTTTGTGCAGGACGGCCTGCTCGGTCCAAAAGCTGCGGATTTCTTCGGCGGTGAATCGTGATTTCATGTCTGGGCGGAGGGGAGGTCTGGTGGGGAGGATTGGAGGCGGACGGTATAGGCAGGTTTTTCCATCAGGCGAAAGTGCATTCGCGCCAGGTATTCGCCGATGATGCCCAGCGTAAGGAGCTGGGCGCCCGAAAAGATGGCGATGATGGAGGCAAGGAAGGGGAAGCCCGCGACACTGCTGCCCACGAGGAAATAGCGCCCGAGCACAAAGGCGAGCACAGCGAGACCGAACAGGGTGCAGGCAAAACCGATGAAACTACCCAGTTGCAGGGGAAGGACGGAAAACCCGGTCATCATGTTCAGCGCATGGCGGGCCAGTTGGGCGAAGTTGTAGTTCGACCGGCCCTCGCGCCGGGCCTCGTGCCGGACGGGAATGGCTCCGAAGCGGGTGGTGCCCCAGGTGAGCAGCACGTCTATGTTGACGTAGGGACTGTGGTAATCGGCGAAGGCATCGCGCAGTTGGGTGCGGAAGACCCGGTAGGCGCAGACCATCCGGGCGGTCTGCGCCCCCACCGTGCTGCGCAGGGCGGCCTTGGTGATAAGGGAGGCCACGTCGCGCAGCAGGCCGTGCTGCTCGTTCTGCGGCGGACCGTAGATCACATCGGCCAGGCCTTCGTGGAATTTCCCCAACAGCTTCGGCAGCTCCTCGGGCGGATGCTGGAGATCGTCATCCAGCGTGACGGTCGTGTCATGCCTGACGAGGCGGATGCCGCAGAGCAGCGCGTTGTGCTGGCCGTAATTGCGCATCAGGCAGCAACCGCGGACCCACGGGTGGGCCCGGGCGAGTTCCTGCACGACTTCCCACGAGTGGTCGCGGCTGCCGTCGTTGACGAGGATCAGCTCGTGGGGCCGGCCGGTTGCCCGCAGCACCGGGCCGAGCCGGGCGACAAGTTGCGGCAGGATGGCCGCGCTGTTATAGACCGGAATGACGACCGAGAGGCCGGGGGGCAGGGCGGGAATCGGGTCGGATGAGATTGGCATCGTCGCGACCGAACTAAGAGACATTGGCGCGCGCCACGCAAAGCAAACTTGTGCCGAAGGGGATGGGGCGTCGGGCCTGCAGGCACCCGAGCTCCCAGGCGTGGCAGCGGGCCGCCACCCCGGCCAGCAGCGCGGGCAGCCGGTGGTCGGCTTGCATGGCGGCGGCTCCGCCGGCCGACGCCGGGTTGACGAGGTGCAACCGGGTGGGCAGGGCGCGGAAGAGCCCGACGGGCAGCGTCAGCCACAGAAAGAATCCGGTCAGATATTCGACGGTGAAGCCGGCCTGGCGCAGCACGGCGGCGAGGCCGGCCCGGCTGTAGCGCCGGTAGTGGCCGGCCTGTGCATCCTCCGCCGACCACAGGGCCGGACAGGCCGGCACGGTGCAATAGAAGCGGCCGCCGGGCACGAGCTGTCCGTGCAGACGGCGAAGAAAGGTGGCGTCATCGGCAATGTGCTCGACCACGTCGAACGCGCCCGCCGCGGGCAGCGAGCGGGGTCGGAAGGCGGC
>JANRJZ010000067.1:0-10616 GCA_033763675.1 Gemmatimonadota bacterium
GGGTAGCCCAATCGTCCAATCGTCCAATCGCCCAATCGCCTAATCGCCTAATCGCCCAATCGCCCAATCGCCCAATCGCCCAATCGCCCAACCGCCCAATCGCCCAATCGCCCAATCGCCCAACCGCCTAATCGCCCTATCCCCGCGCCACCGCCTGCCGGACCAGGATCAGGTCGGTGATGTTGTCCAGCGTGAGCAGCCCGACCACACGGCCGGTGCTGTCGAGCACCGCGAGTGCAGGCAGGTTGCTGGCCCGGAGCCGGCCCAGCGCCTCCTCGAACGGCAGCCCGAGCGGCAGGGTGGGCGCTCCCGCCGTCATTGCCGCGGAGACCGCCGAGTCGGGGCCACCGTGCGCCAGTCCCTTGATGAGGTTGTCCCGGGTGAGGAGCCCGGCGATGGCGCCGCCGCCGTCCACCACCGGAAACTCCCGCTGCTCGCCGTCGAGCAGCAGGTCCACCGCCTGCCGGAGCGTCGCGTAGACCGGGATGGTGTCGAACTTGGTGATCATCATCTGGTCCACGATGATCCCCTGGCCGGCGGCGCGGGTCTCCACGGCCTGTGCCTCCGCTCCCGCCCCGAGGTACACGAAGACCGCCAGCAGGACCAGCATGAAGTCCTGGCTCACCAGCCCGAATACCCCGGCGCTCATCGCGAGGACCTGGCCCACCTTGGCCGCCAGCCGCGTCGCCCGAACGTTGCCCATCCGGACGGCCAGCAGCGCCCGGAGCACCCGCCCGCCGTCCATCGGGTACGCGGGGATCAGGTTGAACGCCATCAGGAACAGGTTGATGGCGAGCAGGAAGAACCAGTAGCTGGAGAGCAGAAGCGTGATGCCCGCGGCCTCTCCGGTGAGCAGGGCCGGGACGGTGCTGCGGATCACGCCCAGCGGCTCAACGCCGCGGGCCGCCAGGACCACGCAGATCAGGGCGGCGATGGCCAGGTTCACCGCCGGCCCCGCGATCGCGATCAGGAACTCCTCCCGCGGGCGCTCCGGCAGCCGCTCCAGCCGGGCCACGCCCCCGATCGGGAGCAGCACCACGTCCTTGGTCTGAATGCCGAACTGCCGGGCGGTGAGGATGTGGCCGTACTCGTGGAGCACCACGCAGGCGAAGACCGCGAGGGTGAACCCGAGCACCTGCTGCGCCCCGGCGAGGCCGTCGGTGGAGAACGCCTGCATGCCCTGGAGCACGAGGAGCAGGATGAAGGTGAAGTGTACCTTCACATCCACCCCGAAGAGCCGGACCAGCTTGAAGGACCATGCCATGGGGGGAAAGCTAAACAGGTGCCCCCTTCGCGGGATTCCCGGCGGTCCCGGGGCGGCCCCGGCCCCGGCCCCGGGCCCGGGACGGGCACTTTCTCTGGCCCCTCCGTCCCGCTAGAATTTTCCCCCTCCCGACGCCCGGAGCACCCCGATCGCCGCCACCGCCTGGTCCACCAAGGACTCCGAGAAGCTGTACAACATGCCCGGCTGGGGGCTCGGCTTCTTCCGGGTGAACCCGGAGGGCCGGGTCACCGTGCATCCGGACGGCAACCCCAAGCGGGGGCTCGACCTCTTCCAGCTGGCGATGGACCTGAACGCCCAGGGCGTCGGGCTGCCGCTGCTGCTTCGCTTCTCCGACATCCTCCGGATGCGGATCCAGTCCCTCGCCACCCAGTTCCAGCAGGCCATTGCCGAGAATGGCTACGAGGCCACCTACACCACCGTCTATCCGATCAAGGTCAACCAGCAGCGGCACGTGGTCGAGGAGATCGTGGAGTTCGGCGCGGCGCACGGGGTCGGGCTCGAGTGCGGGTCCAAGCCGGAACTGCAGGCGGTGCTCGGCATCAGCGACAGCACGGATACGATCATCGTCTGCAACGGGTACAAGGACGAGGAGTACATGCGGCTGGCCCTGATGGGCCAGAAGCTGGGCCACCGGGTCTTCGTCGTCATCGAGCAGCTCTCGGAGGTGGATACCTACCTCAAGGTGGCGGACGAGCTCGGGGTCCAGCCCACCATGGGCGTCCGGATCAAGCTGGCCACCGAGGGCGCCGGCCGCTGGGCCAAGAGCGGGGGGGAGAAGTCCAAGTTCGGGCTCTCCGCCATGGAGCTGATGAAGGTGCTGGACCGCCTGGAGTCGCTGGGCCGCAAGGACACCCTGCGGCTGGTTCACTTCCACCTCGGCAGCCAGATCACCGACATCAAGTACATCAAGGCGGGCCTGGAGGAGATCGGGCGGTTCTACGTGGAACTGCGCAACATGGGCTTCGGGCTCACCCACGTGGACGTGGGCGGTGGCCTCGGGGTGGACTACGACGGCTCCCGCTCCACCCGCCCGGCCAGCATGAACTACTCCATGCGGGAGTACGCCAGCGACGTGGTGTACACGCTGGGGAGCATGTGCAAGGCGGAGGGCGTCCCCGCGCCGCACCTGATCTCCGAGTCGGGCCGCGCGATCACCGCGCACCATTCGCTGCTGCTGGTGAACGTGACGGATGTCGAGTCGCAGACCGAGCCCACCATTCCCGACCTGGGGCCCGAGCCGCACCCGCTGCTCGTGGACATGAAGGAGAACCTCGAATCCATCTCTGCCGACCGGCTGGCGGAGGCGCACCACGATGCCGCCTTCGGCAAGGAGCGGGCGCAGGAGATGTTCTCCAGCGGCGTGCTGACGCTCAAGGACCGGGCCAACGCCGAACAGCTCTACCTCGCCACCATGACCCGGCTGGCCCGGCTGGTCGAGAGCGAGAAGGCGGAGCATCCCGAGATCTGGTCCGACATCGAAGCGACGCTGGTGGACCGGTACTTCTGCAACTTCTCGGTGTTCCAGTCGCTGCCCGACAACTGGGCCATCGACCAGCTGTTCCCCATCATGCCTATCCACCGGCTGGACGAGCAGCCGACCCGCCGGGGCACGCTGCAGGACATCACCTGCGATTCCGACGGGGTGATCGACCGCTTCGTGGGCGGCCGCAAGGGGAAGCCCTCCCTGGAGCTGCACCCCATCAAGGACGACGAACCCTACCTGCTCGGCATCTTCCTCACCGGCGCCTACCAGGAGATCCTCGGCGACCTGCACAACCTCTTCGGCGACACCAACGCGGTGCACGTGCGGCTGACCGAGGCAGGGTATGACATCACCGACCTGGTCCACGGCGACACCGTCACCGAGGTGCTGCGCTACGTCCAGTTCCAGCCGGCGGACCTGCTCACCACCTTCCGCCGGAAGGTGACCAATGCCACCGACCTCTCGCGCCAGGATGCCAATCAGTTCATCGCGGATTACGTGGCCGGGCTGGAGGGATACACCTACCTCGAGGGCGAGGAACTCCCGGGGCCGGACGGGGCGGCGTAGGGACGGCAGGACGGCAGGACGGCTTCGGCGCTACCCCGCCCGGCCCGAGATGCTCCGTGCGGGAGCTCTCTGGTGCGTGCGGGGTTTTCTTCGCGCCGAGCCGCCGAGCCGCCGAGCCGCCGAGCCGCCGAGCCGCCTACTTCTTGCGGCTGAGCGCCCCATCCACCGAGTACTTGCCACCCCCCTTGAGCATCAGCACCAGCGCGATCCCCATCGCGAGCAGGTGATACTCGTATCCTTCACCCGCCTGGGTCCCGTTCCAGTTCATGAAGAAGCCGTTGCCCCGGTGCACCATGAAGGCGGCCGTGGCCATCACCGAGAACACCCCGAGCGCGGCCACCCGGGTGAACAGGCCGGCGATCAGGCCCAGCGCGCCGGCCGTCTCCGCCAGGATCGCCAGCAGCGCGAAGAGGGCGGGGATGTGGAGCTGCTGGGTGAAGAACCCCATGGTGCCGGAGAAGCCGTAGCCGCCGAACAGGCCGAGGGTCTTCTGCAGCCCATGGGGGAGAATGATGAGCCCGAGCACCAGCCGGAGGATGGTGGTCGTGGTGTCCGGCGTGGTCGCCAGCAGCTTCTGGAAGACGGTGCTGCGCTCCCGGGGCAGGACGGAGCCGTGGGGCAGGGTGGCGGTGGTCATGGCGGTGATCCTTTCAGTCTCGGGTGAGGGTAGCCGGCGCGCCGCTCAGGCGTTCCCGGCGTTGTAGTAGAAGCGCTCGTGGGTGACCTGGCCGTTGCGCCACTGGCGCACCGCGACCTGCTCCAGCTTGACCCGGAGGCCGCCCTTGAGCGTCACATCCAGGATCCACTCCGAATAGCTCCGGTCTCCCTCCGCCGCGGCGCCCAGGAGCGCGGCCTGGTGGAACTGCTCGATGCTCTCGACGAACTGGCGCTCCCGCTCCCGGTTGGCGGCCTTGCCCGCGACCGGGGTCGCGGCATTCTCCTGCATCACCACGTCGTCGGCGTAGAACCGTTCGAAGGCGTCGAGGATGCGGCCCTCGAGGACGGTGGCGTTGAGCTCCCGGTCCAGCTCGGCGACGGTGGGGGCGATCGTGGTGCTCATCTGTGGCTCCTTGTATATGCGTGATCAAACAATAACTGACTAGTCAACTATCTGTTCAGGCTTTCGGTTCCGGCGGCCACCCCAGGACTCAGGCCTGCGCCGCCCGGATCCGGTCCAGCAGGTGTAGCAACTGCTTGAGTTCGGTCCGGGTGAGGTTGCCCAGCATGCTGTCGTCCAGGGCATCCACAATCGGGTCGAGCGCGGCGAGCAGCGTGAGCCCCGGCTTCGCAATCCGGCAGGTGACCTGCCGCCGGTCGGTGGGGCAGCGCTCCCGGCTCACCAGTCCCTTGCCCTCCAGCCGGTCCAGCAGCCGGGTGATCCCCGGGGCCTGCTCGATCATCCGCTCCGCGATCTCAAGCGTGGGGAGCCCCTCCGGCCCGGCCCCCCGCAGAATGCGGAGCACGTTGTACTGCTGCACCGTGATCCCTTCCGCCTCCAGCACCGCGGACATCCGGCGGCGCACCTGGTCGGTGGTGCGGAGCAGCGCGATCCCCGCCTCCTGCGCCGTGCTCCGGAAGGGGCGGGTCTGCTTGATTTCCTGCTGGATCCGGCTCGCTGGCGTCATGGCTGTATTTTACAAGGCATTAGTTGACTAGTCAAGTATCTGATTTCCGCCATCCCCCAGCGGAGGGCGGGACCTCAGTGGAGGGCGCCGGACAGCCAGTGCA
Source organism: Gemmatimonadota bacterium (assembly GCA_033763675.1). Taxonomy (GTDB): domain Bacteria; phylum Gemmatimonadota; class Gemmatimonadetes; order Gemmatimonadales; family GWC2-71-9; genus JADJOM01. The sequence continues at coordinate 5,064 of JANRJZ010000067.1, forward strand.
CCAGAGTGTCGAGCACCTCCGCCGGAACCCGGGTCTCCCGCAGGGACGGGTATTCCGCCGGGGAGCCGTCCGTGGTTGACGGCAGGAAGAGGTGATTGAGGCCAGGGAAGACCCGGACCTCCACCCGCCGGTTCCCCCCTGCCCGGATCGCCGCCGCGAGGGTGTCCGCCTGGCCCGCGGTCACCTGCCGGTCCAGCGCCCCGTGGAGGATCAGCGTCGGCTGACGGACCAGGCGGGCGGCCTTGAGCGGGTCGTAGTGCCGGAACCAGCGCAGCCAGGGGAGCGCCGGCAGGGAGTCGTCCCGCACGGCGAGCTCGGCCTCCTGCATGCGCACCGCCCGGGTCTCCTCCGGCAGCTCGGTGGCGGTCAGGATCGGCCAGCGCACCTGGTCCACCAGGATCTCGGTTCCGTTCTTGGATGGGCCGGCCATGATCACGAGGGCCGCCAGGCTCCGCTCCTGCGCCGCGAGCAGCGGCCCGATGACGCCTCCCTCGCTGTGCCCGATCAGCGCCAGGCGCTTGCCGTCGATGTCGCGCCGGGCGCGGAGCCAGCGGAGTTGGGCCCGCGTATCCTCCGCCAGATCTGCGGTGGTGACCGAATCGGCCCGGCCCCCGCTCCCGCCGGCCGTGCGGTCATCGCAGCGCAGCACCGCGATCCCCGCGGCCCCCAGCCGCTCCGCCACCTGGCCGAAGATCCGGTAGCCGAGCAGGAGCGGCCAGAGGTCGCTGTCCCGGGTCTGCATCCCCGATCCCGTGATCGTCACGGCGGCGGGGAAAGGGAGCCGCCCGGCGCGGGGGCGGGTGAGGGTGCAGGCCAGGGAGAAGGTGTCCGGGGCCGTGCCGGCCGGCACCCGCACCTCCTCTGCCGTCCAGGCCGCGCCGGCGGGCGCGCTGTAGTCGGCCGGGGGCCGGCGCAGTCCGGCGAGTGGGGGGAGGGAGTCGTGGAGTCCGGCAAGCACGGCCCGGACGCGCTGCACCGGCACGGTGAGTTCAGGGCCACCCGCGGCGCCGTGGCGGAGCAGGATCTCAAGCCCTGCGAAGCGGACCTCGCCGGAATCCCCCCTGAAATGGACCTCCGCCGGCAGCAGGGTGTCGGCGCCGGCGACGAGCAGCATGGCTGTCGTGTCCCGCCCCCCCGCCCGCCGGGCCAGTTCCACGAACGAAAAGATCGACTGCGGCGGCAGCACCAGGAGCGCCCGCCCGGCACGGCCCACCGTGCGCGACGTCCTGCCGAGGTGACTGGTGATGCGGAGCGAGTCGCCGTCCACGGTGACCGCGTAGCTGCCGCGGGTCGTGTCGCCGGCGGCGTTGCTCACCGTCATGCTGAAGCCGGCCAGCTCCCCGCCCGGGGTGAAGGAGGTCTGGCTGGTAACCCGCAGGTTCACGACTGGCACCACCACTTCCTGCTCCAGTGTGTCCCCGTGGCGCCGGAAGCTCTCCCGGCCCAGCTCGGTGACGCCTTGATAGATCCGGTACGTCCCGGTTGCCGGTGCCTGCGCCCGAAGGGCCCCCGGCAGGAGCGCCAGCGTCAGGCCGGCCGCGAGTTCAAGATTTCGGCGCATAGGATTCCAGGAACCCGCACTGGCTGCAGCGGTAGGTGACGATCGGGTAGCGCGCCTTGTCCTTGAGCTTGAGCCCGGTCCAGAACGACCGCTCCGGCGCACCCTCAACCCAGGAGGCGGTGGCGCGGGTCTTGTCCGCCCGGTCCAGGATGAAGCCTTCCTGGAAGCGGCCGCCGCAGCGAGGGCAGGTCGGGGTGGTCATCGTTGACTCCATGATACGGGTGTCAGCCGGTTGCCCCGCCGGATGTCCGGCCCGGCAGGCGGCCGGCATCCTTCAGCGCCTGCCGGAGCAGGAACTCGATCTGGCCGTTGAGGGACCGGAACTCGTCCGAGGACCAGCGCTGCAGCGCCTCGTGGAGCTCCGGATCCATCCGCAGGAGGAAGGGCTTGCGTTCCGCCACAACTCACCGGCTCATCAGTAGATGCTGCCGGCGTTGACCACCGGCTGGGTGGCCTGTTCGGAGCAGAGCACCACGAGGAGATTGCTCACCATGGCGGCCTTCCGCTCCTCATCGAGGCGCACGATCTGCTTGACCGAGAGCTGCTCCAGCGCCGATTCCACCATGCCCACGGCGCCGTCCACGATCTTCTGCCGGGCGGCGATGACGGCGGTGGCCTGCTGCCGGCGGAGCATGACGCCCGCGATCTCCGGGGCATAGGCCAGATGGCTGATCCGGGCCTCCTGCACCTTCACCCCTGCCTTGGCCAGGCGCTCCTGGATCTCGACCTTGAGCCGCTCGGCCACGTCCGCCGTGTTGGTGGAGAGCGACATCGTTCCTTCCTCATGGGCGTCGTAGGGATACTGATTGGCCAGCCCGCGCAACGCCGACTCGCTCTGCACCTTCACGTAATCCTCGAAGTTGTCCACCTCGAACAGGGCCTCCGCGGCGTCGGTCACCTGCCACACGACCACGGCCCCGATCTCGATCGGGTTGGAGCCATGGTCGTTCACCTTGAGCTTGGTGGTTTCGAAGTTCCGCACCCGAAGGCTCACCGCCTTCTTGGTGAAGAACGGGTTGGCCCACCAGAGCCCGGGGTGGCGCACCGAGCCGACGTAGTCGCCGAACAGCTGGAGCACCCGCGACTGGTTGGGCTGCACGGTGAACAGCCCGAACCAGAGGATCATGACGACCACGAGGGCACCGATGCTGAGGAGCAGCATCGGGGGAGCCTCGGTCCGGATCGCGGTGATGAGGCCATAGATTGTGGCGACCGTACCGAGCAGCAGGACGGTGAGCATGAGCCCGCCAGAGGCGACCTTCCGTTCGGTTTCGCGAATCACGGTCCTATCCTCGAGTGAAAGTGGAAGCACAATGATATCATTATGATAGTTGATTGTCAAATCACTTGCCATTCACTTGCGATGCAATGAGTTAGCACCATTACCCGAGCCCCGGAAACCGCCCATGCCCACCATCCGCCCCGCGATTCCGGCCGATCGGGAGGCCATCCTCCAACTCACCGAGCGCCTGGGGGACTTCCCCGTGCCCCCATGGCGGACGGCCGCCGAGATTGCCCGCGCCGACCACCCCATCCTGCTCGCCGCGTTACGGGAGCCCGGGGCATGCCACCTGTTGCTGGTGGCGGAGGCAGGGGGACGGCTGCTGGGGTTCCTCTTCGCCACGGAGCGGACCGACTACTTCACGGGGGAGCGGCTGGCCCACGTGGAGGACGTGGCGCTTGACCCAGGGGCGGAAGGGCAGGGGCTGGCGCGACGGCTGATGGAAGCCGCCGAGGGGTGGGCGCGGGGACGCGGGTGTCGGCGGGTGACGCTCAACGTCTGGGCCCAGAATGAACGGGCCATCGGGCTGTACCGGCGGCTGGGCTACCAGCCCGAGACGGTGCATTACCTCAAGGAGCTGGCGCCCTAGCCGGGGTCAGTCGGCGAGCCACTCCGCGAGGTGCTCCGCGACAAAGCGATCGTCGTGGAGCTCGGGGTGGGTGGCGAGGACCCGGTCGATCTCCTCCCGCTGTCCCGGGGATAGGGTCTCGTGCTCGTCCAGGCACCAGGTGCCGGTGAGGAGTCCCTGCCGCCGGAGCACCTCGTGGATGCCGGCGATGCAGCCGCGGAAGCCGCCGGCGGCATCGAACAGGGCCGCGTTGGCGTCGGTCAGGGCGGTGGCCAGCCGGAACCATGCGGGGTCCAGGGGGGCCTCGTCCGGCAGGCGCCGGATCCGGTGCAGCATCTCCACCGCCTGCCGGGTCCAGACCGCCCACTGGCCGAGCAGCCCGCCGACGATGCGCCGCTCCACCCCGTGCGGCGCACGAAAGCGGGAGAGCAGGTCCACCACGATGCTGTCGTCGTTGCCGGTGTAGAGGGCGATGTCATCCCGGCCGGCGTCCGCCACCGCCCGGACCACCTCGAGGGTCTGGTACCGGTTGAACGGCGCGATCTTGATGGCGGCGACCCGCGGGATCTCCGCGAACCGGCGCCAGAACGCGTAGGAGAGGACCCGGCCCCCGACGGCGGGCTGCAGGTAGAAGCCGATGAGCGGCCGCACTTCCGCCACCGCCCGGCAGTGGGCCAGCATCGCCCCGTCGGTGGCATCGCCCCAGGCGGCGAGCGAGAGTAGCACCGCGTCGTAGCCGAGGTCGGCGGCGAGTTGCGCCTCGTGGAGGGCCTGATCGGTCCGGCCGACCACGCCGGCGATGCGCGCGAACGGCCGGGGCCGTGCCTGCAGCTCGGCCGCGATGGTTTCGGCGGCCAGTTCCAGCACCGGCCGGAACAGGCCGTGGCGCGGTTCCCGGATGGCGAACTGCGTGGTATGCACCCCGACCGCGATCCCGCCCGCCCCGGCGGCCAAGTAGTAGCGGGTGAGGGCGCGCTGCCGGCGCGGGTCCAGCGTCCGCGCCGCGGTGAGGGCCAGCGGGTGGGCGGGAATGACCTGGCCTGCGAGCAGGTGGGCGCGCAGGTGCGCGAGATCCTGGGGTGTCATCGGTGTCCCCCGGTTCAGAACTGTCCGTCCCGCACCTCGAACCGCGTGGGCTTGTCGAGGGTCGGCCCGCCCGCCTCGAGCCACTCCGCCGTCCAGCCGATGAGGGTCTCGATATCCACGGTGGGGGGCCCGAACTGCCGCATCGACCGGTCGGCGTTGCTCAGGAGCGCGTCCGGCGCCTCGGTGCCCTCGAATTGGGGCGTCACCCCGAAGTGCTCGCCGAAGCGCTGCGCCAGCCAGCGGATGCTGAGGGTCTCCGGGCCGGTGACGTTGAGCGCCGTGGCGGGCGCGGTGGCCAGCTCAAAGGCGCGGAGGGCGCGGTCGTTGGCGTCCCCCTGCCAGAGGACGTTCACATGCCCCATGGCGAGGGGCACGGGCGCGCCGTCCCGCACCCGCCGGGCGGTGTCGAGCAGGACCCCGTACCGCAGTTCCACGGCGTAGTTGAGCCGGAAGAGCAGCACCGGCGACGCGGCGGTGGCGGCGGCGTGCTCGAAGATCCGCTCCCGCGCGAGGCAGCTCATCGCGTACTCGCCGACCGGGCCCGTCGGGCCCTCTTCCACCGCGCCGCCGGAGGCCACGGGGGTGAGGGGATAGACATTGCCGGTGGAGAAGACCACGGTGCGCCGCCCCGCGTAGCGCTCCGCCACCCTCGCCGGCACGATCGCGTTCATGGCCCAGGTGCGGTGCGGGGCGTCACGGGTGCCGAACTTCTGGCCCGCCAGCACCAGGATGTTGGGGGCGTCGGGGAGCCGGGCCAGCGCGTCGCGGTCGAGCAGGTCCGCCCGCAGGACGACGATGCCGTCCCGCTCCAGCGCCGCCGCGAGCCCCGGCGCCGCGAAGCGGGAGACGGCCACGACCCGGCCGGGGAGGCTCCCGGCGTCCAGCGCGCGGCGCGCCATGCGGCAGAGCGAGGGGCCCATCTTGCCTCCCGCGCCCAGAACGAGAAGGTCCCCCGGCAGGCGCCGGAGGACCTCGATCGCGCCCGGGGTGGGGCGGGAGAGCCGCTCGTCGAGCTCGGCTTCGGTCATCCCCGCATGGCCATGGGGACGAAGTCCC
>JANRJZ010000068.1:0-41679 GCA_033763675.1 Gemmatimonadota bacterium
CACCCACAGGACGCTCTGCTCCGCCACGTTCACCTGCTCCATCCACAGGTAGTCGCGCCCGAAGGCGAATCCGCTGATCGTTTCCAGCCGGCGCCAGAAGAGCGGCGGGGTGAGCCCTGCGTGCGAGCGGCTCGGCCGTCCCCGGCGGTAGTCCAGCAGGGTGGGGCGGAACACCACCTGGCGCCAGGCGCCACTCGCATCCCAGGCCATGACAAGCGCGCCGAGCACCTCGGTGCCTTGCGCCGTCCGCCGCCGCTCCCGCAGCGAAACGGCGTAGCGCACCCGGCCGTCCTCCATCCGGTACGGCAGCAGGTCGGCGGCGTCCTCGTCCTGCAGGCTGTTGAGCGGGAGCGCCCCGGCGGATACCGCGGTCAGGGGGCGCTCCCGTGCCGGCACCATCCGATCGAGCATGGAGTCGAGGGCGGCGCGGGTCCAGCCGATTAGGCTGTCGGTGAGCGACGGGGAAGGGGACGGAATCGGGTCGCGATATTCGCGGTTGAGCCCGACCCGGTAGTCCTCCGGCGCGAAGAAGGCGCCCACCACCGGCCCGCGGAGCGAGGGCCCGCGGCTCCGTCCCTGGTCCACCACCACGAGTTCCGCCTGTGCCCCCCGTGCGCCGCAGCGCGAGCCGCGGAGGAGGATGCTGGCGAGCTGCACCCGGGTATGCCCTTCCGGGGAGCCGACCAGGATGTGCTGCGCCGCCGCGGCCGAATCGGCCCGCGGGTCGAGGGCCACAGACACGGTGCCTCGGGCGGCCAGCCACTGCCAGATGTCGCCGCGCCGGTCGCCGGCGGGACGGTAGCGGCGGGCCAGGGCCGCGATGAGCGTGGTATCGCTGGTCACCAGGTGGACGGCGCGGCTGGTGCCCTCGCCGACGAAGCTCCCGGCGAGCACCCCGTTGCTGTCGAGCCGGGCGTCGCTCGCGACGGTGGCCTGGTCCAGGGGCGCCGGCGGGCGCTCGGCCCAGCCGCCCAGGGCCGTGCCGAGGGCGGCGCAGCCCGGAAGTCCGAGGAGGAGCAGGCAACTGGCCAGCCAGGTGCGGGGTCGCATCAGGCACCATCCAGGGCGGTGAGCATCTCGGGGATGCTGGTGAATTTGAGTCGGGGCCGGCCGAGCGCCTTCCCGCGGCCCTGTTCCATCTGGTCAAGCCGCTGCCAGTCGGCCCAGGTCACGACCCGGACCCCGCGCCGCGCCAGGAGGGGGGGGATCCCATCCTTCCCCGGCGCCGCGGGCGCCACCAGGCGGCCGGCGGCGGCGTCTTCCAGCAGCCGGTCGGCGCTCTCCACGGCGTCCGGCTTGTTGGTGCCGATGACGCCGCTCGGTCCGCGCTTGATCCAGCCCACGACGTACTCGCCGGTGGCGGGAACCCCGGGCGCCGTGATCACCCGGCCCTGCTCGTTGGGCATGATGCCGCGTCGCTGATCGAACGGCGCCTCCGGCAGGCCGGTCCCGAAGTACCCCACCGAGCGGAACACCAGGTCCACCGGCAGCACTTCGGTGGTCCCGGTCGCTTCTGCCTTGACGTCCCCGGACGGTGTGGCCACCAGCCGGTTGTGGCCCAGGACCAGGCGCTCCACCCGGCCGGCGCCCTGCAGCTCCAGCGGCGAGAGCTGGAAGCGGAGATGGATCACCTTGCGCTTGCCGGTGCGCGGCCGGCCGGCGAAGGCGCGCAGGGTCTCGAGGTTCCGCTCCACGCCCTTGTCCTCACCCCGGGCCAGCGCCGCGGCGCTGGCGGGATCGAGCTCGAGATCCCCGGGCCGCACCTCGATGTCGGCGTCCGGCATCTCGCCCAGTTCCTTGAGCTCCGGATGGGTGAACGCCCCCTGCACCGGCCCCCGCCGCCCGATCATGTAGATGTGGCGGACGCGACTCTCCCGGAGCGCATCGAGGGCGTGGCCCGCGATGTCGGTCCCGTGCAGCTCCTCCGCCGTGCGGGCCAGGACCCGGACGACGTCCACCGCGACATTGCCCATCCCGATCACGGCGACGCGTTCGGCGCCGAGGTCGAACCGGTGGTCGCGGTAGTCGGGGTGGCCGTTGTACCAGCCGACGAACTCGGTGGCGGCGTGGCTGCCGGGCAGGTCCTCGCCCGGGATCCCGAGGGCGCGGTCGCCCTGGGCCCCGAAGGCGTAGATCACGGCGTGGTAGTGGCGGAGCAGGTCGGCGCGGGACAGATCCCGGCCGACCTGCACGTTGCCGAAGAACCGGACTCCGGGGGTCGCGGCGATCTTCTCATACACCCGGGTGACGGACTTGATCTTCTGGTGGTCGGGCGCGACCCCGCCGCGGACCAGGCCAAACGGGGTTGGCAGCCGATCGAAGAGATCCACCTGGATGCCGGGGGAGCGCTTCAGCAGGTGCTCAACCGCATAGAAGCCGGAGGGGCCGGTCCCGACGACGGCAACCGTGATCGGAGTATCGGAAGGCATGGCGGGAAAACATACAGCCCCGCGGGGTCGTGAAACAGGCGAGGCGCGACGGGTAATTCGGCGCTGCCTTCGTCACCGCCGCCAGAAGAAGGAAAGCGCTCCCGCCGCGGGCACGAGCGAGTCGCACGCGAGGCCCAGCACCGCGCTCTTGGGGAAGTCGACGGCGAGCGCCGATCCCGAACCGGTCAGGAGCAGGGACGCGAGCTGCCCCAGCCACGGCTCGTGGCCCACGAGCGCCACGATCGCGTCCGGCGGTTGGGGCCCCACGGCCCGGGCGATGGACTCCACGGTGGGCGGCGCCGCCAGCGCGGGGCATGCCACCGGCGCGGGCCCGCGGGTGACCTCGGCGGTGAGCAGCGCCGTCTGCCAGGCCCGGAGCCAGGGACTCGCGAGCAGCAGCGTGGGGGTGAGGTCCCGGCGGCGCAGGCGGCGCACCACCCGGCGGTGCCGCTTCCGGCCCTTGTCCGTGACCGGGCGCAGGGTGTCGTCGGGCCAGAGGGCGGGGTCGTGGTCACCGGCGTCGGCGTGACGGATCAGCAGGACCAGCATCTCATCGCCCCCGCGCGACGGCGCGCGCCATGGCGGTCACGATCTCGTCGATCCGTGCGATGGCCCGGCGGCTCCCCTGGACGTGATGATTGGCCTGCACCGAGAAGGCGTAGACCCGGCCATCGGGGAGCTCGAAGTAGCCGGAGAGCGTATTGACCCGGGAAATGCTGCCGGTCTTGGCCCGGACCCGGCCCTCCAGCGGGGTGCCGAGGAACCGGCTGCGAAGACTCCCGGCGCTGCCGGACAGCGGCAGCCCCGCCTCGAAGTTCTCCCGGAAATGCGGGTGCCGCCGGATGGCCTGCAGCAGCCGGGTGAATCCCAGCGGGGCCACCAGGTTCGAGGCGGAGAGCCCGGAGCCGTCGGCGAGCGCGAACAGCGTGGAGTCGATGCCCATGGAGTCGATCAGGTACCGCCGCTCCACCCGCAGCCCCTCCTTCCAGCTCCCGCCCGCGCCAAACTGACGCCCCAGCTGCTTGAGCAGCACCTCGGCAAACAGGTTCTGGCTGGTATTGAGAATCGGGAAGATCCAGTCCCGCAGCGGCCGGCTGGTGCTCTCCGCCAGCGGCACGCCCTGACGGGCGCCGCGATACGCCAGGCTGTCGGTGGTGCTGCGGGTGGTGCCCAGGACGCTGATGCCCGTCTCTTCCAGCGCCCGGCGGAAGGCGCGGGCGGCGTAGAGGTTCGGATCGGGCAGCGCGAAGTACTCGGTGCCGCCCCGCGCGTCCACCGCCACGGTGCCTTCGGCCCAGAGATGGAGGGTGCCGGGGGTGCGGTACATCCGGTCGCCGATATCGCTCTCGCCCCCTGGGGGGACGGTCGTGGTCCGGTTCTCGAGGGTGACGTCCCCGAGGTCGGGATCCAGCGAAAGCAGGGCGGGTGCGCCCGGATGCGCGCCCGGCCGCCAGGCGATATCCACGCTGTTGTCGTTGAAGGCGAGGCCGGCGATGGGGGCGGCGTACCACCAGTTGAGGTCGTAGCTGCCCCAGTCGCCGTGCACCAGTTCGGCGTCGAACCAGCTGCCATCGCCGACGAGGTCCCCGGTGACGGTCCGGATGCCCCGCTCGTACAACGTCCGGGCCAGGTCGCGCAGGCGCTGCATGGGATCCCGGTCGCAGGCGGCGGCGACCGTGGTGTCGGTGCCGTAACAGCGACGGCTGAACGTGGGATCGCCGCGGCCGTAGAGCACCAGATCCCCGAGGACCCGGTCCGGCTCGACGCTGCCGGCGGCGTAGACACTGGTGGGGATGGTCCAGCCCGGCGGCAGCATGGCCGCGCCGACCGCGCTGACGACCAGCTTGGTGTTGCTCGCGGGGATGAAGAGCTTGTCGGCGTTCCGGCCGTACAGGAGCCGCCCGGCCGGGTCCACCAGCGCCACCCCCCAGAGCCCCCGATCGAAAGGCGCGCTGTCCAGCAGGGAATCGAGTTCCCGGACCACTCGGCGCGGGAGCTGCGCGGCGAGCGGCGCAGCCAGCTGGACCCCCAGAATGAGCCCGAGGAGCGCGGGCCGCCATGTCGAAATCATTCAGTCCCCGATACGGTGGTATGTCAAACGTTGACTCTGTGACCTAACCCCGCCATCCTACAGCACTTGCAAGGTGTCGTCAATTCGGAGCCGCAGGGCGGTCGGAGCCTGGTCATCTGTCTTATTTTGTGACGCGTCGTGCCGTGGTCCTTCTCGCCTGCTTCACAATTGCGCCCTGCGCCGCCACCCTGGCGGCGCAGGACGAGGTGGTGGTGCGGAGCCTGTCGTTTGAGGGCAACCATGCCATCGATGACTATACCCTCAGCGTCGCCATCGGGACCACCAACTCCAGCTGGTTCGTCCGCAGCCCGCTCGTGCGCTGGCTGGGGCTGGGGGAGCGGCGCTACTTCGACCCGCTCGAGTTCCGGCGGGACGTGCTCCGGCTGACCCTGTTCTACCGCCAGAGCGGGTTCATGGATGTGAAGGTGGACACGCTGGTCCGCCGGGACAAGAAGGATGTCCACCTGACGTTCACGATCATCGAGGGGCCACCGATCGCGGTGCGCGAGGTGGACGTGAACGGACTGGGCCAGGTGCCCGACCGGGAGGAGATCCTGGCCGACCTGCCGCTCCGCGTGGGGCAACCGTTCAATCGCTTCCTGTTCCAGGCGTCCGCCGACACGATCATCAACCGCCTGCGGAACCGGGGCTATCCCGGAGCCGAGGTCTTCCGCACCTATGCGGTGGACCGGGAGGCGCGGACCGCGCGCACGACCCTCGACGTGGTCCCCGGCCCGTACTCGCGCGTGGGGTCCATCCTGGTGGAAGGCACGGTCCGGGTGGACAGCAGCTTCGTGCGGCAGCTGCTCTCGGTGCGGGAGGGCCAGCCGTTCTCGCAGCAGGACATCTTCCAGAGCCAGCGGAAGCTGTACCAGACCGAGCTGTTTCGGCTGGCCACGGTGACCATCGACTCCGCCCGCCTGCTGGCCGAGGGCGCGGACAGCGCGGTGGTGCCGATCACGGTGCAGGTCTCCGAGGGACCGCCGCACAAGTTCCGCACCAGCGTCGGTTTTGCGACCAACGACTGCTTCCGCGGCGGCGCCGGCTGGACCGACCGCAACCTCTTCGGCACCGGCCGCTTGTTCGATATCTCCGCCCGGGTCTCCAAGGTGGGGGTGGGCGACCCCCTGGATTTCGGGCTCGACCGGTCGCTGTGCAAGAGCCTGCAGAGTGACACCATCGGCTCCTCCCGCGCCAACTACAATGTCACGGCGGCTCTCCGGCAGCCGCGGTTCTTCACCCCCGACATCACCGGGACGGTCAGCCTCTACGCCGAACGGCGCAGCGAGTTCGCGATCTACCGCCGGGAAGAGTTCGGCGGCAGCCTGCTGCTGCAGCGGGAGACGGTCCGGCGGGTGCCGATCGGCCTGGCCTACCGGCTCTCCTACGGCGGCACCACCGCGAGCGCGGCCACCTTCTGCGCGTTCTTCAATGCCTGCAGCCCCGCGGACGCGAACCGGCTCAAGGAGCGGCGGCTGCTGGGCGTCATCACCGCCGCCGTCACCTGGCCGCGGCAGAACAACCCGCTCGATCCCAGCCGGGGCCACCTCTACAGCTTCGACCTGAGCCACAGTTCCCGGGCCACCGGATCGGCGGCGCTGCAGACGTTTACCCGGATCTCGGGCGACATGGCGTGGTACCGGCCGCTGGGGCTGGGCGGGACGGTGCTCACCTGGCACCTGCGCGGCGGGATGATCTTCGCGCCCCGGATCACGCTCGACAGCGCCAGCGGCAACTTCATCCCGCCGGAACAGCGCTTCTATGCCGGCGGCCCGAACGACGTGCGCGGCTACGACCGCAACGAGCTCGGGCCGGTGGTCTACGTGCTGAACCGCGACACGATCACCCCCGAGCGCCAGGACTCCCTCAACAGCGGGACCCTGCGCCCCCGCTTCAGTGCCACCGGCGGCAACACCCTCGCGGTGGGCCAGCTCGAGCTCCGGGTGCCGGCGCCGGTGTGGAGCTCGCGGCTGCGGATCGCCGCCTTCGTGGATGCCGGCACCCTCTACGAGCGAGGCAAGACCGACCTCGCCCCGGTGCGGATCCGGGTCACGCCCGGACTCGGGCTCCGGCTGAGCACCCCGCTGGGCCCGGCGCGGTTCGACGTGGCGTACAACGGCTACGACCAGCCGCCCGGCGCCCTGTACCTGCAGCGCTCCGATGGGACCTTGTCGCTGGCGCAGACCGACTTTGTCCAGCGGCGGAAGAGCCGGTTGACCTACCATTTCAGTTTCGGGCAGCCGTTCTGATGCGGCGCCACCTCTTCCGGCTGCCGGCGGCGCTGCTGCTCGCCGTGGTCCCGGCGATCGCCGGCACCCTCACCGTCCTGCTCTACACCGAGGCGGGACACCTGGCGCTGGGCCGGGTGGCGAGCCGGGAGCTGTCGGGGATGTTCCGCGGCCGGTTCGAGGTGGCGCGCATCTCGGGCTCGTTCCTGAACGGGGTCGACCTGGAGCAGGTCTCGATCCGGGACACGCTGGGCGAGCCGTTCGCCGACGTGGACCGGATCGTGGTGCACTACCGCCTGCCGGAGCTGCTCGCCAGCCGGATCGTCTTTTCCTCCGCGGAGCTGGTGCGCCCGCGGATCCGCCTGGTCAAGCGGAAGAACGGGCGGCTCAACCACCAGGAGATCTTCCGCCTGGGCGAAGGCCCGCCGGGCGGACCCTCGCCGCTGGTGGAGGTGCGCAACCTGCGCCTCCGCGATGGTGAGGTCGAACTGCGGCTGCCCTGGACACCGCCGGACACGGCCCGCACGGCGGCGTTGGTACGGGTGGCTCTGGCCGAGGAGCGGGCCCGCCCGGGACGGGTGATCCTCGAGACGCCGGACGGGCTCCGCCGCGTGGTGCGCCTCGATTCCCTTACCGGACGGCTGCCGCGAATCCGGATCAGCTCGCCGGATGGCTCGCCCCTTACGTTCGACGTGGACAGCCTCCACGTCCGGGTCAGCGATCCGGCGATCACCCTGGTGGACCTGGCGGCGCACGCCTGGACCCGCGGGGACAGCCTCGCCTTCACCGCCCATCGCGCCGCCCTCCCTCACAGCCGGCTGAGCGGCGGCGGCGTCATTACCTGGCCCCACGGCCCGGTGCTCTACGATTTCACCCTGAACGCCGATCCGCTGGACCTCACCGATCTCCTCTGGATCTCCCCCGACTTCCCAGCCCTGCGCGGCAAGGCGCTGGTCACGGCGCGCTCCCGGTCGGACCAGCTCACCGCCTACACCCTGCAGGGCCTGGAGCTGTCCGGCGCCGCCGGGCGGATCGCGGGGGATGTCACCGCCCTGACCGACCGGCGCCGCGGGCTCGGGGTCGAGGGGATGACCCTGGACCTCACCGATCTCGATCTCGACGTGCCCCGTCCGTACCTCGATACCGTGCCGCTCTTCGGTACGCTCACCGGCCGGGTTGCCGGCGCCGGATTCAAGGACGGGATCGACCTGGTGCTGGACCTGGTCTTCCGCGACGACAGCGTCCCCGGCGCGCCCCTCAGCGCCCTGGCCGGCGGCGGCCACCTGGTGCTCGGCGGCCCCGAGGGGACCCTGTTTGACACCCTCGAGCTGGTGCAGGGGGACCTGGACCTCGGCACCGTGCGGCGGCTCGCCCCGGCGGTGGAGCTCCAGGGCCGGGTGCAGCTGGCGGGCCGGCTCCGGGGCCCGTGGCGCAACGTCACCTACGAGGGCCAGCTGGCCCACCAGGACGGGGAGCTGCCCGTGAGCCTGGGCAGCGTGGTGGCGACGCTCGATACCCGGGGGGACACGCTCCAGTTTGAGGCCCGGCTGGAGGCCGCGCCGCTGGTGTTTGATGGCATCCGGCGGGGCTACCCCGGCATCCCGCTGCAGGGCGCGGTCGAAGGGAGCATTGCCGTGCGGGGCACCGCGGACCGGTTCTTTACGACCACGGATCTGCGCGGGGAGCTGGGCCAGCTGATGCTCACCGGTACCGTGGCGCCGGGCCCGGGCCGGATCGCGGCGGACGGCCTCTCGGTCCGGTTCACCGACCTCGACCTGGCGCGGGTCCGGGGCACCGGGCCCACCACCCGGCTGGGGGGGCGCGCGCTGGTCTCCGGCGTCTATGACAGCGTCACCGGCCCGAACGGGTCGCTGGCCCTCGATCTCGGCGCCACGCGCGTGGGGAACATCGCGCTCGATACCGTCCACCTGCGTGCCCGCGCCACCGACAGCACGATCCGGGTCGACACCGTCGAGGCGGGGTGGCCGGCGGGGTTGCTCGCGGCCAGCGGGACGTTGCGCTGGGCCGGCGAGGAAGCGGGCAACATCGCCGGCCGATTCACCGCCGAGAGCCTGGCCGTCTTCGAGCGGTACGCCGCGGAGCTGGCGGGGCCGGTGGCCGACACCGCGAAGGCGGCGGATGCCCTCGCCGGCCGCGTCACCGGCCAGGTGGAGCTGTCGGGCACCGCGCTCGCCCCCCGGGTGCTGCTGCAGTTCCGTGGCGAGGCGCTGGGCTGGCGCGGGGTCCGGGTGCCGCGGGCCGTCGGCTCCCTCGGCTGGCGGGACGCGACCCGGCCGGAAGTGGGCGGTGCGGTCCTGGCCGACTCGCTGCTGGCGGGCCGGTGGCGGGTCCAGGAGCTGGGCCTGGTGCTCGGCGGCTATCAGGACTCGCTCCGCTGGTCCATCGAGGGGGACCTGGCCGGCATGGCCACGCTCGCGGCGGCCGGCGGCTATCACGCCCCCGGGGATTCCCAGGTGGTCGAGCTCGACTCCCTTGCGGCCGTGCTGCCGGCCCATCGCTGGTCGCTGATCCGTCCCGCCCGGATGGTCCTCGCCGGCGGCCGCCTGGACCTCGGGAGACTCGAGTTCGAGGCGAGCGACGGTTCCGGGGCGCTGACCCTCACCGGGACCGTGCCCCGCGCCACCCCGGGAGCGCTCACGATCAGCGCCGTGGGGCTCGGTGTGCGGGACATCTACACGCTGCTCGAGCTGGACACCGCCGGCATTGCCGGGAGCCTGCAGCTGGACCTCGCCATCGGCGGCACGGCCCGCGCGCCAACCATCCAGGGCACCGGCTCGCTGGCCGACCTGGCGGTGGGGGAACTGGGCTCGCCGTTCGTGCAGGGCATCGTGAACTACGCCGACCGGACGCTCGACGCGAACCTGCTCCTCTGGCGCACCGGGGTGCCGGTGCTGCGGGTCGAGGCAGTGTTGCCTCTGGACCTCGCGCTCGAGCGGGTCGTCCGCCGCCAGGTGGCGGGGCCGCTCTCGGTCCGGGTCATCGCCGACAGCACCGACCTGGCGGTGGTGGAGGCCTTCACCCGGAACCTGCGCCGGGTGCGGGGGACGCTCCGGGCTGACGTGGCGGTCGAGGGCACCTGGGACGCCCCCGAGCTGGGTGGCAACCTTCGGATCCGGGACGCCTCCGCCGTGGTCCCGGGGCTGGGCGTGCGCTACGAGGAGCTCGCGGCGACGGCCCATCTCTCGGGTGACTCCATCGTGATCGACTCGCTGACGGTGAAGAGCGGGGACGGGAGCCTCCGCGCGAGCGGCGGGCTCCGGCTGGGACATCTCACCAAGCCCACCCTGGACCTGGTCCTGCGGGCCCGTCGCTTCCGGGTCATTGATACCCGCCGGTTCCTCACGCTCGACGCCTCCGGCACGGCGGTGGTGACCGGCCCGGTCTTCGGGGCGCACCTGACCGGCCAGGTGACCGCGGACGCCGGGAACCTGCACTTCGCCGACATGCTCACCAAGCGGATCGTGGATCTCGAGAACCCGGGGGACTCGGGGCTCATCGACCTCGACCTGGTCCGCACCGAGCGGCTCGGCGCCAACTTCCAGAGCCGGTTCCTGGACTCGCTCACGATCGACACCCTGCAGATCCAGATGGGCGAGAGCTTCTGGCTCCGCTCCAACGAGGCGAACATCCAGCTCGACGGCAACCTCACGGTCAACAAGCGCCGCGATCGCTACCGCTACGACGGCACGCTCAACGCCGTGCGGGGCAGCTACGCGCTCCGGATCGGCGGGCTGGTGACGCGCGAGTTCACGGTGGACCGCGGCACGGTGCGCTACTTCGGCACCCCGGACCTGAACGCCAGCCTCGACATCGAGGCCAGCCACACGGTCGAGTCGGCGGAGACCAACGAAGAGATTCCCGTGGTGGCGCGCATCACCGGCACCATGCTGCAGCCCCGGCTGGAGTTGTCGAGCCCCATCACCTCCAGCCGCCCCGCCCTGTCCCAGACCGAACTGGTGAGCTACCTGATGTTCGGCCGGCCGACCTTCAGCCTCCAGGGCCAGCAGGGGCAGGGCAGCCAGTACGCGGCGGTACAGACCGGCCTGTCGTACCTGTCCAGCGCGCTCTCCAGCGAGATCCAGCGCACCCTCATCAGCGACCTCGGCGTGCCCATCGACTACATCGACATCCGCACCGGGGCCGCCGGCACGGCGGGGATCGCCGGGCAGAGCGGGGCGGCCCAGGTGGCCCAGGTGGCCGCCGGATGGCAGCTCGGCCGCCGCTGGTTCGTGACCCTGGTCGCCGATCTCTGCACCAACGCCCAGCGCTTCTATCCGAGCGCCGAGTTCCGGATGACCCGGCAACTCCGCTTCAAGACCAGCGTCGAGCCGGCCTATTCCTGTCAGGTGGCGCTCAACCAGCCGGCGCTCTCGGTGAACAAGTACCAGGTCGGCTTCGACGTGCTCTGGGAACGGGAGTACTGACCGGTGACCCGCGCCCTCCTGATCACCAATCCCGCCGCCGCGCGCACCGAGGAAGTCTCGGTGCAGGCGGTGGTCGAGACCCTGCGGCGGGGCGGCTGGAGCGTGGACCTGCGCGCCACCGGCGGCCCGGGCGACGCGCGGCGCCTGGCGGGGCAGGCGGTGCGGGATGGGCTCGATGTCGTCGCCGTCTTTGGCGGGGACGGCACCACCATGCAGGCGGCCGCCGCGCTCGTGGGCTCCGGGACGGCGCTGGGCGTGATCCCGGGCGGTACCGGCAACCTCCTGGCCGGCAACCTCCGCATCCCCGTCCAGCCGGTCCGGGCGGCACGGGCGCTGGTGCGGGGGTACGTGGCGCCGCTGGACCTGGGGCGCATGGAGCGTGAGGACGGCCCGCATTACTTCGCCGTGGCCTGTGGCGCGGGCTACGATGCCCGCGTCATGGCCGAGACCAGCACCCTCGACAAGCACCGCTGGCGCCTGGGCGCCTACGTGGCCACCACCTTCCGGCTGATGCCGGAGCTGCGCATGACCACCCACCTGATCACGGTGGATGGGGTGGAGTACGAGGCCCGCGCCGCGCTGGTGCTGGTGGCCAACTGCGGCGAGGTGATTCCCCCCATCATCAAGCTGCGGCGGGGCATCGCCCCGGACGATGGCCTGCTCGATGTCGTCGTGATCCGGGCCGAGAACCTGAGTGACAGCATGCGGGTGATCTGGGAGCTCCTGCGCGGCGGCGGGGACATCCGGGGCGGCTCCGGCCGCATCCAGTACGCCCAGGGGCGCCGCATCCGGGTCGAGACCCACCCGGTGGAGCCGGTACAACTGGACGGCGAGGCCCACGGCGTCACCCCCTTCACCGCCGAGGTGGTGCCGGGCGCCATCCGGGTCATCCGGCCGGCGAGGACGCGATGACATCCTCCCTTGCCGCCCTGGCGCGGGTGGCCCACACCCTCGCCCGCACCGAGGATCTCGGGGAGACCATCTCCGCCGTGGCGGAGGAGGGTCGCCAGGTGTTCGGGGCCCAGCGCGCCGGGGTGTTCCTCCTCGACGAGGTTGGCGGGGCGGTGCCCTTCGCCGCGCCCGGGCTCTCGGCCGGGTACGTCACCGCCCTCCGGGCGCGCTGGCGCGAGATGCCGCCGGCCGCGGCGATCCTGCGGGGCGAAGCGTACTTCGTCCGCGATGCCCGGGACGACCGCACCAGTCCGATGCACGATCAGGTCGAGGCCGAGGGGTTCGCGGCGCTCGCCGCGCTGCCGCTCTCCTACGGAGGGCGGGTCATCGGGTGGATCAGCTTCTACCACGATGCCCCGCGGGACTATGGCGCGGAGGAGCGCGTGCTCGCCTCCGCCTTTGCGGACCAGGCCGCCCTCGCCATCGGGCGCGGGCGGCTGCTGGAGACCGTCTCGCGGGTGAAGCAGGAATGGCAGGCGGCGTTCGACGGGCTCGGGAGCGGGCTCGCGCTGGTGGACCGGCAGGGCCGGATCGAGCGCGGCAACCGGTTCATGGCCGAGCTCGCCGGCGTTGAGGTGACCGCGCTCCGCGGCCTCAAGCTGCCGGCGCTGTTCCAGGCCTGGCCCGCCGACGGCGCCGAACTTCTGACCATGGCCCAGGCCAGCACCGAGCGGGTGAGCTGTTACCTCGACGGCCCCGGCGGCCGGCACCTCGCGGTCATGGCCACGCCGCGGCCCGACGGGGGGTTCGTGGTCGGGATCACGGATGTGACGGACGAGGTGAACCTCCGCTCCCGGCTGGTGCAGGCGGAAAAGCTGGCGGCCCTGGGCACGCTGGTGTCCGGCGCGGCGCACGAGCTCAACAATCCGCTCGCCGGGATCTCCGCGATGGCGCAGGCCCTGCTGCTGGAGATGCCGCCGGCCGACACCGCCTCCGCGCTGCAGACCATCCGGATGGAAGCGATGCGGGCCGCGCGGATCGTGGGGGACCTGCTCACCTTCGCCCGGCCCCGGGCACTGGAACGGCGGGACACCAACCTGAACCAGATCGTGCGGGAGACCTTCTCGGCCACGCCGACACTCTCCGATCACGGCGCGGTCTGGATCCTGGGGCTGGATCCCACGCTGCCGGCCGTCAGCGGGGATCCCGAGCTGATCCGCCAGGTGATCACCAACCTGCTGGTCAACGCGGCCCAGGCCATGGCCCCCGGCCCCCGACGGGAGGCAGTGGTGCGCACGGCCTGGGACGCCGAGTGGGTGACCTTCGAGGTGCTCGACAGCGGGCCCGGCGCGCCTCCCGACCAGCTGGCGCGGGTCTTCGAGCCCTTCTTCACCACCAAGGGCCCGGGCCAGGGCACCGGTCTCGGCCTCTCGATTTCCCACGGCATCATCCGCGCCCACGGCGGCGACATTGCCGGGGAGAACCGCGACGGGGGCGGTGCCCGCTTCAGCTTCCGGCTCCCCCGCGACCCGACCCGTATCCCGAGGATTAGCCATGCCTGAGTCGGTGCTTCTCATCGACGACGATGTCAGCGTACTCCGCGCCATCGGCCAGGTCTTCGAGCGGGCGGGGTATGAGGTGGCCCGCGAGCTCGACGCCGAAAGCGGCCTGGCAGCCTTCGACCGGCTGCGCCCCGAGGTGGTGGTGCTCGACCTCCACCTGCCGGGCATGGATGGCCTCGAGGCGCTCCGGCGGTTCAAGGAACGCAACGCCGCCGTCCTCCTGCTGACCGGCCACGGCGACATCGCCACCGCGGTGCAGGCCATGCAGCTCGGGGCCGAGAATTTCCTCGCCAAGCCGGTGGACCTCGACCACCTGCTCGCCGCCGTGGCCCGGGTGGCGGACAAGGTCCGGCTCCACCGCCGCAACGAGCTGCTCCTGCTCCGGGCCCTGCCCGGCGAGGGTCTCGAGTCCCTGGGGGACTCCCCCCAGATGCGGGAGTTCAGCCGCCAGGTGGGCCTGATCGCCCTCTCCGAGCGCACCCCGGTGCTCCTGCTCGGGGAGACCGGCTCCGGCAAGCGCTGGCTGGCGTCCAGCATCCACCAGCTCTCCCCCCGCGCCAGCGCTCCCTTCGTGGAAGTCTCCGCCTGGGGGAAGGCCGCCGCCGACGTGGACGCGGAGCTCTTCGGGGCCGAATGGGCCAACGCACAGGACGGGCGCGAGCGCCGCGCGGGCCTGGTCGAGACCGCGGCCGGCGGCACGCTTTACTTCGACGAGATTGCCGACCTGCCGGCGGAGCTGCAGCCCAAGCTGCTGCGGCTGCTCGAGACCCGCTCCTTCCGCCGGGTGGGCGGCACCCGCGACCTCGCCACCGAGGTGCGGCTCATCACCGCCAGCGCCGCGCCGCTGGATGTGGCGGTGGAGGCCGGCCGGTTGCGGGAGGACCTGGCCTACCGCCTGAGCGTCATGCCGATCACCATTCCCCCGCTCCGGGAGCGGACCCGGGATGACCGCCTGACGCTGCTGCTCGCGGTCCTGAACGAGCTGCAGCGGGAGGTCACCGCCGCCGCCCAGGCCATCGGGCCGGACGCCCTCGAGCGCTTGCTCAATCACACCTGGCCAGGCAACGTCCGGGAGCTGCGCAACGTGCTGGAGCGGGCCCTGATCCTGGCCCGGGGGCAGCCGCTCATCGGGCTGGAGCACCTGCCGGGCGAGTTCCGCAACCGTCCCGGCCCCGGCGACCGGCGACACACCCCGATGACCCTGGAGGAGCTGGAGCGGGCGCATATCGAGCGCACCCTCAAGCACCACGGCGGCAACCGCACCCGGGCCGCGCAGGAGCTGGCGATTTCGCGGGCCACCCTGATCAACAAGATCAAGCGCTACGCCATCGCGGGCTGAGTCCGCCCGCCGGAGGAAGGGCCATGCCGAAGGAAGACCTGAAGGAAAAGGACGCGATGACCTGCCGCGCCTGCGGCCGGGAGGAGCGGGCCAGCGAGGGCTATCCCTGCACGCGCTGCGGGACCTTCATCTGCCTCATGTGCAGCTTCCGCGGCATCATCCGCTGCCGGAAGTGCCAGGAGGAGCACCCCGAGGGATGAGCACCACGTCCTTGATCGCGCGGGCGGGCGTGGCGCCCCTCTGCCGCGAGCCCAGCCCCCGGTCCGAGCAGGTCACCCAGCTGGTGCTGGGAGAGACCGCGCGGGTCCTCGACGCGCAGGGGGACTGGCGCCGGGTGCGGGTTGACCATGACCGGTACGAAGGCTGGGTCCACCTCGGGTACGCCCTGGAGACGGATCACGAGATCGCCCGCGGCTGGCACGACAGCGCCACCGGCTGGAGCGAGGGAGCGGTGGTGCGCGCGGAGGATGGGGCCATCGTCCGGCTGCCGCTCCGCGCGCGGGTCGGGCTCGCCCGGACCCGGGTGGACCTGCCGGACGGCCGCCAGGGCACCGTGATCGCGGGCGAGGTCACCCCGGTCAACCGGGTCATGTCCCGGGCTCGCGCCAGTTCTCCCGAGCTGTGGGCACGCCGCGCCTTTGCCGGCACCCCGTATCAATGGGGCGGCGTCACGCCCTGGGGGGTGGACTGCTCGGGGCTGGTGCAGACCACCTTCATGGCGCGGGGGATCCCCCTGCCACGGGACGCCGCCCAGCAGGCGGCGGCCGGCCTGGCCGTCGCCCCGGGGGACCACCGCCCGGGCGACCTGCTGTTCTTTTCCGAACGGGGAGAGCACATCACCCATGTAGCCTTCGCCGGACCCGGAGATACCCTGGTGCATTCGACCCTCCGCTGCGGCGGTTTCGTGCTCGAGCCGTGGGGCCCCGGTTCTCCCGCCATGATCCTGCGGGCCCAGCTGGTCGCGGTGCGGAGGGTGGAGTGACCCCCAGCCCGGAGCGGCCGCGGCACCTGGTGCTGTTCGATATTGACGGCACGCTCCTGCTGACCGCCGGGGCCGGCCGCCGCGCCATTACGGCCGCGCTGGCGGAGGAGGTCGGCTCCATCGACGCCTTTCACCAGGTCCGGTTCGACGGCAAGACCGACCCCCAGATCGTGGTGGAACTGCTGACCGCCGCGGGCCACCCGGGCGCCACCGACCATGGGTATGTGCGGGCCCTGTGCCATCGCTACCTGGGCCGGCTCGAGCTCGAGCTGCGGCACCCGGCCACCGAAACCACCCTGATGCCCGGCGTGGATGAACTGCTCGATGCCCTGGAGCGGCGGGCCGATGTCATGCTGGGCCTGCTCACTGGCAACATGCAGGAAGGCGCCGCGCTCAAGCTGGCCTCCGCGGGGATCGAGCCCGCCAGGTTCATGGTCGGCGCCTACGGCTCCGACTCGGCGCACCGCCCCGATCTCCCGGCCATCGCCGCGGAGCGCGCCGTCCCCCACTTCGGCCGCCGCCCGCACGGCCGCGAGGTGGTGATCATCGGGGATACGCCGGCGGACGTCACCTGCGGCCGGGGCATCGCCGCCCGCGCGATCGGCGTCGCGACCGGGGCCTACCCGGTGGCGGCGCTGGCCGAGGCGGGCGCTCACCGCGCCTTCCTGGACCTGAGTGACACCGCCGCGGTGCTCGAGGCCATCCTTGGCGAATGAACTGGAACTCAAGGCCGTGGTGGAGGATCCCGCCCGGATTCGCGCCGCGCTGGCCGCGGCCGGCGCGCGCCTCACCTTCCGCGGCCTGCTGCGCGACCGGCGCCTCGATGCCGGGGGGCGGCTCGTCGCCGCCGACACGGTCCTCCGGGTGCGCCGCTGGATTCCGGCCACGGGGCCGGAGTCGGCCCTGGTAGGCTGGAAGGGGCCGGCGACCGTCAGCCCCGGGGGATACAAGCAGCGGGAGGAGCTGGAGTACGAGGTGGAGGATGGCGCCGCCGCGCTGCAGGTGTTCGCGGCCCTGGGCTACGAGGTGGTGCACGCGATCGACCGCGCGGTCGAGGTCCACGCCCTGGCCGACGGCGTCGCGCGGCTGGAATGGTACCCGCGCATGGATATCCTGCTCGAGATCGAAGGGACGCCGGCCGCGATCGAGTCGCTGGTGGCGGCGACGGGGCTCCGCCGCGACGCCTGCCTGCCCGACGCCCTCTCGGTGTTCGCCAGCCGCTACGAGGCGCGCACCGGACGGCGCGCCGTGCTGGCGGAGGCGGAGCTCGGCGGCGAGCTCCCCGGCTGGAGCGGGTGGTGAGCACGGCCATGGAACGCGGCGCGCTCCTCATCCCCGAACTCGGGCCTTCCCTCGGCCGGCTGGTCGCGCCAGTGGCCCAGCCGGGGGTCCCGCCGCACTGGATTCCGCTGGACGACATCCGGATCGCGCTGGTCACCCAGGTGTTCGACCTGGCCGGCGACGCCCGCCGGTGGGCCCGTGAAGGCGACCGGGAGCTGGCGCTGGCCACCCTCGACCGCGCGGCCTGGGAGACGGCGTGGCAGGTCGCCGTCGGCGCCGTTGCCCAGCGCGCCGCACAGGAGATCAGCCGGCGCCTGGCGGAGGCGGCCCGCGAAGTGCGGCTTCCGGCCCGGCGGGCCAGCCGGCTGCCCCTCGATCAGCGGGAGATGCTCGCCCTCGCCGCCCGGCTCGGCCGCGGGACGCCGGCGCTCCTTGCCGCGCTCGCCGCGCTCGAACGCGCCGCGCCGCTGGCCCGGAGCGATCGCACCGGCGGTGACGGCGCGCGCCGGTGGCAGGAGGCGCTGGGGACCACGGCCCGGCGGCTCGAAGCGGCGTGGCTCGCGCTGGAAGACGCCCTGCACGAGGAGTGGCGGACCTGGGATGCGGAGCTGCGGGACCTGCTGGCATGGCGCCGGCCGCGCTGGCCGCTGGTCGCCGCCGGCCTCGCGCTCTTCGGCCTCGCCACCTACCTGGGCATGGTGCTGGGCGGGTATCTGCCCCTGCCCGGCGCGCTCCGGGGCTTCGCGGAAGCGGTGTGGGCCCGATGGAGCTGATCGGCGTCGGGATCGACCTGGTGGACATCGCCCGGGTCGAGCGGATGCTGGTCCGGCACGGGGACCGCGTGATCGCCCGGTTCCTGACCGACCGGGAGCGCGCCTACGTCGTGGGCAAGCACCGCCCCGCGATGCACATCGCCGCCCGGATCGCGGCCAAGGAGGCGGCGTACAAGGCGCTGCAACCGCTCCCGGGCGCGCGCGCGGTGAGCTGGCATCACCTGGAAGTGGAGCGGGAGACGGAGGGGCGGCCGTACCTGGTGCTCAGGGGACTGGCGCAGGAGCTGGTGCAGCGCCATGGGCCGCTCGAGATCCAGCTCTCCCTGTCCCACTCCGACGCGACCGCCGGCGCGGTCGCGGTGGTGGTCCGCCCCGTTCCCCGGCCGGCCTAGACCGGGCGCCGGTTCCGCAGCAGCCGGAGCGCGCCCGGGATCGCGCGGATCCGCTCCCACCATCCCGGCGCGAAGGCGCATCGCAGGAAGGCGTCCCGGTCGGCGAGGCTGGCCGCGTGATAGCCGAACCACCAGGGCTTCCGCATCAGGTCCAGCCGGTCGCTCCCCACGAAACGCACCCGGCAGGTCTCGTACAGCCCCCACTCCCCGTGGCTCCGGCCCAGGCCGGATTCCTTCTCTCCGCCGTGCGGCGTCTCCGCCGCCCCGACGTGGGTGGTGGCATCGTTCACCAGCACCGCGCCCGCGTGGATCCGGCGCGCCAGCCGCGCCCCGCGGGCGCGGTCCCCGGTCCAGATGCTGGCGGAGAGCCCGAAGCGGCTATCGTTGGCGATGCGGATGGCGTCCTCCACGTCCCGGGCCGCCACGACCGGCAGGACCGGCCCGAACACCTCCTCGCGCCAGAGCGGGGTATCGAGCGCCAGGTCGGTCACCACTGTCGGCTCGAAGAACGTGGGCCCGAGGGCCGGGAGCCGCCGGCCCCCCGCGCGGACCCGCGCTCCGCCGGCCACCGTGGCGGCCAGCTGCCGCTCCAGCTCGCGGACCTGCGATTCGCGAATGAGCGGCCCCACGTCGGTCCCCGGCTCACGACCCGGCCCGACCCGCAGGGTGGCCACCTGGCGCAGCAGCCGCTCCACGAAGGCGTCGTACACCGGCTGCTCCACGATCAGCCGCTTCACCGCGACGCAGGTCTGGCCGCCATTGCTGAACCGGGCCCAGATGGCCCCGCTCACGGCCCGGTCGAGGTCGGCGTCGGCCAGGACGATGCAGGGATCACTGCCGCCCAGCTCGAGGTTGACCGGGATGAAGCGCTCGGCCGCGGCAACCGCGACCTTGCGGCCGGTGGCGCCGCTGCCGGTAAAGAAGATCTTGTCGGTACCCGCTTCCACCAGCGCCCGGCCCACGTCGCCGCCGCCGACCAGCACCGGACACAGCTCCTGCGCCAGCCCGGCCTCCTCCAGCAGCGCCGTCCCGAGGAGGGCGGTTCGGATGGTGAACTCGCTGGGCTTGAGGATCACGGCGTTGCCGGACAACAGCGCCGGGAGCAGTTCCCCGAAGGGCAGCATCAGGGGGTAGTTCCAGGGCGAGATGATCCCGACCACGCCCAGCGGCTCCCAGTGGACCCACCCCTCCCGCCCCCAGAGGGCGATGTTGCCGTGGCGCACCGGGCGGGGCCGGAGCAGGCGCGGGCCGTGGCGCAGGTAGTAGCGGGCCAGGTCCAGGGTCACCGCGATCTCGGTCAGCAGCGCCTCCGCCACCGGCTTGCCGTTCTCGCGGGAGATGAGCTCCGCCACCTCCTGCCGCCGATCGAAGAGCAGCCGCTGGAAGCGGCGCAGCACGCGGACCCGCTCCGCCATGGGACGGGCGGCCCACCCCGGCTGCGCGGCCCGGGCCCGGCGCACCACCTCCGCCACCTGTTCCACCGGGGTCACGGGGGTCTCGGCGAAGGCGGTTCCGCTGGCGGGATCGATCGCGGCGAGGGTCGTCATGGGGCCAAAGGTAGCACGGCGCCGGCCGGAGTCCGCGGGGCCGGAAACGACGAACGCCTGCCGGGAGGCAGGCGTTCGCGATCGGGGAGGTGATAGGCCGCCCCCTGAGTTTGTTCGGAAACGGACGGGTTTGTCCGCCCCCACTCTTCTTCGGCCTATCACTTTCGCGGGGGCACCAATCGGCGCCGCTGGCGGGGATATTCGCACGCGGTGTGCCAATTCCGATCAACGTGCTAAGGCGTTGTGCGGAAAGATTATACGGTTTTCACCGACGCCGATGTACCGGCAAAAAGTGCCGGAACAGGAAAATTGTTCCGGCACAATTTGCCGCACGCCAGAAAAAACTTCCGGTCAGGTGTTCGCCCGCTGGAGGTACGGGCCCGGGGCGAGCTGGTCGCCTCGGCGGAACGTTGTCAGGATCACGGTCCCGCCGATCACCAGGCCGATACTCACCGCCTGGGCGATGGTCAGGGGCCCGAAGAACCGGTCATCCTTGGCGCGGAAGATCTCGATGACGAAGCGCTCGATGCCCGCGAGCACCAGGTAGACCCCGAAGAGCCAGCCCACGGGCCGTGGCGCCGTGCGCAGCCGCCAGAGCAGCGCAAAGGCGCCGAGCATCAGGACCGCCTCATAGAGTTGCGTGGGATGGACCGCGAGCACCGTCGCCGGGTCGGTGCCGGGCGCGACCGGCACCCCGAACTGCTGCTGCATGTTGAGCGCGGTGGAGGGCGGGAGGCCCTGGGGAAACTTGACGCCCCAGGGCAGGTCCGTCGGGCGGCCGTAGTCGTCGTTCACGATGAAGCAGCCGATCCGGCCGAGGGCATAGGCGGCGGCCAGCGCGGGGGCGCACAGCTGAAATGTCCAGCGGAGGGGAACCTTGAGGCGCCAGCCATTGAGCATCACGGCCAGGAATCCGCCGAGGAAACCGCCGTACCAGACCAGGCCGCCGCGGGAGAAGAGGCTGCCGCCACTCAGCACCCAGTACCAGAGCTTGGCCCCGACGATCCCGCCCACGACGGCCGCGACCGTGATGTCCGCCGCGTATTCCTCGTAGAGGCCCCGGCGCCGCAGTTCGATGGTGATGAGCCACCCTCCCATCAGGAAGCCGGCCATCATCATGATCCCGTAGCCGGTGATCTCCAGCGGCCCCACGTGGATGATGAAGGGATAGATGTTCATCGGTGCCTGCTCAGCGGTTCGGGGGAGGGAAGGAGGCCGGGGAACGGCAGGTCGGCCCGGGCCTCGAGGGCCGGGCCGGCTCGCTCGCCACGGGCCAGACGGAAGCTGCCGACGGCGCCGATCATCGCGGCGTTGTCGGTGTTGAGGCGATTGGAGGCGACCACCACCCGGGCGCGGCCGGCGAGCCGCTCACGCGCCGCCGCCTGCAGCGCACCATTGCAGGCAACGCCGCCGCCCAGGACGAGGATCGGGGCACCGAGGTGCTCCACCAGCGCGGCGCTCTTGGCCACCAGGACCTCCACCAGCGCGTCCTGGAAGCCCCGCGCCAGGTCGGCGCGGTCCGCCTCGAGGTCGGTGCTCGCCTGCACCGCCCGGAGCAGCGCCGTCTTGAGGCCGCTGAAGGAGAAGGTGAAGCGATCGGGGCCCTCGTGCCCCAGCGTATCGAGCATCGGGCGGGGGAAGCGGTAGCGGCCGGCGCGGCCGGTGGCCGCCAGCCGTTCGATGGCCGGTCCTCCCGGATACCCCAGACCCAGGAGGGTCCCGACCTTGTCGAACGCTTCCCCCGCCGCGTCATCCCGGGTGGTGCCGTGCAGCCGGTAGCGGCCCCAGGCGGTGACCTCGAGCAGCAGAGTGTGCCCGCCGCTCACCAGCAGCGCCACGAAGGGGGGGGCCAGGTCGGGGATCTCGAGCGTCGGGGCGAACAGGTGGCCCTCGAGGTGGTGCACCCCGATCAGCGGGATGTCGAGCCGGGTGGCGAGCGTCCGGCCGTACATCACGCCGACGAGCAGCGCGCCGACCAGTCCCGGCCCCGCGGTCACGGCGATGCCGTCAAGCTCGTCCAGTGTGAGGCCGGCCTCCCCGAGCGCCTGATCCACCACCGGGCCAATGGTGGTCAGATGCGCCCGGCTGGCGAGTTCGGGCACCACGCCACCGAACACCCGGTGGATGTCCTGGGAGAGAATGACGCAGCTGGCCAGCCGGGTCCGGCCCCCCTCGCGGCGGAGCACCGCGGCGGAGGTCTCATCGCAGGAGGTCTCGATGGCCAGGAGCGCCGCCGGAGGGGTCACCGGGCGGCGGGGAGGGTGTCGGCCGGGGGCCCGTCCACGGCGGTGCCAATGGCGGCGGTGGTGTCGCCGAGCAGGCGGCGGATGAGGGCCCGATTGACCCCCGACGCCCAGTCGTGGGCGCCGATGACACGCTTCATGATGGTCCCGGTGGTATCGAGCAGGAAGCTCTCCGGCACCCCGGTGGTGAGGTAGGCTTGCTGGATCGCCCCGGTCCGGTCATGGAGGATATCGAAGGTGAGGCCCAGCTCGCGGGCGAAGGACCGGACCCCCTCGGGGTCATCCTGGTCGATGCTCACCGCGGCGATGCGGAAGCCGCGGGGGGCGAGCGAGTCGTACAGCCGCTGCATGGCCGGCATTTCCACCTTGCAGGGGATGCACCAGGTGGCCCAGATGTTGACGAGCGTGACATGCCCGCGGTAGTGCTCCCGGAGGGACAGGCTGTCCCCGGTGCCCAGGTCCAGCACCCGGTAGTCGGGCGCCTTCCGCCCCACGGCGACCGGATCCACCTCGGGCCCGTACCGCACCAGCGCCGCGCCGCCGACCACCAGCCCGCCGATCACCGCCAGGACCAGCACCCACTGCTTCGACATCGGTTATGCCCTTTCCATGCAGCGCCGCTTGAGCGCCGCGACGGCGGCGCCGATATCCGGCTGGCCGAAGACGGCGGTACCGGCAACAAACGTGTCGGCCCCCGCGGCCCACGCCGCGCCAATGGTCTCTACCGTGATCCCGCCGTCCACCTCGAGCGCCGCCCGGGAGCCGGCCTGGTCCAGCAGGGCCCGCGCCCGCCGGATCTTGCCGGTGGTGGCGGGAAGATACGACTGCCCGCCGAACCCCGGATTCACGCTCATGAGGAGCAGCAGGTCGAGTTCGGGCAGGACCTCCTCCACCAGCGCCAGCGGGCTCGCGGGGTTGAGCGAGAGCCCGGCCAGCATGCCGCGCTCCCGGATGGCGGCCAGGTGGCGCTGGACGTGCACCGTCGCTTCAGGATGGAAGGTGAAGACGCTCACCCCGAGGTCGGCGTACTCCGCGATGTACTGTTCCGGCTCCACCACCATGAGGTGCACGTCGAGCGGGGCATCGGTGAACCGCCGGAGGGCACGGATCAGGGGTGCTCCGAAGGTCAGGTTGGGCACGAAGCGCCCATCCATCACATCCACGTGCAGCCACTCGGCGCCGCCGGCCAGCGCGGCCTCCACCTGTTCGCGGAGCCGCCCCAGGTCGGAGGAGAGGAGGCTCGGGGCGATGCGCGCCAGCTTCACGATCCGCTCCTGGTCACCACGAGTTCCATGGCGGCGCCACGCGGGCTCCGGGTCCCGCCCGGGGGCCGCTGCTCGACGACGATGCCCACCGGCTGTCCCGGCACGACCCGGCTGCCCACCCGTCCCACGCTGAGCCCGGCGGCGGCGATGAGGTCCCGCGCCTCCGCCAGCCTCCGTCCGATCACCGAGGGCACGGTAAGCTCGGCCGGTCCGGAGCTGATGACAAGGTCGATGGCGGTGCGCGCCGGCCGACCCACGCCCGGGCCGGGCCGGGACTGCACCACGATCCCGGCCTCCCCGGACGCGGGCAGGGTATCGAGCCGCCCCACCACGAAGCCTGCCGCCTTGAGCACCCGCTCGGCCAGCGGGCGCGGAAAGCCGGCGACGTCGGGGACCGGCACGTCGGGCGGTCCCTCGCTCAGCACCAGCGCGACCGAGGCGTTGGGTGCCAGCACCACCCCCGGGGGCGGATCCTGCCAGATCACCGCGCCGCGTGGGGCCACGGGATCAGTCTGCTGGTCCTCGATCCGCACCCGGAATCCCTGTTTCTCGAGCGTGGCCCGGGCCTCGGACGCGCCGACGTCCAGCACCCGCGGCACGGCGTGATCCCTGGAGAAGATCGGGGCGGGGAAGAGGACAAACATCGTGGCCAGGTAGCCCACCGCGAACGCCGCGGCGACGACCAGCGCCTGCAGCCGCAGCCGGCGGCCCGCGATGGTGGAGAAGAACCGCGGGGACGCCGCCGCGCCCGAGGGACGCTTGAGCGCCATCAGGCGACCCGCCGGAGCCGGGCGGCGTAGGCGCCGTCCGTGCCATGCCGCTGGGGCAGCAGCACCAGGTCCCCGGCCGGGGAGAGCAGTTCCTCGGGCATCGGGATGGGGTCCCGCCGGAAGTGGGTGTGCCGTGCCAGAAAGCCGTTCACCTGTGCCTCATTCTCCTCGGGTTCGAGAGAGCACGTGGCATAAACTAACCATCCCCCCGGCCGGACGACGGCCGCCACCGCGTCGAGCAGCCGGGCCTGCTCGGCGGCCAGCCGCGCCAGCGCGTCCGGCCCGACCCGCCAGCGCGCGTCGGGGTGGCGGGCCAGGGTGCCGGTCCCGAGGCAGGGGGCATCCAGGAGCGCGAGGTCGACGGCACGGCAGGGGGGCGCCAGCGCCGAGGCCACGATCACCTGTTCCCGGCCACCGCCGGCGCGCCGCAGGTTCTCCGCCAGCCGCCGGGCCCGCGAGCGTCGCAGCTCCCCCGCCAGCACCCGTCCGGCCACCCGCCCCAGGGCGATCGCCTTGCCGCCGGGCGCGGCGCAGGCGTCGTACACCAGCGCGCCCGGCGGGCAGCCGGCGAACCGGGCGACGAGCGCCTGGGCCGAGTCCTGCACGATGAACGCTCCCTCGGCATATCCGGGCAGGTCGGCGGGCCGGCAGGGCTCGACGATCAGCCCCGCGTCATGCGGGGCCCGGGTCACCCCCACGCCCCCGGACCAGAGCAGGCGTTGCAGCTCCTCGAGCGGCAGCCGCGCCGGCTGGAGGACGAGCGAGGGCCGCCGGTTGTTCCACTCGAGCAGGGCGCGGGTCTCTTCCTCGCCGACGCGCGCCAGCCAGCGGCGCACCAGCCACTCCGGATGAGATGCGCGGCTGGCGAGGTGCGCCGCAGGGTCCAGCGCCGCCGCGGGTGGGGCGGCCCTGCCGCCGACGCCGCGCAGCACCGCGTTGGTGAAGCGGGCCGCGCGCTCCCCGCCGGTGGCGCGCGCCAGCTCCACGGTGGTGGAGACGGCCGCGTGGAGCGGCACCCGGTCGAGGGCGGTGAGCTGATAGGCGCCAAGGCGGAGCACATCGCGCAGCTCCGGCCCGACCGAACTCCAGCCCCGATGCACCAGCGGCTGCAGCCGGGCGTCGAGATCGGTGCGACGCCGCAGCACCCCGGCGGCCAGCTCATGGGCCAGCCGGCGGTCGGCATCTTCCAGGGCGCCGAGGCAACGGTCCAGCGCCTGATCGAAGGGGACGCCCGCGTCCACCGCGCGCAGGATGTCGTAGGCCGCCCGCCGGGCCGAGAGGCCGGCGGGACTGACTCGGGTCATCCCGCCATCCCGGTGGTCGGGCTGGAGGGCACGGCCACTTCCCGGCGAGGCATCCGGCCGGCCAGGTACGCCAGGCGCCCGGCGTCCACCGCGTGCCGCATGGCCGCGGCCATCGTCGCCGGGTGGGCCGCCTCCGCGATGGCGGTGTTCATCAGGATGCCGTCCACCCCCTGCTCCATCGTGACGCAGGCGTCGGACGCGGTCCCCACGCCGGCGTCCACCAGCACTGGGACGCGGAGCCGCCGCTTGATCGTTCGGATGCTGTAGGGATTGAGCAGTCCCAGTCCGCTGCCGATGGGGGAGGCCAGCGGCATCACCGCGGCGGCCCCCGCCTCCTCGAGGCGGAGCGCCATGATGAGGTCGTCGTTGGTGTAGGCCATCACCTGGAAGCCCTCCCGGGCGAGGACCCGGGTGGCGGTGAGCAGCCCGTCGGTGTCCGGCAGCAGCGTTTCCCTGTCGCCGATGACCTCGAGCTTGATGAACTCATTGAACCCCGCTTCCCGGGCCAGCCGCGCATAGCGGATCGCCTCGTCGGCGGTGTAGCAGCCGGCGGTATTCGCCAGCAGGAAGAACCGCTTCGGGTCGAGGTGATACAGCACCCCCTCCTCTTTCCTCCGGTCGAGGTCCACCCGCCGCACCGCGACGGTGACGACGTCCGCCCCCGAGGCGGTGATCGCGGCCAGCATCTCGGCGTTGCTGCGATACTTCCCCGTGCCGACCAGCAGCCGGGAGCGAAAGGCCTGGCCCCCTACCACGAGGGGGGTGTCCTGGATGGTGGCGTCGGGTGTGACGGTCGTGCTCATCTGCCAGCTCCGGTCATCGATAATGCGCCCGGGCGGGGGCTCAGCCTCCGCCCACGAAGTGCACCAGCTCCACGGTATCGCCGTCCCGGAGGGTGACCTCCTGGTGCCGGGGACGGCGGATGATCTCCCGATTGACCTCGACCACCACCATGCGGGCGTCGAGGCCAAGGTGGGCGAGCAGCTCCGCGACGGTGGCGGGGGCGGGGACGCTGCGCGGGTCCCCGTTCACGAGCAGGCGGACCTGGCTCATGCCGCGTCGAGCCAGGGGGCCAGCAACGCCAGCGTGGCCGCGGCCGGATCGGCGGCGTCCCAGAGGCTCGAGATGCTCGCGACGCCCCAGGCGCCGGCCGCCCGCAGGGCGGCAACCCGTTCCGCGGTGACGCCGCCGATGGCGATCACCGGCAGGCCCCGCTCGGCCACCACTCGGATTGCCTCCGCCCCGAGCCCGGGCCGTCCGGGGTGGGACCGGGTCTCGAAGATATTGCCGAGCAGGAGGCAGTCCGCGCCGGCAGCGGTGGCGTCGTGGGCCTCCCCGGTGCTGTGCACCGAGACGCCGATCCAGCCGCCCCACGCGACGCCCAGCACGGTGCGCGCTTCGGCCGGGGCCAGCTCCCCCTGGCCCAACTGCACGCCGTGGGCGCCGACCAGGGCCGCCACGTCTGCTCGGCCATTCACGAACAGCGCACACTCGGCGGCGGCAGCGATCCCGGCCAGGGTGACCGCCCGGGCGAGGAGTTCGCGGCCGGGGAGTTCCCGGGCCCGGACGTGGATGGCGAGGGCGGGGCCGGCGCTGTCAGCCATGCGCGCGGCGCGGTCCGCCAGGTCGGCGCGGGAGAGAATCCGGGCGTCGGTGATTGCGTGGAGGCGGGGGAGCGGCCTCATGTGAAGCGCTGGCCCGCGGCGATGCCCCGGCCGCGGACCCAGGCCTCCACCGGCATGCGCTTCTTGCCGGCGGGCTGGACTTCGCTGACTTCCAGCGCACCGACCTGGGCGGCAATCTGCAGCGTGGCTCCGGTGGCAAGCACGGTCCCGGGATCGCCCCCGGCGTTAGCCACCCGCCCGCCGAACAGCTTCACTTCCTGGCCGTCCAGCAGTGCCCAGGCGCCAGGCTCGGGGTCGAAGGCCCGCACCACCCGGGCGAGGGTGGCGCCATCGCGCCCCCAGTCGAGGCGGGTGTGGCCGCGGTGCACCTTCGGCGCGAGGGTCGCCCGGGCGTGGTCCTGGGGCCTGGACTGGGCCTCGCCCGCCTCGAGCAGGGTGAGCGCCTCCACCAGCGCCGCCGCGCCCAGTTCGGCCAGCCGTTCGGTGAGTTCCCCTCCGGTCTCGTCCGCGGCGACCTCGGTCTCGATCTGGTGGTACACCGGGCCGCTGTCGAGGCCCGCCTCCATCTGCATGATGGAGACTCCCGTGGTCTCGTCGCCGTTCAGGATGGCCCACTGGATCGGTGCCGCGCCGCGCAGCGCGGGCAGGAGCGAGGCGTGCACATTGATCATCCCCAGCCGGGGGATCGCCAGGATCTCGGGCTTGAGGATGTGGCCGTACGCGACCACCACCCCGAGGTCGGCGCCCAGGGCGGCGAGGTCCGCGGCGAAGCTGCCGACGGGGCGCTCCGGCTGGAGGACGGGAATGTCCTCCTCCAGCGCCGCGACCTTCACCGGCGGCGGCAGCAGCTGGCTCC
Organism: Gemmatimonadota bacterium; assembly: GCA_033763675.1. Lineage (GTDB taxonomy): Bacteria > Gemmatimonadota > Gemmatimonadetes > Gemmatimonadales > GWC2-71-9 > JADJOM01. The sequence goes on from JANRJZ010000068.1 coordinate 28,004, forward strand.
GGGAGCGGCCCTGCGCACGATCGGGCTGGGAGACCACCGCCTGCACATCGAAGCCTTCCTCGAGCAGCGCCCGGAGCGACGGGACCGCGAACGCGGGGGTGCCGAAGAAGACAATGCGCATCAGCTGGAGCCCGCGGGGGCGGTCCGCACCGGGCGGATATAGCCCGGATCGTCGGCGTGTTCCTTCTTCCAGCGCGCCAGCAGCCGCTTCCGCTTGAGCAGGCTCAGATGGTCGAGGAACAGGATGCCGTCGAGGTGGTCGATCTCGTGCTGCACCGCGCGGGCGGGGAGCCCGGTCAGTTCGCGGCGCCAGGGCTGGCCCTGCTCGTCCAGCGCCTCCACCACCACCCGGTCGGGCCGGGTCACGTCGCCATAAAGGTCGGGGATGGAGAGGCAGCCTTCCTCGCCCGTCTCCTTCCCCGACGCTTCCACGATCTTCGGATTCACCAGCACCAGCCGCACGTCCTCGGCGTCGACCACCGCGATGCGGGTGGCGACCCCCACCTGGTTGGCGGCGAGGCCCACGCCCTTGGCGGCGTACATGGTCTCGAACAGGTCGGCGATGAACTGCCGCACCGCCTCGTCCACCACGGCCACCGGCTTGCTCGCCTCCCGGAGCACGGGCGAGCCGAGGAGGTGCAGGTCCCGCAGGCTCATCCCTGCGCTCCCGGGCCCGCGGCGTGGTCGCCCACCTTGATGATCCGGGCGCGATCCACCACCACCGAGGCCGTGCCGGTCTCGACCGTGACCCGGTCTTCCTTGATGTCCTTCACCTTGCCGATCAGGCCGCCCACGGTGACGATCTCGTCGCCCTTCTTCAGCGCCTTCAGCAGCTCCTCGTGCTTCTTCCGCGCCTGCTGCTGGGGCCGGAGAATGAGGAAATAGAAGATCAGGCCGATGGCGCCGATCTGGAGCAGGAGCATGGTCAGGCCGGCGGACGAGTCATTGGCCGGGGCCATCAGGGCCAGCAGGGGAAGCGTCACGATTCTCCTCGATGGTGATAGCGCTCCAGCCAGTCGCGGCGGAAGCGGTCAAAAGTGCCCTCCCGGATCGCGGCACGCGACTGCTCGCCGAGCCGGATCAGGAAACGGATGTTGTGGATCGACACCAGCCGGAGGCCCAGCATCTCCTCCGCCATGAACAGGTGCCGGAGGTAGGCGCGGGGGAAGCGGGCGCAGGTCTCGCAGTCGCACGCCGGGTCCAGCGGCTCTTCGCTCAGCCTGAGGTGCGCCGCGCGGATGTTCACCTTCCCGGTGCTGGTCCAGGCGCTCCCATGGCGGCCATTCCGGGTGGCCGCCACGCAGTCGAACAGGTCCACCCCCCGCGCGATCCCCTCCAGCAGATCGTCCGGAAATCCGACGCCCATAAGATAACGCGGGGCCTCCGCCGGCAGGATCGGCGCCAGTCCCTCCAGCACGCGGTGCATCACCGGCTTGGGCTCGCCCACCGAGAGCCCGCCGATCGCGATCCCGGTCCACGGGCCGCGTGCCAGGATCCCCTCGAGGGAGCGGAGCCGGAGGTCGGCATGGGTGCCGCCCTGCACGATGGGCCAGAGGGTCTGGGGACTGGGCGGCTCGGCGGCGCGGCGGCTCGGCTGCTCGGCGGTCAGGCGGGCGTGCCGCGCGCGGCAGCGGTCCAGCCAGCGGAGGGTGCGTTCCATCCCCTCCTCGGCCATGGCCCAGTCGGCCTGGCCCGGCACCACATGGTCGAACGCCATCGCGACATCGGCGCCCAGCGCCCACTGGATCTCCATGGACGATTCCGGGGTGAGCGTCCGCCGGGAGCCGTCGAGGTGGCTGACGAATTCGACGCCCGGCTCCCCGATGCTCCGGAGTCCCTCGAGCGAGAAGACCTGGAAGCCCCCGGAGTCGGTGAGCATCGGCCGGTCCCAGGTGGTGAAGCGGTGCAGTCCCCCCACCGCCGCGATCGCCGATTCGCCGGGCCGGAGATGCAGGTGGTAGGTGTTCCCCAGGATGATCTGGGCGCCGGCCCGGCGCACCTCCTCCGGATGCAGGCCGCGGACCGTGCCGTGCGTGCCCACCGGCATGAACGCCGGGGTCTCCACCGCGCCGTGCGGCAGGAGCAGGGTGCCGGCGCGCGCCAGCCCCTCGGTGGCCTCGACGCGGAACTCGAACACCTAGCGCCCCAGGATCCGGTCCACCTGCTGCCGGTGGACCAGGTCGTGACCCGCGGTGATGCGCAGGTTGAGCTCGGCGCTTACCGCGCCGCGCTCGGTGTGATGCCCGATCCGGTGCCACTGCTCGGGGGTGATCCGGGCCCAGTGCCGCAGGTTCACCTCGCGCAGGGTGGAGAAGTCGGCGAGCGCGGTCTCCGGGTCCTGGTGGAGGTAGTCGAACTCGGTGGCCCAGCGGTCCTGGTCGAACCCCTGGAGCGGCGGCTCCAGGTCCCCGATGATGAACCGTGACCGAACGCCAACGACCATCTCCGCATCCGCCAGGTGGGCCAGCACGGCCCCGACCGACCACTTCCCCGGCGCCTCGGGCTCCATGAGCCGCTGCCGCGGATGCCCCTCGATCCGGGCGGAGAGCCAGCGCGGTGTCTCGGCGAGGACCTCGAGCGGCAGCCGGTCCCCCAGCAGGTCGAGCAGTGCGCGCACGACCTGCCTGGCATTGGCCTGCGCGGCGCCACGGGGATTGGAGTAGATGCTCATCATGCCTCAGAGAAGAACCATGGCATCGCCATAGGAATAGAACCGGTACCGCGCCGCCACGGCGTGCCGGTAGGCGGCGAGCACCAGGTCGTAGCCCCCGAACGCCGCCACCAGCATAAGCAGGGTGGAGCGGGGGAGGTGAAAGTTGGTGAGGAGGTGATCCACAACCCGGAAGCGGAAGCCCGGCGTGATCAGCAGCGACGTGTCGCCCTTCCCGGCGCGGACGCCGCCGGCGTCCGTCGCCGCGCTCTCCAGCGCCCGCACGACCGTGGTGCCCACGGCCCAGAGCCGTCCGCCCCGCGCCCGCAGCCGCGCAACCGCATCCGCCGTCGCGTCGGGAATCTCGAACCGTTCCCGATGCATCGGGTGCGCCGCCGGATCCTCCACTTCCACCGGCTTGAACGTGCCGGGCCCCACCTCGAGGTCGATCCGCGCGATCTCCACCCCGCCCGCCGCCAGCCGTTCCAGCAGTGCGGGGGTAAAGTGGAGCCCCGCGGTCGGTGCCGCCACGCTCCCTTCCCGTTCGGCGTAGACGGTCTGGTACCGGGTCTCGTCCGCCGGGCCCGGGGCGCGCTCGATGTACGGCGGGAGGGGGAGGCGGCCCGCCTGTCGCATGGCATCGTCGGCGGTGATCCCCACGAAGCGCACTTCCCGGAACCCCTCCTCCAGCAGCGCCACCGTCTCGATCCACGCGTCGGGGCCAATCTGCACCCGCTTGCCGGGGCGGAGCGCGGAGCCCGGCTTGCCGATCGCGACCCAGCGATCCCCGGCGGCGGGATGGATCAGCAGCACCTCTGCCGCCGCGCCGCTGGGCCGGGTGCCGAGGAAGCGTGCGTGGCGGACCCGGGTGGTATTGAGGACCACGAGGTCGCCGGCGGGGATCAGCGCCGGCAGGTCGGGGAAGCGGCGGTCGCGGAGAGCGGCACCGGCCCGGTCCACGACCAGCAGCCGGCTCTCCCCCCGCTCGCGGACCGGTTCCTGTGCGATCAGGTCGGGGGGCAGGGCGTAGTCGAACTCGCTGGTGCGGAACGCGCGGGGCACGCCGGGTGGGTCCTAGGCGTCGCGCTCGAAGATGGTGCCCTGCGCGCCAGGCGGCGGCGTCACCCCGAAGCGGCGGTAGGCGAGCGGCGTGGCCACCCGGCCACGCGGGGTGCGCTCCAGGAAGCCCTGCTGGATCAGGTACGGCTCGTACACGTCCTCGAGAGTGCCGGCATCCTCGCCGACCGCCACGGCGACGGTGGTGAGCCCCACCGGCCCGCCGCCGAACTTTTCGATGATGGTGGTCAGGATGCGGGCGTCCATGTCGTCCAGGCCGAACTCATCCACGTTGAGCCGGGCCAGTGCCTCGCGGGCCACCGCGCCGGTGATATGACCATCGGCGCGGACCTGGGCGAAGTCCCGCACCCGGCGGAGCAGGCGGTTGGCCACCCTCGGCGTGCCGCGGCTCCGCCGCGCGATCTCGAGGGTGCCCTCGTCATCGGTGGGGACGCCCAGGATCGCGGCCGAGCGGGCCACGATCACCCGCAGGTCCTCGGGGGGGTAGAAGTGGAGTCGTTCGACCATGCCGAACCGGGCCCGCATCGGGGGGGTGAGCAGCCCGAACCGGGTGGTGGCGCCGATGAGGGTGAAGCGTTCGATCGCCATCGGGATGCTCTGGGCATTGGGCCCGTCGGCGATGCGCACATCCACCCGGTAATCCTCCATCGCGGGATAGAGGAATTCCTCCAGCACCGGCCGGAGCCGGTGCACCTCGTCGATGAACAGGATGTCGCCCGGCTGCAGGGTGGTGAGCAGCCCCACCAGGTCGCCGGGCTTCTCCAGCACCGGGCCCGACGTGGTCCGGAGCTGCACGCCCATCTCCCGGGCCAGCAGCATCGCCAGGGTGGTCTTGCCCAGGCCCGGGGGGCCGAAGAAGAGCAGGTGGTCGAGCGGCTCTCCGCGCCCCCTGGCCGCGTCGATGGCGATGCGCAGCGACGCCTTGACCTGCGGCTGGCCCACGAACTCCTCCAGCCGCGCGGGGCGGAGCGCCGCTTCGGCGCCCTGCTCCTCGGGGAGGGAGTCCGGGGTGGTGATCTGGAGGCGGGTCATGGGTGGACGACTCGGCGACTCGGCGGCTCGGCGGCGGACCGCCCACCCGCCTGCGCGCCCAGTCGCCTAGTCCTTGAGCCGTGCGTCCCAGCGCACCGGCCGCTGGCCCGGCTCGACGATGTGCCGCGCGTGGCAGTGATTGCAGCGGTCCAGCGTGCGCTGCGTGGTGCGGGCCACCAGCATGCGGTTGGTGCTGCCGCAGCGGGTGCAGAGCCACTCGGCGGTGGTCGCGGGAACGGTCATGTCCAGCCTCCTCGAATTCGTGATGCGCCCGGCGGGCGCGGCGGCGGCGCTACGTACGCCGAGCCGACAGCGTCTGCAGGGCGTGGCGGATGACCTGTGCGGTCTCCGTCTGTCCTTCCAGGACCGCGCGCCGGACGGCGTCCTCCGCTTGCGGGGCGGCGTAACCCAGCCGGAGCAGCGCCAGCACCGCCTCACCGCCGGGGCCCGGGGTCGCGGGCAGCTCGGCGGCGACGGCCTCGAACCGGTCCGCCAGCTCTACCACCAGTTTCTCCGCCTTCTTCCGGCCGATGCCGGGCACCGTCGCGAGCGCCGCGATGTCCCGCTCCTTGATGCTCCGCGCCGCGCGTTCCGGGCCCAGGGTGGAGAGCACCGCGAGCGCCAGCCTGGGGCCGACGCCGCTGGCCGACAGCAGCCGCTGGAACACGGTGCGCTCGCCGGCGCGGTCGAAGCCGTAGAGCGCCCAGCTGTCCTCCCGCACCACCAGCTCGGTGTAGAGCCGCACCGCGGCCCCGGGGGCCGGCAGCCGTTCCAGCACGCCGAGCGGGACGGTGACCGTGTAGCCCACCCCGCCGGGGGTCTCGATCAGCGCGGTATCGCCATGCAGCTCCCGCAGGGTGCCGCTGAGCAGCGCGATCATCGGCGGGCCGGCCGGGCAGCGGCCCGCGCCACCGGACGCGCGCTGCGCAACAGGTGGGTCAGGGCCACGGCGCAGCCATCGGCGGCGTCGGCCGGGGTCGGGGCGCGCGTGAGCCGCAGCAGCTGCGCCACCATGAACCCCACCTGCGGCTTGCGTGCCTGGCCACGACCGGTCACCGCCTTCTTGATTTCCGCCGGCGAGTATTCCGCCAGCTCCACGCCGGCCTGCGCGCCGGCCAGCAGGATCACCCCCCGCGCCTGGCCCAGCACCAGGGTGGTTCGCACGTTGACCGCGAGAAAGGCCTCTTCCACCACCAGGACCTCCGGCCGGTGCCGGGCGAGGAGCGCGGCAAGATCCTCGTGGACCTGCCGCAGCCGCTCCGCCAGGGGGGCCCCGCGGTCCGGCCGGATCACGCCGCACTCGACCAGCTGGAACCTCCGGATGCCGGTGGCCTGGACCACGCCGTAGCCGGTGGCCATGGTGCCGGGATCCACGCCCAGCACCTTCACCGGCCCGGCCCCCTCAGGACGAGGCCTCCGCCAGCTGGCTGGCGTCGATATCGAAGTTGGAGAAGACCTTCGAGACGTCGTCCAGTTCCTCCAGCGCCTCGAGCAGCTTGATCATCTGCTCCGCCTGCTTCCCCTCCACCTTCACGCTGGACTTGGGCACCATCGCCACCTCGGCGGCGTCGATCTCCAGCTTGCGCGCCTTCAGCGCCTCCTGCACGGCGTGAAAGGTGGGCACGGTGGTGGAGACGACGTACTGGTCGCCGTCGCGGGCGAAGTCCTCGGCGCCGGCCTCGAGCGCCGCCTCGAGGGTCGCGTCCTCGGGGTACCGGGTGGCGTCGAGGAAGATCTGTCCCTTGCGGTCGAACATCCAGGACACCGAATTGGTCGCGCCGAGGTTGCCGCCGTTGCGACTGAAGGCGTGACGGATCTCGGCGACGGTGCGGGTCGAGTTGTCGGTGGTGGCCTCGATGATGATCGCGGCGCCGCCCGGGCCGTACCCCTCGTACATCACTTCCTCGTAGACCGCCCCTTCCAGCTCGCCGGTGCCTTTCTTGATCGCGCGGTCGATGTTCTCGCCCGGCATGTTGACCGCCTTGGCCGCATCAATGGCGGTGCGCAGCCGGGGATTGCCGCCGGGGTCGCCGCCGCCGGCCCGCGCCGCGACGGTGATTTCCCGGATCACCTTGGTCCAGGAGGCGCCGCGCCGGGCATCGGTGATCGCCTTCTTCCGCTTGATCTGCTTCCACTTGCTGTGACCGGCCATGGGGCACTCCAGAGGTGGTACGGGGCAGGAAAATAAGGGGAGGGCGGGTCGGCGGCTACGCACCACGCTCCCCGCACCCTTGCCGGGGTCGCGTACGGGTGGCTACTCTCCCGGCCTATGCGCCCCCTCCTCCGCGCCGCCCTCGTCCTGGTCCTCGCCGCCTGTTCCGAGCCCCGGCCCCCGGCGGCCCAGTTTGCCGACGTCATGCCCAACATCCCCGTCCCGCCGGAGTCGGAGGTCCTCTCCCGGGAGGGTGGGCCGGACGCGATCAAGCTCCGGTTCCGTTCCTCCCAGGCCCCCGAGGCGCTGGCCGAGTACTATCGGAATGAGTTGAGCAAGGGCGCCTGGCGACTGGTCAGCGATGCGAAGACCGAGGACGGGGCGATCGCGCTCTACGCCGAGACCAACGGGCCGCCGCTCTGGATCACCATCCGGAAGGCCGACGGCGCGCCGGGCTCGTTCGTGGACATCGCCGGGGCCAAGTCCCGGTGAGGTCGTGCCGGGGGCCCCGGGGCACGCCCCGGCCCCTGCTCACCGATCGGGATCCAGCATGTCCTCGAAGCGGAGCCAGTGGCGGTAGAAGTAGAGGTCCAGGTAGCCGGTGCCACCGTTCCGGTTCTTCGCGATGAGCAGTTCCACCGCCCCCTCCACGCCCGGCACCGGCCGGTACATCTCCTCCCGGTAGATCGCCAGCACCACATCCGCAACCTGCTTCACCGCTCCCTGCCCGCCGAGGTCATCCAGCGTGGGCCGGGGGTCGCGGCGGCCGGCCCGGAACTTGGGCAACTGCGCCACCGCCAGCAGGGCCACGTCCCGGTCGAGCGCCAGGTTCTTGAGCGCCCGCGCGGTGGCGCCGGTGCGCTCCTCCCCCTGCAGGTGCGGCAGGGGGGAGGCGGCCAGTTGCAAGTCGTCGAGGATGAGGAGCCCGCGCCGGGGCACGGCGTCCAGCGCCTCCCCGATCTCCTCGAACCGTTCCCCGGTGAGGGGCCGGACCTGGAAGGGCAGGTCGCGGAGCCGGAGCGCCGCGGCGCCCACCGCGGCGCGGCTCAGGTCGTCGAGTTCCCCGGCCCGGAGCGCGTCCACCGGGATCCGGCCAAGCAGCGCCAGCGCGCGCTCCAGCAGCCGGTCCTCCGACATCTCGCCAGAGAGAAAGGTGACGGGGACGCCTGCCGCGGCGGCGCGGAGGGCAATGGCGAGGGCCAGCGAGGACTTCCCGGCACCCACGTCGCCGGCCAGCACCACCAGGTCCTGGCGCCGCAGTCCGCCCCCCAGGATCCGGTCCATGGAAGGAAAGCCGGTGGGGATGGTGTCGCCGCGTTCGCCGGAGCCGGACTGGGCATCGAGCCGGGCCACCAGGGCTTCGGCGGGGGAGGACGGGCGGCTGGGGCGCGGCGGGTGCATGGCACCCAAGATAGGACCGTTGCCCCTCAGCGGGACAGGCTGCCGGGCTGGGTCCGGGCGGCGCGGGCCACGCGCTGCACTGCCTCGCCCGCCTCGGTGCCGACACTCTCCCGCGCCGGGGCGACGAGGGCGGCCAGCACCCCAGGGACGCCGGCGGCGCCGTCGTTCCGGAGGCCGGCGAGGGTGGCGGTGAAGGCGCGGCGGAGCGGGGGAGGGAGCGTCAGGCTCGAGAGCCGGCGTTCCAGCGCCTGCAGCCGGCGGCGGCTGGCCCGCTCCGCGAGGGGCGGGTCCAGCAGGAGGTCCTCGGCCACCCGGAGCGTGAGCCACAGGGCGAACACCCCGTCCCGCCGCGGCCCCCGGGCGGCCCGCGGCAGCAGTTCGAGGAGTGTCCCCTGGGCGCCGTCGCCGTCGCTCACGGGGCGAACTCCAGCGCCCGCTGCAGCACCATCTCCGGCATGATCTCCTCCAGGCAGCGGTGGTGCGTCTGCGGGCACCGGGGCCCCCCCTTGCTGCTGCAGGGGCGGCACGCCAGCGCGCGCTCCAGGACCACGGCGCGCGCCCGGTAGGGGAAGAACCCGAATTGCTCCACCGTGGGGCCGAACAGGGCCACCACCGGCGCCCCCACCGCCGTCGCCAGGTGCATCGGGCCGGTGTCCCCGCTCACGACGACGGTGGCGCGCCGGAGCAGGGCGCCGCTCGCCTGCAGGTCCAGTTCCCCCGCGGCGCTCGCGGCGCGGCGCCCCGCCACCGTCGCGATCTCGGCCGCCACGACCCGGTCTGCGCCACCGCCCACCAGCGCGACCCGCCAGCCACGCCGCACCAGCTCCGACGCGAAGCGCCGCCAGTGCCGCACCGGCCAGCGCTTGGTGGCGTGCGCCGCCCCCGGCACCAGCACCGCCAGCGGGGCGTCGAGGTCGAGTCCGACCCGCGCGATCCAGGCCTCCGCCCGGGCCTCCGCGGCGGGACTGATGAACAATTCGGCGGGCCGGCCGTCCGGCGTGACGTCGAGGCCGCGCGCCGCCTCGAAATAGCGTTCCGCCACGGGGAGCCGGTCGGGGTGGCGGTCCTCACGGGTGCGGATCAGCCGCTGCCGCGCCGCCCGCCGGGCGTCATAGCCGGTCCAGGGGCCGGGGACCAGCAGGCGGAGCACCCGGGTGCGCACGCTGCCGTGGAGGTCCAGCAGGTGGGTGAAGCGCTCCCCCCGGATGGCGCGGGCCAGCGGCACCAGGGACTGGCCCGGGGCGACGGTCACCACCTCGTCCAGGTGCGGGTTGGCGGAGAGCAGCGGCGCCCAGCTCTGCTTGGTCAGCGCGGTGAGTGTGGCGGCCGGATGCCGTGCCCGCAAGGCCCGGATGAGCGGCGTGATCAGCAGCACGTCGCCGAGGGAGCTGAACCGGACCAGGAGGATGCGGGGGGAAGACACGGCATGAATAGTAAGGCGATGACCGGGGAACGGGGGATCGGGGAACAGGAGAAACGGGGAAACGGAGCATCGGGGAGATGGCGCAGCGGCAACGTCGCGCGGTTGGGCCGCGTCCCTTTTCCATTTCTCCGCTTCCCCTTTTCCCCGTTTCCCCCTCCCCCGCCTATCTTGGATTCATGCCACGCCCCCGCAGCATCCTCTGGGTGGACGACGAGGTCGAAAGCCTCTCCTCCCACATCCTGTTCCTCGAGGAGCAGGGCTTCACGGTCGAGAAGGCCGCCCATGGGGATGACGCCCTGGTGCTGCTGCAGCGGCAGCCGTACGGCGTGGTGCTGCTGGACGAACAGATGCCGGGCCGTCGCGGGATGGAGCTGTTCCGCGCCATCCGCACCATGGACGCGACCATCCCCGTGGTGATGGTGACCAAGAGCGAAGAGCCGGCCACCCTCAAGGACGCCATCGGGGCCGAGATGTCGGATTACCTGGTCAAGCCGGTCAACCCGCGGCAGGTGCTCTCGGTCGTGACCCGGCTGCTCGAGGGGGACCGGATCCGGCAGCAGCGGCTGTCCCGTGACTTCGCCACCCGGTTCCGCGAGCTGGAGGCCAGCCGGCATCCCGACATGAACTGGCGGGAGTGGACCGACCTGGTGGTGGAGCTGGCCGAATGGGAGGTGCGGCTGGGGCAGGCGGATGAGCCCGGGCTCTCGGAAGCGCTGCGCACGCTGCAGGAGAGCCTGCGGCAGGAGTTCGCCCGCTTCATCGAGCGCAACTACCGTCGCTGGCTCACCGGCCACCGGGGGGACCGGCCGCCGCTCAGCGTCGACATCGTGCCGGAGTTCGTGGAGCCGGCCCTGCGGCAGCACGGCAAGGCGCTCCTGGTGGTGGTGGACTGCCTGCGGCTCGACCAGTGGGAGGCGATCCGGCCGCTGATCGCCACCCGGTTCGACATCGAGACCTCGTACTACTTCTCGATCGTGCCGACCGCCACCCCCTATGCGCGGAACGCGATCTTCGGCGGGCTCTTCCCCCGGGACCTGGCGACCCGCTACCCCGGCTGGTGGCGGGACCAGGACGAGACCAGCCTCAACACCCACGAGCAGGAGCTGCTCGCCGCCCAACTGGAGGGCCGCTATGGCCGGCCGGTGCCGGTCCGGTACGAGAAGGTCTTCACCGCCGCCGACGGCGAGATGCTGCTCACCCGGCTCCCGGGGCAGCTCGCGGCCGACGGGGTGACGGCGCTGGTCTTCAACTTCATCGACCAGCTGACCCACGGCCGCACGGAGAATTCGACCCTCTTCGAGGTGGCGCGCGACACCCAGGCGCTCCGGAACCTCACCCGCACCTGGTTCGAGCGGTCGCCGCTGTGGGCGGCGCTCCGGGAGGCGGAGCGCCGCAATGTCCCGGTGCTGCTCACCACCGACCATGGCTCCATCCACTGCCACACCCCGGCGACGATCTTTGCCCGCCGCGACGCGACCCTCAACCTGCGCTACAAGTTCGGCGAAGACCTGCGCACCCAGGAGCGTGACGCGGCGATCGCCATCGACGACCTCCCCGCCTGGGGCCTCCCCCCGCGCCCGCCGGGCACGCGGCTGCTGCTGGCCACCGGAGACCGCTTCTTTGTCTACCCGACCAAGCTCCGGGAGTACCAGGCGCGCTACCGCGGCGCCTTTCTCCACGGCGGGGTGACGCCGGAGGAGATGGTGCTGCCGATCGCGCTGTTGAGCGCGAGGCGCGGTGGCTGAAACCGGGGGCTCGGCGGCTCGGCGGCTCGGCGGCTCGGCAGACGTGCCTTCCGGCACCGCGCGGCGGCTCCTTCCCTGGCTCCGGCCCTATCGCGGACGGCTGCTGCTTGGTGTTGCGGCCACGACCGTCGCCTCCGTGCTGGACGGGGCCACGCTGCTCTTCCTCATCCCGCTGCTCCGCCACCTCTTCGGGTCGGCCGGCGGACTGTCCGGCGGGACCGGCCTCGAGCGGCTGGTGGACGACCTGCTGGCGCCCCTCCTGGCGGGCGCCTCCGCCGGTGGGGTCACCGTGCGCCTGGTGGCGCTCCTCTGGGCCACCCTCCTCTGCAAGAATGCGCTGGCCTACCTCTCCGCCCTGCTCAGCGTGCGGGTGCAGGAGGGGCTGGTGCGGGACCTCCGGGGCGCGCTCTTCGCCCACCTGCTGCGGCTCGACCTCGGGTGGCTGGAGCGCACCCGCGGCGGGCAGATGATCGCCCGGGTCATGCAGGACGCCGACCAGACCAAGGGGGTGGTGAGCGCCGGCCTCGCCTCGTTCTTCCAGAACGCGGTCCTCATCCTGACCACGCTGCTGGTGCTGGCGCAGCTCTCCCCCCGGCTCACCCTGCTCACCCTGGCCGTGGCGCCGGTGCTGCTGGTGGGGATCCGCGCGCTGCTGCGCCGCCTGCGGCGGCATGCCCGGGCGCGGGCCGAGGAGGCGGGGGAAATGACCGCGCTCCTGGCCGAGCGGCTGGGCGCGGTGAAGCTGATTCGGACCTCGGGGGCGGAGGAGCGGGAGGCCACCCGGTTCCGGGACCAGGCCGACCGGTATCGCCGCTCGGTGGTTCGCACCCAGCGGTTCGCCACCCTGACCAGTCCGGTGAGCGAGCTGTTCGGCGGCCTGCTGCTGGTACTGCTGATCGCGGCCGGCGCCTCGGCCAGCTTCCGCGGCGGCCAGCTCGCGCCCGAGGGGCTGCTGGTGTTCATCGTGGCCGCGCTACGCATCATGGCGCCACTCAAGGCCATCACCCAGTTTCCGGGGCAGATGGCCCAGGCCCTCGCCAGCGCGGAACGGGTGTTCGACATCCTGGGGCTGCCGGCGGCGGAGCTGGAGCCCGGCGGGCTCGCGTCCGCCCGGTTCGACCGGGAGATCCGCTTCGATGACGTCGGGTTTCGCTACGCGGCGGACGCGGCCCCGGTGCTGGAGGCGATCAGCTTCACGATCGCCCGCGGGCAGACGGTGGCGCTGGTGGGGCCATCGGGGGCGGGAAAGACCACGCTGGCGGAGCTGCTGCCCCGGTTGCGGGAACCGACCGCCGGTCGGATCCTGCTCGACGACGCACCGCTCACCGCCCTGCGTCGCTCCTCGGTCCGGGCGCTGATGGCGGTCGTGAGCCAGGAGACGGTGATCTTCAATGAGACCGTCGCGGCCAACATCGGTTACGGCCGCCCGAAGGCGAGCCCGGCGGAGATCGAGGCGGCGGCCAGGGCCGCGAATGCGCACGAGTTCATCTCCGGCCTCCCCGCGGGCTACGAGACCCGGCTCGGGGAACGGGGGACCCGGCTCTCCGGCGGCCAGCGGCAGCGGATCGCGCTGGCGCGCGCCATCCTGCGGGACCCCCCGATCCTGATCCTGGACGAAGCCACGAGCGCGCTCGACTCCGAGTCGGAGCGCCTGGTCCAGGACGCCATCCTCCGCCTGATGGTGGGGCGCACCGTCCTGGTCATCGCCCACCGGCTGGCGACGGTGCGCCATGCCGATCTCATCCTGGTCATCGAGGGTGGCCGGATCGTCGAGCGGGGTACCCACGACACCCTGCTCGCGGCCGGAGGCGTGTACCAGCGCCTCGCCGCGGGGCAGTTCGGCGCGGCGACACCCACCCCGGCCTAGCCACTCGGCACCCGCCATCGGCCGTTGTAGATTGTCTCGCAGTCCGCCATGAACCCACCGTACGCCGGTCTCCGCATTCTCTATGTCGCGCCAGTGGATGACGCCGATCTGGCGCATCACGGGCTGATCCGCCGCGCCCTCGAGCGGTTGGGGACCAACCTGGTGCATATCGACCCGAACAATGCGGGCTGGCTGGAGCGGCTGGTCCGCCGGGACCTCGAGCACCGGCTCCGGACGTCGATCCAGCAGCATGTGCCGGATCTGGTGGTGGTGGCGGGGCAGGGGGTGGTGCCGGGGGCGGTGGTGGACCAGGTGCGCCCCGGATTCGG